>NZ_BAAGXT010000019.1:0-97666 GCF_054779695.1 Nocardiopsis coralliicola | reverse complement strand
CGGCGGCCAGGGCGCACAGGGCGTCGGTGTCGCGCGCGACCGCCTCCGCGCCGGCGTCGCGCCCGGCGAGGCCGCGCAGCGCAGCCGCGTGGCGCGCCAGCGCCGGGCGCAGCTCGGGTTCGGCGCAGGTCAGAGGATGCAACTCGCGACAGAGCGCATCCAATCGGTCGAGGGTGTCCAAACCGCTTCGTCCGTCCACGCCAGTGACCCTAACCCGCGGCGCCCGCCGGAAAACGGCCATCGCGCGGATCGCCCGGATTCAGCGCCCCGACGCCGGCCGGTAACGGGACAGCGGCAACATCCCCCGGGTGCACACGACCACCGCCGCGCCCCGGACGGACCCACCCGCGCCCCCGGCGGCGCAGCGGCCGGCGGGGGCGCGCCGGCCCGAGATCGACGGACTCCGCGCGGTCGCCGTGCTGCTGGTCGCCGCCTACCACGTGTGGCTGGGCCGGGTCTCCGGCGGCGTGGACGTCTTCCTCATGCTCACCGGGTTCCTCATCACCGGGTCGCTGGTGCGCGCCGTGGAGCGCGGCGACGGCATCCGGTTCGGCCGCTTCCTCGCCCGCCTGGCCGTCCGGCTGGTGCCGACGGCGGCGCTGGTCACCGCGGCGACCCTCGCCGCGACGCGGCTGCTGCTCCCCGCCGACCAGTGGCGGGCCGCCATCGAGCAGGGCACCGCTGCGCTGCTCTACCACCTGAACTGGCGCCTGGCCCTGGACTCCGTCGACTACCTGGCACGCGACGACGCCACGAGCCCGTTCCAGCACTTCTGGTCGCTGTCCATCCAGGGGCAGTTCTACCTGCTGTGGCCGGCGCTGATCGCCGCTGCGGCGTGGGCCGCGGCGCGGTGCGGGCGCAGCGTCCGCGCGGGTGCCGCCGCGGCGCTGGTGCTGGTCTTCGCCGGATCGCTCGCCTACTCGGTGGCGGTGACCCGCGCCGACCAGCCCTGGGCCTACTTCGACACCGGCGCCCGGCTGTGGGAGTTCGCCCTCGGCGGCCTCCTCGCGCTCGCCCTGCCCTTCCTGCGGCTGCCCCGCCGGGCGCGCGTCCTCCTCGGCTGGGCCGGGCTGGCGGCACTCGTGCTGTGCGGGCTGGTTCTGCAGGTCTCCACGGCCTTCCCCGGATTCATCGCGCTGTGGCCGACGCTGGCCGCTGCCGCGGTGATCGCGGCGGGCACCACCGGCCACCGCTTCGCCGCCGACCGGCTGCTGGTGCTGCGCCCCCTCGCCTACATCGGATCGATCTCCTACGCCCTCTACCTCTGGCACTGGCCGGTGCTCATCGTCGCGCTGCACCTGAGCGGGCAGACACTCGCCGACCCGCTGACCGGAGCCGCAGTCATCGCGGTGTCCCTGGCACTGGCCGCGGCCACCGCGCCGCTCGCCGACCGGATCGCCGGCGCCGCGCGCGGGTCGGCGGTGCGCAGCACCGCGCTCGCCCTGGCCTGCCTGCTGCCGGTGCTGCTCACCGCGGGCGCCTGGAGTGCCCGGCTGGACGCAGAAGAGCGCGCCCGCGACGCCCTGATCGGCGACCCCGACCGCTACCCGGGCGCGGCCGCGCTGGCCGGCGGCGCCGGAGCGGCCGCCGAGCTCCAGCCGGTCCTGCCCGCGCTCGCCGAGGCCGCCGACGACGTGCCGGCCACCTACGACGACGGCTGCAACCAGGAGACCGGCCCATCCGAGGTGCTGGTCTGCACCTACGGCGCAGACGACCCTGAGCGCACGATCGCCCTGGTCGGCGGGTCGCACGCCGCGCACTGGTTCCCCGCCCTGGAGGAGATCGCCGAGCGCCGCGACTGGCAGGTCACCACCCTGCTCAAGGGCGCCTGCCTGTTCACCGACGCACCCCAGACCTACAAGGGGTCGCCCTACACCTCGTGCGCCGAGTGGAACCGCGGCGCGATGGAGGAACTGGACCGGCTGCAGCCGGACGCGGTCTTCACCACCGGCACCACCACCAGCCTCGACACCTCGGCCGGGTTCGGCGAGGAGCAGGTCGTCGACGGCTACACCGAGCGGTGGGCCGAGCTCGGCGACCTCGGCGCGCAGGTCATCGCGGTGCGGGACACGCCGCGGCTGCCCGGCAGCGCTCCGGAGTGCCTGGCCGACGCCGGCGGCCCGGCGAGCGGCGGCGGGGAGATCGGAGCGCAGGCGCGGGCCGACTGCGGCGCACCCGCCGCGGACTCCCTGGCGGACCGGGACCCGCTCGCCTCGGCAGAGCTGCCCGGAAACGTCGTGCCGCTCGACATGACCGACCAGCTCTGCGCCGACGGCACCGGCGGAACCGGTGCGCACTGCCCGGCCGTGATCGGCAACGTGCTCGTGTACTGGGACTCCGCGCACATCTCCGCCTCCTACATGCGCACCATGGCGCCCGCACTGGAGCGCCGCATGGTGGCCGCCGCCGGCTGGTGAGCAGACGGCGGTGCGGCCGTGCGTGCCGCCGCTCGGCACGGCGGCGGGCGTGCGCCCGGTCGGCTGTGCCGGTGCCGGCCCGCGCGGCGCATCCGGGCCGCCCCGGATGCGGACCCGGCGGGTGCCGCCGCGGCCGTCTGGGCGCGCTTGCGCCGGTGTGCGCGCCGGCGCAGGACGCCCACGCTCCGGCCGGCCCGCAGCGGGTACCGCGGTGCGGGGCTGCGCCTGCGGCCGTGCCGCGCGCCCGGCGTCAGCGCTGGCCCGGGCGGCCGCGCAGCAGGCGCAGCGCCTTCTCCTTGTCGAAGTCCATCGCGCGAGCCGGCCGCGGCGCGAGCCGCCCCAGCCCTTCGCCGTAGGAGCGCACCGCCGCCATCGCCTCCGGCTCGGCCAGCACGCGAAGCGCGAACGCGAGCGCCGCGGGGCTCACGTCGTACCGCTGCTCCAGCTCCAGCCCCGCGGCAACGGTGCGCAGCTCGCGCGGTCCGAACCGGCGGTGCCGGTGGCCCCGCCCGGTCGGCCGCTCCTTCGTTGCGGGCAGCAGGCCGAGCGCCTCGCGGTAGCGCAGGCTCCGCGGCGTCACGCCCAGCCGGCTGGCCGCGTCAGAGATCGGCACCGCATCCGGGTGCGGTCGGGGCTCGTGCTCGCTGCTCGTCACGCCTCCCGACCCTAACCGGCGCGGCCACCGCTGCGGTCGAATCTGACACTGCAACGTCAATTTCGCTCGCCAGGGCGTGCCCGGAGCGGTACCGCGGTCCTACACTCGGTGGCGCATCCACCTGAGGAGTGAAGCCACGCATGTCTTTCGACTTCAAAGTCGCCGATCTGACCCTGGCCGACTTCGGCCGCAAGGAGATCACCCTCGCCGAGCACGAGATGCCCGGTCTCATGGCCCTTCGGGCCGAGTACGGCGAGAGCCAGCCCCTTCGGGGCGCCCGGATCATGGGGTCGCTGCACATGACCGTGCAGACGGCGGTCCTCATCGAGACCCTCACCGCCCTCGGCGCTGAGGTGCGGTGGGTCAGCTGCAACATCTTCTCCACCCAGGACCACGCGGCCGCGGCCGTCGTCGTCGGCAAGAACGGCACCCCCGACGCCCCCAAGGGCGTGCCGGTGTTCGCCTGGAAGGGCGAGACGCTCGAAGAGTACTGGTGGTGCACCGAGCAGGCGCTTACCTGGCCCGGCCAGGACGGCCCGAACATGATCCTGGACGACGGCGGCGACGCCACCATGCTCGTCCACAAGGGCCGCGAGTTCGAGCAGGCCGGCGCGGTGCCCGACCCCGCCACTGCGGACAGCGACGAGTTCAAGGTCGTCCTCACCCTGCTGCAGAAGAGCCTCTCCGAGTCCAAGGACAAGTGGACCAAGGCCGCCGCCGCCATCAAGGGCGTCTCCGAGGAGACCACCACCGGCGTGCACCGCCTCTACGAGATGGCGCGCGAGGACAAGCTCCTCTTCCCCGCGATCAACGTCAACGACTCGGTCACCAAGTCCAAGTTCGACAACAAGTACGGCATTCGCCACTCGCTGCCGGACGGCATCATGCGCGCCACCGACGTCATGATCGGCGGCAAGGTCGCGGTCGTCGCCGGCTACGGCGACGTCGGCAAGGGCTCCGCCGAGGCGCTGGCCGGCCAGGGTGCGCGGGTCATCGTCACCGAGGTCGACCCGATCAACGCCCTGCAGGCCGCCATGGACGGCTACGAGGTGACCACCCTCGAGGACGTCGTCGAGACCGCCGACATCTTCATCACCACCACCGGCAACTTCGACATCATCACCGCCGACCAGATGTCGCGGATGAAGCACCAGGCGATCGTCGGCAACGTCGGCCACTTCGACAACGAGATCGACATGGCCGGCCTGGAGAAGATCGCGGGCGTCGTCAAGGACGAGATCAAGCCCCAGGTGCACACCTGGACCTTCGCCGACGGCCACAACATCATCGTGCTGAGCGAGGGCCGCCTGCTCAACCTGGGCAACGCCACCGGCCACCCCAGCTTCGTGATGTCGAACAGCTTCACCAACCAGGTGCTCGCCCAGATCGAGCTGTTCGCCAAGACCGACGAGTACCCGATCGGCGTGTACGTGCTGCCGAAGCTGCTCGACGAGAAGGTGGCCCGCCTGCACCTGGACGCGCTCGGCGTCAAGCTCACCGAGCTCTCCAAGGAGCAGGCCGCCTACATCGGCGTGGACGTGGCCGGTCCCTACAAGCCCGACCACTACCGCTACTGATACCCGGCGACTGATCCGCTGAGGATGACACTCCCAGAGCACGACGTCGCGGACCTCGGCCTTGCACAGGCCGGGGTCCGCCGCGTCGAATGGGCCGAGCGGGCCATGCCCGCCCTGCGCCGCGTCCGCGAGCGCTTCGCCGCCGAGCAGCCGCTCGCCGGCGTCCGCGTCGCCGCCTGCATGCACGTGACCGCGGAGACCGCGAACGTGCTGCGCACCCTGACGGCCGGGGGCGCCGAAGTCGCCCTCGCCGCCTCCAACCCGGTGTCCACCCAGGACGACACGGCCGCGGCGCTCGTCGCCGAGTACGGCGTCTCCGTGTTCGCCCGCGCCGGTGTGGACCCCGAGACCTACGACCGCAACCTCGAGCGGGTGCTGCAGACCGGGCCGCAGCTGCTCTTCGACGACGGCTGCGACCTCGTCGAGATCGCCCATCTGCGCCGGCCCGACCTGCTCGCCGGCATCATCGGCGGCTGCGAGCAGACCACCACCGGCGTGATCCGGCTGCGCGGCATGACCGCCGAGGGCGCGCTGAAGCTGCCCATGGTGGCCGTGAACGACACCGCCACCAAGCGCATGTTCGACAACCGGTACGGCACCGGGCAGTCCACCATCGACGGCATCCTGCGGGCCACCAACACGATGCTGGCGGGCCGCACCGTCGTCGTCGCCGGCTTCGGCTACTGCGGCAGCGGGCTTGCCGAGCGGGCCCGCGGCATGGGCGCCCGGGTGGTCGTCACCGAGGTCGACGCCGTGACCGCGCTGGACGCCGTCATGCAGGGGTACACGGTGCTGCCGATGGCCGAGGCCGCCGCTGTCGCCGACGTCATGGTCACCGTGACCGGCAACCGCGACGTCGTCCGCGCCGAGCACATCGCCCGGCTGAAGGACGGCGCGGTACTCGCCAACGCCGGCCACTTCGACGTCGAGATCGACCTCGTCGCACTGGAGGACGCGGCCGTGGAGGTCCGGCCCGACGTGCGCCCGAGCGCCGACGAGTACGTGCTGGCCGACGGCCGACGCATCGTGCTGCTCGCCGAGGGCCGCCTGGTCAACCTCGGCGCCGCCGAGGGCCACCCGGCTGCGGTGATGGACATGTCCTTCTCCGGCCAGGCCCTCACCGCGGCCTGGCTCGCCGAGATCGGTCCCACCCTGGAGCCCGGCGTCCACGACGTGCCGCGCCGTATCGACACCCAGGTGGCCCGCCTCGAACTGGAGGCCCTCGGCGTCGCCATCGACCACCTCACCCCCCAGCAGGAGGACTACCTCAGCTCCTGGCGGGCCTGACCCCCTGCCGCCGGGGCGGAGCCGCTCAGCCCGCGGCCCCGCTCCGGGGCATGGCGGCTTCGCCGGCGGCCTTCCGCTCCGTCCCGCTGCTTCAGGACCGCTTTGCGGCCAGGGGACCTGCGGGGTTGCGGGGTGGGCTCACGGCATCAAGACAAGGACGGCTTCGCCGGCAGTCGGGCTGCTCTGGCCAACCGCTTCGGCATCAGTGTGTGCGGTCAGTGTTGGCGCTGGTCGCGGGGCGGGACTCACGGCATAAAGACTAGGGCGGCTTCGCCGACAGCCTTCCACTCTGTCCCGCTGCTGCTGGGACTGTGTGCAACCAGTGCTTCTGCTGTTCGCGGGGCGGGCCCGGGGGCTACCGAAGGCTCCCGCTTCTCTGCGGCCGGCCAACCGGTATTCAGTGCGTCGGACCAGCGGAAAAGCAGCAGCGACAACAGAGCCGGGCGGCGCCTCAGGCGGGCGGCCGGGCGGCGGGCTGATCGCGGAGCGAGGACAAGAGGACAAATGCCAAGAAAAAGGACACTGCAACAGGGGTCCTGCACGCCCCGCCCAAGCAAGCGCGGCCCGCTGCAGACCCTGCACGCAGAGCCCGCTTCCGCGTCCCGCGGACCTGTGCAGAACGCGAGGTTACGCAGCGTTGCGGTGTCTGATTCCCGCGGATTCAGCTTTTCCGCGACCTGGTCGGCGAAGAGGCGCGCGCCGTGGCGTCAGGATGCTCCGCTATGGGCGGTTTGAGGCAGGGGTGACCTCGCAACCCGCGGAAAAGGAACGCGCCGCGCTCTTTCGCGTGGGCCCCCGAACCGGACACCCGGACCCCGGCAGTGATCGACGCCCGGTTTCGCCCGATATGTCGCCACGCAGAGTGAGACTGACCCGGTGGGCGGGCCGCGGAACGGTCGCACCTCCCGGGTTATCCGAGCATCTGCCCTCGAAAAGGTGCCAGTCGTGGCGCCGATGGGGTGTTACCAAGGGTTCGCGAACCACCCGTGCTTCCCCGGCCCGCCGGCGGCCGACTCTCCAGCCTCTCTACTCACACCAGTCACACCCGCCCCACTCGCCCGCCCCGCGGCCCCGCCCTGTGGCAAACCCGCGCCCGGCCACCGCCCCGAGCTTCCGACCACTCTCGCCGTCGCTGCCGTTTTTCCGCTTGTCCGACGCACTGACCAACCCGCCACCCGGCCACCCCCGCGCGGGAGCCCGCAACCTCCCCCGCCCCTCCAGTCACACCAGCCCCGCGACCAGCCGCAAGCCGGCCGCCCACCCGCGGCCCCGGCCCCCTGAGCCGTCGCCGCCGCTTTGGCTTGTCCGACGCAATGAACACCGGAAAGTCGACTGCCGAGGTGCGGGAGCCTTCGGCCTGAACCGTGCCGCGCCCCTTGATCAGCAGCGCCATTCGCCGTATACCGGGCCCGAAGTGGTGGAATAGAGCAAAAGGTTGCCTGTAATGCCAGCACCCCACACCCGCGACCAACAGAATCACTGGTCACACAGCGAGCACAAAGCGGCGGGACAGAGCGAGAAGGCTCCCCGGCGAAGCCTCCGTTGCCCCTCGGCCCTGAGCCCCTGCCCCGTGGCTAGGGCAGCTGCGCGTCGTCTGGAGCGCTGCGGAGCTCCTCGCGGCGGCGGCGTTCAGCGAGCACCGCGGACAGGTACTCGGGCGGCGAGACACCGGGTGGCGGAGGCGGGCTGACCGAGCGGGCAACCTGGTCGGCGATGCCCACGCCCATCTCGTAGCGGGCCTGCTCGGAGAGCTCGCCGTAGCGCTGCACGTACTGGCGCGCCATGCCCGCAGTCTCGGCGGACAGCCCGGACAGCTCCGCGCCGGCCGCCCATCCGGCGAGCGCCTCCGGCATCTCGATGTCCGCGCCGCGGCCGCCCCGGCTCCGTTCCGAGACCACGACGGTGCCGGCCGCGAAGTCGCCTACCCGGCGGCCGTCGGAATTCAGCAGTGACGTGATCAGTGCGACCGCGCCCGAGGAGAGCCAGAACTCCACCACGCCGCAGAGCGCCCGGGCCAGTGCCTGGCGGAACTGCTCCGGTGAGCCGTCGGTGCCGACCACGCGCAGCCCCAGCGCGAACTTGCCGAGCGAGCGGCCGCGGGTGAGGGTTTCGAACGCGGTCGGGTAGCCGACCATGATCAGGGCGGTCATCCCGACCTGTACTGCGGCGGCGGCCGCCGCGTCGAGGCCGTTGGCGACTCCGGCCACCGCCAGCAGGGCGCCGACCATCAGTCCGCCCTGCACGAAGAGGTCGAGCAGGACCGCGAGCGAGCGCGTCGCGAACCCGGCGGGCCGCAGGTCGAGGACGACCGCGTCCCCGGTCACCAGCTCCGCGGGCCCCTCGTAGGACTCCTGGCCGGACTGGACCACCGCCGCCCCCTCGCTTCGTCGGATACGGGGCGAACCGCCCCGCTCTGCCAACTCTAGGGGCCCGACCGGAAGTTCCCCGTCTGCGGCGGCCCGCCGCTGGCCGCCTCCGGCCGCGCACGGGAGGGACCGGTAGGGTCGCGGCGTGGACATCGACGTATTCGCCGCCGTGCACCGGGACGAGTGGGACCGCCTCGAAAAGCTGGTCCGGCGCAGCCGGCGACTCAGCGGCGACGAGGTCGACGAGCTCGTCGACCTCTACCAGAAGGTGTCCACCCACCTTTCCCTGGTGCGCTCCTCCGGCGCCGACCCGGTCCTGACCGGGCGGCTCTCCGGGCTGGTCGCGCGGTCCCGCGCGGCCGTGATCGGCGCCGAGAGCTCGGCCTGGCGCGACATCGGCCGGTTCTTCACGGCGACCTTCCCGGCCGTCGTCTACCGCCTGCGCTGGTGGTGGATCGCCACGTCGCTGGGGACCGTCGCGTTCGCCACGGCCATCGGCGCCTGGATCGCCCTGAACCCCGGCGTCATGGCGGCCATGGGCACCCCGGAGTCGATCCGCGCCTACGTCGAGCACGACTTCGCCAACTACTACGTGGAGCACCCGGGCGCCTCCTTCGCGGCCCAGGTGTGGACCAACAACGCGTGGGCGGCCGCTCAGGCGCTGATCTTCGGCGTCTTCGGCGGCGTGCCGACGCTGTACGTGCTCGCCCTGAACGGCGCCAACCTCGGCGCGGCCGGCGGCATGATGGCCGCGCACGGCAAGGCCGACGTGTTCTTCGGCCTGATCATCCCGCACGGCCTGCTGGAGCTGACCGCGGTGTTCGTCGCCGCCGGCATCGGCCTCAAGCTCGGCTGGACCCTGGTGGCCCCCGGGCCGCGCACCCGCATCCAGGCCCTGGGCCGCGAAGCGCGCCCCGCTATGGCGGCCGCCCTCGGCCTCGTCGTCGTGCTCTTCATCTCCGGCCTGATCGAGGGCCTGGTCACCGGCTACGTCCACACCACGTGGCTGCGCATCGGCATCGGCATCGCGGCCGAAGCCCTCTTCCTCGCCTACGTCTTCACCCTCGGCCGCCGCGCCCACGCCGCCGGCGAACGCGGCGACATCGCCCACGCCCCCGAAGAGGCGCCGACGCTGGGGTAGGGCGGCAGGACGGCGCCTGCCCCCGGCCAGCGAAGAGCTTCGCCGGACGCCCTCGGCAAGAGCCGCTCGCGGATCAGCCGGAGTTCACTTCACCGCCGGAGTAGTGCTCGCGGCGCGGCTCGACGGGGACGCCGTTGAGGCGGTCGCGGGCCAGCAGCGTCTGCGGGTGGTCGGATCCCAGTATCCGCTCGCGGTTGCGGAGTACCCGCTCGAACGCGTTCCGGGCCAGCGAGATCCGGTCCTGGCGCAGAGCGAGCACCCCGAGCTTGTACAGCGAGTTTGTGGTGAGTCGGTCCCGCTCGCCGAGCAGCTCTGCCCGGGCCTCGTAGACGCGTATGAGCCACAGGTAGGCGTCGTTCAGGTCGCCCGCCCGCAGCGCCGCATAGCCCACCGCGTCCATCGACGCCAGGGTTTCCCGCGCGTGCGGCCCCTGCAGCCGCAGCCGCTCGTCGGCGATCGCGAGGTGCAGGCGTCGGGCCTCTGCCCAGGCACCGCGCAGCCCGGCCGCGATGGCGAGCTGGTGGCGGGTGTCCAGGGTCCGCGGATGCTCTGGCCCCAGCACGCGGAGCCGGTCGGCCAGCAGCACGCGGTACGCGTGTTCGGCTTCGTCGACGCGTTCTTGGAAGAGCCACGATTCGATCCGGAGGTGCCGCGCCTGGAGGGTGGTCCCGCTGTCGGGCCCCAGCGTTTCCCCAGCCAGCGCATGCAGCTCTCGGGCGCGGCCGTCGGCGTCGGCGAACCGGCCCAGCTGGATCAGCGAGCGGACCTCCGCGAGGCCAGCCTCGACGCGGAATTCGGCGTCGAGTCCGGGAAACCGCTCGGCCTGGGCGGCGACGGCGGTGCGGGCGTGCAGCTCGAACCGGGGGTCGCGGTCGCCGCTGGCGTCCAGTAGCCGCGCCGCCTCCCGCACCAGATCGGCGCCCTCAGAGTCGCCGTCGCCGCTGATCCCGGCGCGTGCCGACTCAGCGATGAGCGGGTGCAGGGCAAGCCCGCGGCCGTCCGGGTCGCTGGTGATGCGCAGAAGTCCGTGCACCGCGAGCGCGTTCGCGGCCCGCGCGAACCCTGCCGCGTCCACCGGACCTCCGGGGAGGGTGAGCACGCTGTCGGCCGACAGCGGGAGGCGCCACAGCGGCACTGGCCGCCCGCGCGGGCCGAGTAGCGACAGCAGCCGCAGTAGCGGGACCGCCTGCGGCTGCTCTTCGCCGACGAGCCGGAGCGACAGCTCCCATACCCCGGACAGCGTCCGCCGACTGTCGGCATGCTCGGGGCCGAGCGGCGCGGCCAGCCTGTCCAGCCGGGCGGCGTCGTCGCCGAGATGGGTGAGCAGCGCCTCCGCGTCGGGGAAGAGCAGCTGGTGGGTGGCGAGGATGCGCCCGGCCAGCGAGAGCGCGAGCGGCACGCCGCCTAGGCGCGCCGCGAGCTGCTCTGCTCCGGGGAGCCGGTCCGCGTCCGAGTCGTCGGGGATCGCGGCGCCGGCGTGGTCGGCGAGCGCTGCGGCGGCGTCGCCGGGAGCGAGCACGCCGAGCCGGTGGACAGCGGCGGGCGCCCACAGCGCGGCGTCGTCAACGCGACTGGTGACCAGCGTGAACCCGCCCGGACTCGACCGCACCCAGCCGCGCTGCTCGCCAGGGCGGTGGTCGGGGTCGAGTTCGGTAGGGCGGTCGGCGCCGTCGAGTACCAGCAGCCACGGCTCATCGGTGCGGTCGAAGCGGCGCCACACCCAGCGGGCGGCAGCGCGCGGCGAGCGGGCGACCTCTTCGGCCTCGGCACGGGACCCGCCAAGCTCAACGGCGGCTTCCAGCATGCCCGGCAGCAGCGTGTCCGAGTGCACCCAGAACACGGTCCACCCCAGCGACCGCGCGTGCTCGGCCAGCGCAGCCGCGGCGGTGCTCTTGCCGAACCCGCCCGGCCCGGTCAGCACATGCACCGGCGCGCCGGCCCGCAACTCGCCGCGCAGCGCGCCCAGCAACTCCTCGCGCCCCCGGACGGGCATGCCAGGCAGCGGCGGATCGAGTGCAACGTCGGCTGCCTCCGGCACCTCCGGCGCGTACACGTGCACGTCGCCATGCACGTCGCCCGCCTGCACCAGCGCGCCATACACGTCGCCCGCCCTGTTCCCAGCGGACCGCGGGGGGATGTCCATCCGAGCAGCATGCCATGCGTGTGCGGGCCCAGGATCGGCTGCTGTATAGGGGGAGGGCGGCTTTGCCGACGGTCTTGCCTGCTCTGCCCTGCCGCTTGAGGAGCGCCGTGTGACCAGTGATTCTGCTGGTCGCGGGGTTGGGGGCGGCTGGGGACGAGGGCTCTCGCGCCTCTGCAGCTGGCTGCCCGACGATCAGTGCGTCGGACAAGCGGAGAAGCGGCGGCGACGGCGCGGCCGGGCAGAGGCCCGGGTGGGTCGGCCGGGTGGCGGCAGGCCGTGGCGCGGGCTCACGCATTACAGCAAGGGCGGCTTAGCCGGCAGACATTTCCGCTCTGTCCCGCCGCTTCGGGAGCGGTGCGCAACCAGTGATTCTGCTGGTCTCGGAGTTGGGGTGGCTGGGGACGAGGGCTCCCGCTTCTCTATCGCTGGCTTCCTGGTGTTTAGTGCGTCGGACCAGCGAAAAATGCGGCGGCGACGGCGAGAGGGTGCCCGGAGCCTCGGGTCGGCGGCCGGGTGGCGGCTGGTCGCGGGGCTGGGGTGACCGGAGCGGCGAGGGAGGTTGCGGGCTCCCGCTCGTGGGCGGCCGGGTGGCGGGTTAGTCAGTGCGTCGGACCAGCTAAGGACGGCAGCGACGGCGCGGGGGGCCGGGGCCTCGGGTGGGTGGCCGGGCGCGGGCTGGCTACAGGGCGGGGCCGCGGGGCTGCTCGCAGGGCGCGGAGCGGGCGCGTGGGGCGGGTGTGACTGGTGTGAATAGCGGGGCTGGAGAGTCGGCCGTCGGCGGGCCGGGGAAGCACGGGTGGTTCGCGAACCCTTGGTAACACCTCACCGGCGCCACGACTGGCACCTTTTCAGCGGTAAATGCGCGCGGAATCGGGATGCGTGGCCCTTCCTCGGCCGATCCGCCGGGCCATTTTCACTCTGCGTGGTGACATAGGGGGCGAAACCGGGCAACGGTCATCGACGGGGCGCGGGCGTCCGGCTTGGGGACCCACGCGCAGAAGCGCGGCGCGTTCCTTTCCGCGGGGTGGTGAAATCTCCCCTTCCTCAAATTGCCCAGAGCGGGGCATCCTGACGCCGCAACTCGCGCGTTTTCGCCGATCGGGCCGCGGAAAAGGTGGGTGCGCGGGAATCAGACATCACCACACTGAGTGACCCCGCGTTGTGCAGTTCAGCGTGGTGTGCAATCGAGCTCTCCGCAGGGCCTAGAGGAGGGAGGAGTTCTTCTGCTTGGGCGGGGCGTGCAGGGGCCCCGTCATAGTGTCCGTCTTCTTGTCATTTGTTCCCCGCTCTCGCTTCGCGCCCACCCAGGCGGCCGAGCGTCGGTTGGTCGCGAGACTGGTGTGACTACAGGGGCGGATGAACCCGAAGGCTCCCGCACCTCGGCAGTCGACTTTCCGGTGTTCATTGCGTCGGACAAGCCAAAGCGGCGGCGACGGCGAAGGTGGCCGGAAGCTCGGGGCAGCGGCCGGGCGCGGGCTGGCTACAGGGCGGGGCCGCGGGGCTGATCGCGGGGCGCGCGAGGGGCGCGTGGGGCGCGCGCGGGGCGGGTGTGACTGGTGTGAATAGCGGAGCTGCAGGGTCGGCGGCTGGTGGGCCGAGTGCGGGCGGGTATTTCGCGAACCCCGGGTAACACCCCATCGGCGCCACGACTCCCACCTTTTCAGCGGTAAATGCGCGCGGAATCGGGATGCGTGGCCCTTCCTCGGCCGATCCGCCGGGCCATTTTCACTCTGCGTGGCGACATAGGGGGCGAAACCGGGCAACGGTCATCGACGGGGCGCGGGTGTCCGGCTTGGGGACCCACGCGCAGAAGCGCGGCGCGTTCCTTTTCGCGGGGTGCTGAGATCACTGCTGTCTCAAATCGCCCAAATCGGGGCAGTGCGAGGCCGCCACTCGCGCGTTTTCGCCGATCGGGCCGCGGAAAAGGCGGGTGCGCGGGAAGCGGACACCGCGACGCTACGTGACCTCGTGTTTGTGCAGGTCAGTGCGGCGCGATATCGGGGTCTGCGTGCAGGGCCTGCAGGGGGCCGCGCTTGCTTGGGCGGGGCATGCGGGGCCCCTGTTGCAGTGTCCTTTTTCTTGGCATTTGCCCCCCCGTCCCCGCTCCGCGATCAGCCCGCCGCCCGGCCGACCAGCCCGAGCCCCCTGCCCAGGCTCGCCGTTGCTGCCGCTTTCCGCTGGTCCGACGCAATGAACACCGGTTGGGCGGCCGCAGGGAAGCGGGAGCCTACGGCGCCAGCCGCTCCCCACGAACAACAGGAACCCTCTCCGCACACGAGCCCCGAACCGGTGGGACAGAGCGGAAAGGCTGCCGGCGAAGCCGCCCATGTCTGTCTTGGCTGCACCTCATCCCGCGACCGGCAGCACTGCTGACCGCATACCGAGCCCGAACCCGTGGGACAGAGCGAAGACTGCCGCCGCAGCCGCCCCCTGCCCCTCTTACAACCGTCCCTGGGCCTTCAAGGCGATGTAGGCGTCCGCCAGGGCCGGAGCGATGTGTTCGGGGGTGGCGTCGACGACTTCGACGCCGCGGCGGCGGAGTTCGGCGGTGATGCGGTGGCGGTCGGAGAGGGAGCGTTCAGCGGCGGCGGCGCGGTAGACGGAACGGGCGTCGTGGCGCTCCGCGGCCATGGACTCGACGGAGGGGTCGCGCACCGCGGCGACGAGGACCAAGTGGCGGGAGGTCAGCGCGGACAGCCGGGGGAGCAGCCCTTCTTCCAGAGCGGTTGCGTTGAGGTCGGTCAGCAGCACGACGAGCTTCCTCGACCGGTCGCGTCCGCCGAGGACCGCCGCCACCATGCCCGCAGGGTCCGACTCGACCAGGGACGGTTCGAGCGGTGCCAGCGCCTCCACGATCGGCGGCAGTGTCGTGGCGCGGCCGCCCGTGCGGACCTGCGCCCGCACGGCACGGTCGTAGGCCAGCAGGTCGACCCGGTCACCCGCCTTCGCCGCCAGCGCCGCCAGGAGCAGCGCGGCGTCCATCGAGTGGTCGAGCCGCGGCGTATCACCGACCCGGCCCGCCGAGGTGCGGCCGGTGTCCAGCACCACCAGCAGGCGCCGGTCGCGCTCCGGCCGCCAGGTCCGGACCACCACGGTGTCCCGGCGCGCGGTGGCGCGCCAGTCGATCGACCGGACGTCGTCGCCGGACACGTATTCGCGCAGCGAGTCGAACTCGCTGCCCTGGCCGCGCACCAGAGCGCTCTGCCGGCCGTCCAGTTCGCGCAGGCGCGCGAGCTTGTCCGGCAGGTGCCGGCGGCTGTGGAACGGCGGCAGGACCCGCACGGTCCACGGCGCGCTGTGCACCGCCTGCCGCGCGGCGAGCCCGAGCGGCCCGATCAGCCGCACCGTCACACCGGCCGAGGCGTGGTCGCCGCGCCGCTGCGGGTGCAGCACCGTCGTCAGCCGTACCCGGTCGCCGGCGGGCACGTCGATCCGGTGCCGCGCCGGTTCGGCGCCGCTGCTCGGCGCCCAGGCGTCCCGCACCAGGCCGCGCAGCCGCCGCCCGGACGGTGCCGCGGCGATGAGCTCGACCGGCGCCTCTTCGCCGAGCCGGACGGAGTCCTCGCCGGAGCGCTCCAGCACGATGCCCCGCGCGCTCGGTGCCAGCAGCAGGTCGGCGGCGATGAGCAGCAGCACCGCGCCGACCGCCGCGGCCGCGAACGCCCAGGTGCCCAGCGCTCCGGAGGCCAGCACGACGGCGGCCGCGGCGAACGCCGCCAGCACGGCGCGCCCGGTGATCGCCATGAGAGTCCGTCCCTTCGGGTCGTGGGAATGCCCGGCGGCGCCGGACGCAGTCCGGAGCCGCCGCCTCCGTGGCCGGAACCGGACACGTCGGCCCTGGCCGCCCGGCGGCCGCTCCGCTCCGTAGCTGCCGCGGCGCGAGGGAAGAAGGCCGCAGCGGGGCCTGCGCCCCGCAAGGCCGCAGCGGGGCCTGCGCCCCGCAGCGCCCGCCGCCCGCGGCTAGCGCGGCACCGGCACCGCATTCAGCACGCCGTCGAGCACGCCGTCGGCCGAGGCGCCCTCCAGCTCGGCCTCCGGGCGCAGCGCCACCCGGTGCCGCAGCGTGCCCTTGGCCAGCGCCTTCACGTCGTCGGGCGTGACGTAGTTCCTACCCGTGAGCCACGCCCAGGCCCTACTGGTGCGCAGCAGCGCCGTTGCACCGCGGGGCGAAGCGCCGAGCTGCAGCGAGGGCGACTGCCGCGTGGCGCGGCACAGGTCCACGATGTAGCCGAGGACGTCGGGGGAGACGCGCACCTCGGCTGCTGCCTGGCGCGCGGCCTGGAGTTCCGCGGCGCCCGCCACCGGCCGTACGCCGGCCGCGGCCAGGTCGGAGGGGTCGAACCCGCCGGCGTGCCGGGTGAGTACGTCGAGCTCCGCGTCGCGCTCGGGCAGCGGCACGACGAGCTTCAGCAGGAACCGGTCGAGCTGCGCCTCCGGCAGCGTGTAGGTGCCCTCGTACTCGATCGGGTTCTGGGTGGCGGCCACCAGGAACGGGTCGGGCAGCGGCAGCGCCGAGCCTTCGACCGTCACCTGCCGCTCCTCCATCGCCTCCAGCAGCGCCGCCTGCGTCTTGGGCGGCGTCCGGTTGATCTCGTCGGCGAGGAAGACACTGGTGAAGACCGGTCCGGCGTGGAATTCGAACCGGCCGGAGGCGGCATCGTAGATCTGCGACCCGGTGACATCGCCCGGCATCAGGTCCGGCGTGAACTGGGTGCGCTTGTGGTCCAGTGCGAGCGCCGCGGACAGCGCACGCACCAGCAGCGTCTTGGCGACGCCGGGAACACCCTCGAGCAGCACGTGGCCGCGGCACAGCAGCGCCACCACCAGGCCGGTCACCGCCTCGTCCTGCCCGACGACGGCCTTGGCCACCTCCGCGCGGACGGCGCTGAGCGCCTCGCGCGCCTGCTCGGCGCTCGGCAGCGTCGTACCGGTCACATGTCGGCTCACCGGATACCTCCGTGCTGGTCGGCCGCGCCCGGCGCGGCAGGTCGTGGGGTGGTGCGGGTGCGGGGCGCCCGGAAGCGGCCGCTGGGCGGGGTCACTGGAGCTTCTCCTCCAGCCGGTCGAGCTCGTCAGCGAGGGCGACCAGGTCGGAGTCGCCGGCGATGTCGGAGCCGTCGGGCCGGAGCGGGCCCCCGGGCGCACTGCCCGGCGCACCGGGGGCGGGGCGCGGTCCGTACAGGAGCGTCCGGATGCGCTCCGGTTCGCCGCCGGTGCGGTCCGCGACGGCCGCGGCGACCTCGTCCGGCCCGGCCTGCGCGGTGAGCCCGAGGCGGGGCCGGATGCGGTCAGCGGTAGCGGTGCGCAGGGCGGCGGCCGCCGGGCCCCGCGCGCGGCGCCCGGCGTAGAGGCGCGCGCGGCCCTCGGTGGTCTCCGCGGCGCGGACGACCACGGGCAGCCGCTCCTGGACGAGCGGGCCGAGGCGCCGCCCCTGCTGGAAGGCGAGCAGCAGCAGCGCTGCGCCGAGCGGTACCAGGGCCGACTTGAGCTGCTGGGGGAGCAGGTCGGTGAGGCTCTTCTCCCCGCCGACCGCGGGCACGTCGGGCATGATCCACACGGTGCGCTCCGCTTCCGCCGCGCCTCCGCCGCTGCGCAGCAGGTTGAGGAGGAGGGCGGCGTTGCCTTCGCGGGCGAGGTAGGCGTTGGTGAACGGGTCCGGGGTGCCGATCACGGTGGTGGGCGCACCGTTGCCGCGCTCGGCGGTGAGCACGGCGTGGCCGTTGTCCCCGGGGTAGCAGGCCGCCACCGGGTCGTCGCCGGTGTAGGTCTCGCCGCCGGTGCGGGCGGCGCCGGCGGCCTCCGCGGCGGGGGCAGAGCAGCGGGGCTCCCGGGTGCCGTCGCCGGTGTTCCCGGCGACCTCGGTGCCCGGCGCGAGTGCGTCGAGCGCGGGCCCGGTGGGCTGCACGACGACGAGGTGCGCGCCGGTTGCGGCGAGGCGGTCGAGTTCGCCGGCGGAGAGCCGGTGGGTCGCGGACAGCACCGCGGAGTCGCCGGCCCCGAGGGTGTCCGCTGCCGCCTCGGACGACCGCTCGACGTCCACACTGCCGCCGGCCTCGCCGATGACGTTGACCAGGGCGCTCGCCCCGTCGGGCTCGGTGCTCTCCGGCTCGAGCGGCCCGCTGCGCTCGGGGCGGGCGCCGAGCGACACGGCCAGGGCCACCAGCACCAGCACCGCGCCGACGAGGGCAACGGCCCGGTACCGGCGCCACAGGTCGCCGAGGCCGGGGGTGACCGCGCTGCCGGTTCCGGCAGCGCGGTCCGGCGGTCCGGGCGGCGGGGCAGGGGCGAGTGCGGTCACCGGCCGATCTCCCATCCTCCGGATCGCTGAGCGCCGCCGGACGGCGTATCCGCACCGGCCTCCTGCGCGGGGCGGGCCGCGGCGAGCGCGCTGTCGAGGTCGCGGAAGTCCGCGGAGTCGTCCGCGGTGGCGGCTCGGCCGCCGTAGACGGCGCCGTTGAACACGTCGGCGGCGCGGCCGAGGGCGGCTCCGTGCTCGGGGAGCGCGGCCGCGGCGTCGGCGGCAAGCTCGGAGGCGGTGCGCCCGGCCCGGGGCCGGATGACGGCCCGCCGCTCGAGGTCGAGCGCGATCGCGCGGAGCCGCTCCCGCACGGCCGCGGTGTGGTCGCCGTCCGCGGCCGCCTGCTCCGCAGCGGTGCGGTGGTCGTCCGCGGTCATCGCGGCGGAGCCGGCGAACAGGTCGCCGCTGCGCCGGTGGGCGCGGCCCGGCCGCGCGCGCACGGCGAGCAGCACCGCGGCCAGCACCAGCAGGACCAGCAGCGGAGCCAGCGTCCACCAGCCGCCGGGCATGCCGCCCGCGGCCCGGCCGAGCAGCTCGGCGAGGTACTCCTGCACGGCGTCCCAGATCCGCTGAAGCAGGCCGGGCTCGCTCTCCGCGTAGGCGGAGTCGGCGAGCTCCTCGCGTGCGAGGCGGGCTCCCTCGCCCCGGGAGACCTCGGCTGCCGCGGCGGCAGCGGGGATCACAGGTGGCCCCCGGCAGGGCCGGGAGCGTTCGGCTGCGGCCACTGCGGCGTGTCAGCAGCGGGCGGCGGCGCCGCACTGCCGTACGCCGGCAGGTAGACCTCGGGGCCGACCGGGGAGCCGGACTGCGCAGCCTGGCGCAGCCGCAGGTCCAGCGCTTCGCGGCGCATCCGGAGGTCGACGTAGAGCAGGCCCGACACCCCGCTGGAGAAGGGGTAGGTGATCATCATCGCGACGGCCGTGCCGAGGAACAGCGTGGCCGCGTACAGCACCGCAGCGAGCTGCGGTTCGGGCACCGCGACCGACCCGACCAGGCCGATCAGCGAGAACGGCGTGCTCAGGACCTGGCTGACCAGCGAGGTGATGACCATGGTGAGCAGGAGGATGCCGAGGAGCCGCCAGAACGAGCCCCGGGACAGCCGCCACGAGCGGGCCAGCGCCGCGCCGCCCGAGACGCCCTCCAGCACCGCCGCCGGGACGGCCAGCGCGATCCGCACGTTGACGAAGACCGCGAGCACGGCCACGGCGAGCGGCGCGCTGATGGCGACCAGCACGCCCAGCCAGAGCAGCGAGTCGCTGAACACGACCGAGAGCGCGATTCCGCCGGCCATCCCCCCGATGCCGAGGACGAAGAGGCCGGCGTTGACGGCCGACATCAGCAGGACGGCGCCGAGAACGGCCCCCAGGCGGGGGCGCACCAGGGCGAAGGCTTCGCTGAAGCCGAGCTTGCGGCCGAGTACGGCCATGCCGATGATCCCGGCCAGCAGACCGGAGAGCAGGGCGCCGGCGGCGAACTGCACCAGGATCGAAGCGCCGAGCATCACCAGGGCCTCGACCGGGAAGATCTCGTTGAACTCGGGCGGGGGCACGGGCTCTCCGCCCGTCGCGGCGTCCTCCAGGGTGAGGAGGCTGTTGAACATCGACCCGGTGCCCAGCGCGGGCAGCAGCGACGCGATGGCTCCGATCAGCGCCGCGAAGCCCAGCACGGCCTTGGGGTTGCCGCGGATGTAGGAGAAGGCGCCGTTGAGGATGTCGCCGAGGGTGAGCGGGCGCAGCGGCACCACACCGGGGCGCGGTGGCGGGGGCGTCCCCCAGGGCGGGCCCGGGTAGCCGCCCGGAGCTCCCTGCCAGCCCTGCCCCTGCTGCCACCCCGAGGCACCGGCGCCGGGCTGCTGCCAGCTGCCGCCGCCTTGTCCGGGCGCCCAGCCGGGGCCGGCTCCGCTGCCGGCTCCGGGCGCGCTCCAGCCCTGGTCGAAGCCGCTTCCCGGGGCGGCCCACGCCGCGCGCTCGCCGGCCCGGTCGTCCGGACTGCCGGAGTGGCCGCCCGTGCCGCCGGAGCCCGCCCCGGGCACCGCCCAGCCGGCGTCGCCCGCCGGCGGGTCGTCCGGACGTCCGTGCTCCTGCGCCATGGTGCTCCTCCGGGTCGTTGCCTGGCCCGCGTGGGAATGCCCACGCTATGCCAGATCAGTGCATGGGCGGGCGTTCGGGGCGGGCGGCCGCGGAGGTGCGCACCGGTCCGCGGCGCTCGGCCCGCTCGTTCGGGTCGTTCGTTTTGTATGCTTTCGGTTATCTCCCGACCAAGTCACGCGCGCCGCGGGCGACCAGCGGCATCCATCGCCGAAACCCCGCCGCGAGTGGCGGGGGATGGCAAGGTGGGGTGGGACTACGGCTCCCGCCAGGGACCCCGGCAGATGTGACCGCTGTTCGCCGCACAAGTGTCCAGAAAGGAGAAGGTGCCGGGTTCTGCGCCCTGAAGCGGGGCGCCGTGGACCGGGCGCCGGATGCATTGATGAAGGGACGCGTACTGGTCGTCGACGACGACCCCGCACTCGCCGAGATGCTGGGCATTGTGCTCAGAGGCGAAGGGTTCGAGCCCACGTTCGTGCACGACGGGGACAAGGCCCTGGACGCCTTCCGGGAGACCAAGCCGGACCTGGTGCTCCTCGATCTCATGCTGCCGGGCACCGATGGCATCGACGTCTGCCGGCAGATCCGCGCCGAGTCGGGCGTGCCCATCGTGATGCTCACCGCCAAGGGCGACACCATCGACGTCGTGCTGGGCCTGGAGTCCGGTGCCGACGACTACGTGGTCAAGCCGTTCAAGCCCAAGGAGCTCGTGGCGCGGCTGCGGGTGCGGCTGCGCCGCACCGAGGAGCCCGCCCCCGAGGTGCTGCAGATCGGCGACATCACCATCGACGTCGCCGGCCACTCGGTGCGCCGCGACGGCGAGCAGATCAGCCTCACCCCGCTCGAGTTCGACCTGCTGGTGGCGCTGGCCCGCAAGCCGCGCCAGGTGTTCACCCGCGAGGTGCTCCTGGAGCAGGTGTGGGGCTACCGGCACGCCGCCGACACCCGCCTGGTCAACGTCCACGTGCAGCGCCTGCGCGCGAAGATCGAGAAGGACCCGGAGCACCCCGAGGTCGTGGTGACCGTGCGCGGTGTCGGCTACAAGGCCGGCACGGTCTGAGGACACCCCCATGGCCCGCAGAAGGGGCCCGGTGCCGGACGGCGCCGGGCCGGAGACCGCCGACTCGGACGGCCCGCCGCGGCGCGGGCTGACCGGTCGGCTTCTGCGCGGCTACCACGCGGCCCAGCGCGCCGCGCGCTGGCTCGTCCGCAGCGTCCACCAGCGCTGGCGCGGATCGCTCCAGCTGCGGGTGGTCACCAGCACCCTGCTCATCTCGATGGCGGTGGCGGCCGTCCTCGGGTTCTTCCTCGTCCAGCAGGTCCGCAGCGGGCTGCTGGAGGCGCAGCGCGAAGCCGCGGTCAGCGACCACGGTTCGGGCCTGAGCACCGCGCTCAGCGAGCTGCAGGACGGCGACCAGCCGGTCGACCGGGACAAGCAGCTCTCCGACATCGTCGAGCAGCTCACCGGCGGCAGCGGCACCTCCGGTACCTACGAGGCGATGATCCTGCCCAGCGTGGACGGCTCGTCCGGCTGGGTGGCGGGCGGCATCCGCGAGGACACCGTGCCCGACCGGCTGCGCGAGCGCGTGCAGTCCGCCGGCTCCATGGACTCCTCCTACTGGACCTACACCACGATCCAGCGGGACCGCGGCGAGAACGAGCCCGGCCTGGTCGTGGGCGCCCCGCTGTCGCACGCCTACGAGCTCTACTACGTCTTCCCCCTCACCCACGAGCAGCAGATCCTGGACCTCGTCCAGAACACCCTGTACTTCGTGGCCACCCTGCTCTGCCTCGTGCTCGGCGTCATCGCCTACCTGGTCACCCGGCAGGTGGTGAGCCCGGTGCGGGCCGCCGCCGGCTCGGCCGAGCGGCTCGCCGAGGGCGACCTGAACGAGCGGATGGAGGTGCGCGGCGCCGACGACCTCGCGCGGCTGGCCGTCTCCTTCAACGAGATGGCCGGCAACCTGCAGGAGAAGATCCAGGAGCTGGAGGAGCTCTCCCAGGCGCAGCGCCAGTTCGTCTCCGACGTCTCGCACGAGCTGCGCACCCCGCTGACCACCATCCGGATGGCCGGCGACCTGCTCTACGACGACCGCGCATCGCTCGACCCGACGATGGGGCGCTCGGTGGAGCTGCTGCAGGGCCAGCTGGAGCGGTTCGAAGAGCTGCTCGCCGACCTGCTGGAGATCAGCAGGTACGACGCCGGCGCCGCGACCCTGGCCGTGGAGTCGGCCGACGTGCGCGACGCCGTCCTCAAAGCCGTCGGGGAGTCCGAGCAGATCGCCGAGAAGCGCGGCATCAAGGTCGTGCTGCGGCTGCCTGCCGAGCCCTGCACGGCGGAGTACGACACCCGCCGCATCAACCGGATCCTGCGCAACCTCGTGGTCAACGCCATCGAGCACAGCGAGGGGCGCGACGTCGTGGTCACCGCGGCCGGCGACCGGGACGCCGTCGCGGTCGCCGTGCGCGACTTCGGCGTCGGGCTCAAAGAAGGCCAGGAGCACCTCTGCTTCGACCGCTTCTGGCGCGCCGACCCGGCCCGGGCCCGCACCACCGGCGGTACCGGCCTGGGCCTGTCCATCGCCAAGGAGGACGCGCAGCTGCACGGCGGCTGGCTGCAGGCCTGGGGCGAGATCGGCCGGGGATCGCAGTTCCGGCTCTCGCTGCCGCGCCGGGCCGGAGCCGAGCTGCGCGGCTCGCCGCTGCCGCTGGTGCCGCCGGAGAAGTCGCTGCCGAACCGCGTCGCCGCACCCGCCCCGGGCCCGGCGGCGCCCGCCACCGGGGAGGGGGCATGAGGACACACCGCGCACGCGCGCGTACCGGCCGGGCCGGCGCCGCGCTGGGCCTGGCCGCGCTGCTGGTGAGCGGATGCGCGGCCGTCCCGTCGGGCGGCCCGATCGTGGAGGCGGACCGGGGCGGCGAGTCGCCGGACCCCTACGACGGCTATGTCCGCATGCTGCCGGTCGGCCCGCAGCCGGGCGTCGGCGAGGAAGGGCTGATCACCGGCTTCCTCAAGGACATGGCGAGCTTCGAGGAGAACCACGCGGCCGCGCGGCGGTTCCTCATGTCCGAGCAGCGCGCCGACTGGTCACCGGACGACTCCGCGCGCATCTACGAGACTCCGGACGCGGTCTCCCTCGACGTGGAGACCAACGCCGACGACACCTCCGCCACCGTGCGGATGCGGACTCCGGAGGCGGCCGTCATCCGCCCGGACGGCCAGTACGTGAGCGGCAACGGCAGCGACATCATCGACGTCAGCTTCGAACTGGAGCGCGACGGCGACGGCGAGTGGCGCATCACCGAGCTGCCCGACCAGCTCATCCTGTCGCGCGCCGACGTCGACCGCGTCTACCGGCCGCTCAACCTGTACTTCTTCAACACCTCCGCCAGCACGCTGGTGCCCGACCCGGTGTTCCTGCCGGTCACCTCGGACGAGGTGGCCACCCGGCTGGCCAAGAAGCTCGTCGCGGGCCCCACGTCGTGGCTGGAGCCGGCCGTCGGATCGGCGTTCCCGGAGGGCGCGACCGCCGACGTCGCGTTCGACGGGGGCACCGTGGTGGTGGAACTGAGCGGCGTCGACTCCGGCCAGGCCGAGAAGTTCGGCATGGAGGCCCAGCTCGGCTGGACCCTGAAGCAGCTGCCCGAGGTGCAGGAGGTCCTGCTGCGGGTCGGCGGCGAGGAGACGCGCATCCCGGGTGACGAGGACCAGAACCTGCAGACCGACGCCGCGGACTGGGACTCGGTCGACCCGTCCGGCTCCACGGACCTGGACGCCTACTTCCTGCGCGACGGCCGGCTGTGGAGCATGGCCGCCGACGAGGAGGACATCGGCGAGCAGGTGGAGCAGGTGCCGGGGCTGCTGGCCGCGGACGCGGGGCCGAGCGAGTACGCCGTCTCGCTCGACGAGGAGTACTACGCCGCGATCGAGAGCGACGGCAGCAGCGTCACCACCGGGCCCGCGGCCGGCGGCCCGTCGGACACCGTGCTGGAGGGCGGCGACTACACGTCGGTGTCCTGGGACCCCTTCGGGGACCTGTGGGTGAGCGAGACGGTCCGCGAGGACGGCGGAGACGAGGACGAGGACGAGGACGCCGACGGCGGCGGAGCACGCGAATCGGCCGGCGAAGGCGCCGACGCCGACGACGGCAGCGAGGAGTCCGAGGGCACCCGCGTGTGGCGGGTGCGCGACGGCACCGACCCCGAGGAGGTGGCGGCGCCGGCCCTGGACGACCGGTCCGTCGCCCAGCTGCGCGTGTCGCGGGACGGGACCCGCGTGGCCGCGGTGACCTCCGCGGGCGGCGCCGCCGGGGAGCTGGTCGTCGGCCGGGTGGTCCGGGACGGCGGTGGCGCTGCGCTGGAGTCGTTCCTGCCGCTGGCCGGCGAGATCGGCACGGTCGCCGACGTGGCGTGGCGGGGCGCCGACCAGCTGGCGGCGCTGGCCAGCCGGTCCGGCGGCCCGATGCGGGGCTACCTCGTGCCGCTGGACGGCGGTACCGAGCCGACGTCAGTGGGCAACGTGGCCGCCGCCGACACCATCGCGGCCGCGCCCGAGCGCCCGCTCATCGCGTCCGGCGAGGACGACCAGCTCTGGCTGACCAGCGACCGCGTGCTGTGGCAGCGCGGCACCGAGGGCACGGACCCGGTCTTCCCCGGCTGACCCGCGGGGCGCCGGTTCTGCACAGATCGGCGGACCCCTCTGGCAGCGGAGTGCGCGGTAGCGGACCGTGGCCGGTATGCAGGCCCATCCGCTCCACCAGGCCCTCGCCCTTCTCCTCGGAGAGTGCTGCGCAGCCTGCGGCACCCCCGGCGGGACCGTCTGCGCTGAGTGCGCGGCCGGCCTCGCCCCCCGGCCGCACCGCTGCGCGGCCCGCTCCGGCTGCCCGCCCGTGTGGGCCGCCGGCCGCTACACCGGGCCCGACCGCGCCCTCCTCCTCGCCTTCAAGCGCGGCCGGCGCCGCCTGGCGGCACCGCTCTCGCTCCGGCTCGCCGCGGCGGGCCGGGCGGCCCTCGGAACAGCGGGTCCGGCTGCCCGCTCTCCGCCGGTACTGGTCCCGGTCCCCGCACGCCGGCGCGGCGTACGCGCCCGGGGCTACGACCCGGTCGCGCTCCTCGTCCGCCGGGCCGCAGCGCGCTGGACCCCGCCGCTGCCCTGGGCCCCGGTCCTCCGCCACGGCCGCGCCGTCGCCGACCAAGTCGGCCTCGACCGCGGCGCCCGCCGCCGCAACCTGTCCGGTGCCCTGGAACTCCGCCGCGCCCCTCCCGGCCCCGTGCTGCTGGTCGACGATGTCGTCACCACCGGCGCCACCCTGGCCGAAGCCGCCCGTGCCCTGAGAGCCGCCGGAATCCCGGTGCTCGGGGCTGCGGTCCTGGTGGAGCGCTAGGGCGCGCCGGGCGGGCAGCTGTCCGGCTGCGTATCGCCCTGGCACGCCCCGCACGGCGTTCTCCGAAGTCGGGGAGGGGAGGCGGGAACAGCGGGCCCCGGACTCCCTCGCCTGCCGTGCGACGGCGCACCGCCGACACCGATCGCGGCAGACGCCCGCCACCGAACACGCCCCAGCGCGCGGGCCTGCGGTCCGCTCCCAAACGTATGCGTTTCGCATATATTTGGCGGATGGAACCGCTGTTGGAGCAGGCAGTCAGCGAGTGGCACGCAGGTGTCAACGCCGGGGACCTCCGCCGCGCGTCGTCGGCTGTCGGGGATCCGATCGTCGTGCTCGGTCCGAAGGGAGCGGGGCCGATCTCACCGGACCAGTTCGCCGGGTGGGTCGAGCGGTCGGGCATCCGGCTGGTGCCGCGCTCGTGGCACCCGGTCAGCGAGCGGCTGATGGTGGTCGAGCAGGACGCCACGTGGCCCGAGAGCCCGGCCCCCAGCCGCGTGGCTACGGTGTTCCGCGTTGCGGACGCGAAGGTCACCGCGGCACTGCGGCTGCCGGACCTGGGCTCCGCCCTGGATCTGGCCGTCATCTGCCGCGAACTGGCCGCGACCGAATGAGCGCACCGGGCCCGGGGCAGGCCCTGTTCAGCTTCGTCCGGCACTGGTCCCGCCGTCCGACCGCCGGTGACGCGTCCATCGGGGAACAGGGGCGGCTCGTCGCAGTGACCGAAGCCGCGGCGGCACTGGCCGGGCGCGAGGTACCCGCGACCGTCAACGCGGTGGCGGACGAGGTCGGTATCGACCAGAGCGGTGCGTCGCGGCTCATCCGGAGCGCGGTGGACGCCGGCTACCTGACGATGGCGAGAGTGCCGGCGGACGGGCGCAGGCGCGAAGCCGCGGTCACGCCCGCCGGGTACACCGCCCTGGAGCGCGCGCACGAATGGCAGGAGCGCGTGTTCGACGAGCTGACCGCGGGATGGAGCCGCCGGCGGCGGGCCGATTTCCAGAGCGCGATGGCTGACCTCGTCGCCCGGTCCTCCGTGATCGGCCGATGATCCGCCGCGCTCTCCCCGGGGCGGGCGAGTGGCTTCGGACACCCGCCTGAAGGGGGATCCCGCCTGGTGGGGAACTGGTGCGGGCGCCAAGAGGGGGCCAAGATCGGCTACGGGATCGGCATTGCCGTTCCCGTCCGGTGAGCTGGGAGTACGCGGACGGCGGGGGTCTGGCGGGGAGGGGCGGCGGATCGCTGGGCGAGCGCCACCTGACAAGAGGGGGATATCGGGTTAGCGTTCGTGCATGGCACCCGCCCGGGTCCGTGGTTGCGCCGGTCGCTCCGCTGCTGACGGCAGTGGCGCGTACGGCCGGCAAGCCGATGCCAGGCGCAGGCGAAACGGCCCACGTAAGGCGACTTTTCGTCGACCGATCACGGTGCGCCTTAGAGGTAAGACCTGCCTCGCAGAGGGTCCAGATGTCCCTCGGGAGCGAGAGAAGGGCAGTAGTCGCACTCGAAGCGGCGGATCCCTCAGCAGGCGGATGTGGGGACGAAGACCAGGTCGGCCGGGCGGGTGGCATGTCCCTGGGTTCCAGGGCACACCTCTGTCCAGGCCTACCCGGATGCGGCCCGCCGATGCGCGCCGCGGTCCGGCTGTTTGCCCACCCCGCAGCCGCGTGATCACGGCCGTCAGCTGGGTATACGGATGGCGAAGCGGCCCGCCCCTCCAGGGGCGGACGGAAGGAGGAAGACCCGGAGCGAAGCCCTCCGCCCCGCGGAGGGCGTGACGACGGCCCGGCCCGCCGGGGTTCGGCGGCCGGGCGATGAAGGGGGTCTTGTGGACATCATCGTCAAGGGGCGGCGCACGGAGATCAGCGACCGGTTCCGCGACCACGTCGAAACCAAGCTCGCCAAGCTCTCCAAGTGGGAGAAGAAGGGCATGGAGATCGATGTCGAGGTCTCCCGCGAACGGAACCCGCGCCAGGCGGCGCAGAGCGAGCGGATCGAACTCACCATCCACTCCACCGGGCCCGTGATCCGCAGCGAGGCGTCCGCCGACGACCGCTACGGCGCGCTCGACCTCGCGGTGGAGCGGATTGAAGCGCGGCTTCGCAAGGCCGCCGACCGCCGCAAGGTCAGCAAGAGCGGCCGCACCCCCGTCTCGGTCGCCGACGCCACCGCCGCGCTCGCCGCAGAGGCAGCCCCCGCGGCCGCCGTGCCGTCCCCGGCCAGCGGCTCCGGTGCGGCCGGCACCGTCGACGGCGACGCGTCGGCAGCCGGGCAGAGCCGCTTCGACGACGACATCGTCGAGCTCGACACCCAGGGCGACGGGCCCGTGGTGGTGCGGGAGAAGTTCCACTCGGCGAAGCCGATGAGCATCGACCAGGCCCTCATGGAGATGGAACTGGTCGGCCACGACTTCTACCTCTTCCACGACGAGGACGCGAACGCGCCGAGCGTCGTCTACCGGCGCAAGGGCTTCAACTACGGCGTGATGCGGCTCGTCGACTAGGGCGTGCCGGGTGGGTGGCGCACGGCCGGGCAGCCGTCACCCGGCACGCCCCAGCCGCAGCTCCGCCCGCGCGCCCCCGCACCGCCGGGGGCGCGCGCGGACCCCTGTCGGGCCGCGCGCGCCTGCACCGCCCGCCCCGCGCCCGGCACCGGCCACGTGCTCCCCCCCCGGACCGGCAGCGGGGCGGCACCCCGGGATGGGATGCCGCCCCGCTCTTGCGTGTGTCGGGTGCGCTGCCGCACCGGCAGCGGGCGGTCAGCGGGCGGCGGCCGACGAGGCCGACGCCACCGCCTTGTCGCGGTCCTTGATCCGGTGGAGCGGCGTGGCGTGCGGCTCCTCGGAGTGCTTGCGCGGCTCGTCCAGCACGACGTCGAGGAAGATGTCGGTCACCGCGCACAGCGCGCCGCCGACCACCGCCGCGACGAGGCCGAGCACCCACAGCCACACCGCGCCCAGCACCATGCCGATGCCGATCGCCGCCGAGCCGGCCAGGATCATGCCCACCCCCAGCCAGCTGACCGTGCGGCCGCGGTGTTCGGGGGCCGGTGCCCAGCGCCCGCCCTCGTCCTGATAGCCCCGGATGTAGTATTCGACACTCGCGGACGATCCGTTCCCCTGGACCTCGCTCATGGCGGCCCCCCTCAGCAGTGGTCCTCATGAATTGAGATTTCCGGTGTCGTCCCGGCCAAACGGACGAACCGCCCGTGCTCAGCGCCGTACTCGGTGCGACCGCGGCGGCGGGGCAATAGGCTCGCCTAGGATGGAACGATGGGGGTCAAGGACTCCGTCCCGCCTCCGGACGCGGGCCCCGATTCGCGAGGAGCGCATAGCACGTGCCAGGCATACTCGACAAGGTCCTCCGCGCGGGGGAAGGCAAGATCCTGCGCAAGCTCAAGAAGCTGACGGACCAGATCAACTCGATCGAGGAGGACTTCGCCGACCTCGAAGAGGCTGAGCTGCGGGAACTGACCGACGAGTACCGCAAGCGCCTTGAGGACGGCGAGACGCTGGACGACCTCCTGCCGGAGGCGTTTGCGACGGTGCGCCGCGCCGCCCAGCTCACCCTCGGCCAGCGGCACTTCGACGTCCAGCTCATGGGCGGTGCCGCCCTCCACCTCGGCAACATCGCCGAGATGAAGACCGGTGAGGGCAAGACGCTGACCTCCACCCTCCCGGTCTACCTCAACGCGCTGTCCGGCAAGGGCGTCCACGTCGTCACCACCAACGACTACCTCGCCCGCCGCGACGCCGAGTCGATGGGCCGCATCCACCGGCTGCTCGGCCTCGAGGTCGGCGTGATCAGCCCGGACATGAAGCCGGAGGCCCGGCGCGCAGCCTACGCCGCCGACATCACCTACGGCACCAACAACGAGTTCGGCTTCGACTACCTGCGCGACAACATGGCGCTGTCGATGGACGCGCTGGTCCAGCGCGGCCACAACTTCGCCATCGTCGACGAGGTCGACTCGATCCTCATCGACGAGGCCCGCACCCCGCTGATCATCAGCGGACCGGCCCAGCAGAACTCGCGCTGGTACGAGGTGTTTGCGAAGCTCGCGCCGCGGCTGCGCCGCGACACCGACTACGAGGTCGACGAGAAGAAGCGCACCATCGGCATCAACGAGGCCGGTGTCGCCAAGGTCGAGGACGAGCTCGGCATCGAGAACCTCTACGAGCCGGCGAACACGCCCCTGGTGTCCTTCCTGAACAACGCGGTCAAGGCCAAGGAGCTGTACCGCAAGGACAAGGAGTACATCGTCAAGGACGGTGAGGTCCTCATCGTCGACGAGTTCACCGGGCGCGTGCTGCGCGGCCGCCGCTACAACGAGGGCATGCACCAGGCCATCGAGGCCAAGGAGCGCGTCCAGATCAAGGACGAGAACCAGACCCTCGCCAAGGTCACGCTGCAGAACTACTTCCGCCTCTACGACAAGCTCGCCGGCATGACCGGTACGGCCACCACGGAGGCGGCCGAGTTCAACCAGACCTACAGCATCGGCGTGGTCCCGATCCCGACCAACCGCCCGATGGTGCGCGACGATGAGCGCGACCTCGTCTACAAGAACGAGGAAGGCAAGTTCGACGCGATCGTCGAGGACCTCGCGGAGCGGCACGAGAAGGGCCAGCCGGTCCTGGTCGGCACCACCAGCGTGGAGAAGTCCGAGTACCTCTCCAAGCTGCTGAAGCGCCAGGGCGTCCCGCACGAGGTCCTGAACGCCAAGAACCACGCCCGAGAGGCCGCGATCATCGCGCGGGCCGGCCGGCTCGGCGGCGTCACGGTCGCCACCAACATGGCCGGCCGCGGTACCGACATCATGCTCGGCGGCAACGCCGAGTTCATGGCCGACGAGGAGCTGCAGGAGCGCGGCCTCAACCCGCTGGAGACTCCGGAGGAGTACGAGGCGGCCTGGCCCGAGGCGCTGGAGAAGGCCGAGGAGGCCGTGAGCAGCGAGCACGAGGAGGTCGTCGAAGCGGGCGGCCTGTACGTGCTCGGCACCGAGCGGCACGAGTCGCGGCGCATCGACAACCAGCTCCGCGGCCGCTCCGGCCGCCAGGGCGACCCCGGCCTGTCCCGGTTCTACCTGTCGCTGCGCGACGACCTGATGCGCATGTTCAACAGCGCCCGGGTCGAGATGATCATGGAGCGCACCAACTTCCCCGACGACCAGCCCATCGAGTCGGGTGTCGTCACCAAGGCGATCCAGAGCGCCCAGGGGCAGGTGGAGAGCCAGAACTTCGAGATCCGGAAGAACGTCCTCAAGTACGACGAGGTCCTCAACCGGCAGCGCAAGGTGATCTACGCCGAGCGCAAGAAGGTACTCGAGGGCGAGGACCTGCAGGAGCAGGTCGAAGGCTTCATCGACGACGTGCTGGACGGCTACGTCCGCTCCGCCACGGCCGAGGGCGACTCCGACGACTGGGACCTGGACAAGCTGTGGAACGCGTTCCGGCAGCTCTACCCGATCGGGTTCACCGTCGACGAGTTCATCGACGAGAACGGCGGGATCGGCTCGATCACCGCGGAACTCCTCTCCGAGCGGGTCCGCGAGGACGCGCACGCCGCCTACGCCAAGCGCGAGGAGGAGATCGGCGAAGAGGCCATGCGCGAGGTGGAGCGCCGCGTCGTCCTGCAGGTCATGGACCGCAAGTGGCGCGAGCACCTCTACGAGATGGACTACCTCCAGGAGGGCATCGGCCTCCGGGCCATGGCGCAGCGCAACCCGCTGATCGAGTATCAGCGCGAGGGCTTCGACATGTTCCAGGAGATGCTCGCCGGCATCAAGGAGGACTCCGTCCGCCACCTCTACAGCGTTGAGGTGCAGGTCAAGCCGAAGGAGCAGCAGGAGGGCCTGACCGCGGCCTCGGCCGCCGCCACCGCGGTGGCGGTCTCGGCGAACGGCTCGGGTTCGGCCACGGCCGTCGCCACCAGGGAGGCGGTCGACGAGGGCGAGGACGCAGGCTCCGGGGACGGCGACGCCGAGAAGGCGGACGAGGACGAGTCCGCCGCGTCCGAGGACGCGGCCGCGGAGGCGGCTGCCGCCGAAGAGGTCGTCGTTCCGGGCTTCGAGGACGAGGGCGCGGCCGGCCGGCTGCAGTACACCGCCCCGTCCGAGGACGGCACGGTCACCAAGCGCACCGAGACGGCCGGCGACTCCTACGCCGGTACGCCGCGGAACGCGCCGTGCCCCTGCGGCTCGGGCAAGAAGTTCAAGAAGTGCCACGGAGACCCGAAGAACAAGTGATCTCCGGCGGCCCCGCGCTCAGCGGGGCCGCATCCAGGGGCGGGGGCCGGTCGCGTGCGACCGGCCCCCGCTGCCGTAGTACCCGGCCCGGCGGCCGCAGCGCCGGGCCGCCAGGCCGCCCGGGGCGCGCGGCGCCGCCGCGGCTCCGGTCGGCCGGCAGGGCCCCGGCCGCGGCCCGCAGCGGATACCCGCCGCGGACCGCGCCTGAGCCGCGTCAGCCGCGCGTGGGCCCTCCGGTGCCGCCAGGGCCGCCCTCCCGGTCGCCGGCCCCTTCTGCGCCGCCTGAGGCGGCGCTACCGCGGTCGGTGTCCTCGCCCGCGGCCCCCGCAGCTCCGGAGACCGCCGGTCCGGCTGCGTCTCCGGTCGCGCCTGCCTCGCCGGCCTGCTCCTCGATCGGCTCGCGGCCGGGCGTGGGCAGGTTCAGCTTGCGGATCAGGACGGTGAAGATCACGTAGTAGAGCACGAAGTAGACGACGCCGAGCAGCAGCACCCAGCCCAGGCCGAAGGTGTTCGACTTGAACGAGTTGAGCACCAGGTCGATCAGGCCGGCCGAGAACCCGAAGCCGAGGTGGGCGCCGAGAGCGTTCAGCACCGCCATCGAGATACCGGTCAGCACCACGTGCACGCCGAACAGGACCGGCGCGATGAAGATGAACGCGAACTCGATCGGCTCGGTGATGCCGGTGACGAACGCGGTCAGCGCCGCCGAGATCATGATGCCGCCCACCGCGGCCCGCCGGGACGGGTGCGCCGCCCGCCACATGGCGAGCGCCGCCGCCGGAAGCCCGAACATCAGCACCGGGAAGAAGCCGGAGAGGAATCCGCCGGCCGTGGGGTCGCCCTCCATGTAGCGCGGGATCTCGCCGAAGACGAACCACACCACCGAGTTGACGATGTGGTGCAGGCCGAACGGCAGCAGCAGCCGGTTGACGACGCCGTACACGCCCGCGCCGATCGGTCCGGCCGCGATGATCCAGTTGCCGAGGTCGTTGATCAGGCCGCCGAGGACCGGCCACACCGCGCCGAGCGCGACACCGAGCAGCAGGCCCGCGCAGGCGGTCACGATCGGCACGAACCGGCGGCCGCCGAAGAAGCCCAGCCAGTCCGGCAGCTTGATGCGGTGGTAGCGCTGCCACAGCACCGCCGCGATCAGTCCGATCGCGATGCCGCCCAGCACGTCGGTCGGGTTCTTCGCGCCGTAGTTCACCACTTCGGCGCCCTCGGCGTCGATCAGCAGCAGCGTCTCGCGCAGCTCGCCGCTCGGGTCGAAGTGGAAGAACATGTACTTGCTGACGCGGTCGAAGACCACGTAGCCGACGACGGCCGCCAGCGCCGTGGAGCCGTCGGCGCGCTTGGCGAACCCGATGGCGACACCCACCGCGAACAGCAGTGGCAGCAGCTCGAACAGCGAGTTGCCGGCCTCGCCGATGACCGGCGCGACCGGTTCCAGCCAGCCCATGCCGGGCACGTCGGCGAGGCCGCCGGGCTCGGGGCCGTTGGCGCCGAGCATGTCGGGCTGTCCGAGCCGGAGCAGGATGGCGGCGGCGGGCAGCACCGCGATGGGCAGCATCAGGCTGCGCCCGATGCGCTGCAGTACGCCGAGCACCCGGTTGGATCTGCCGGGTGCCGGCGCGGTTGTCGTGCTCACTTCCGGTCCTCCTTGCCTGAGGGGGGTGGCGCGGCTAGGCCGCGCCGTTGCGGCGGGGAGCCAGGCGCGAATGCAGCTGGTACCGGTCAGCGCGGTAGCGGGAGACCGCCGACTCGATGCAGGTGCCGTTGCTGAAGCTGCGGCGCTGCATGGAGAGGACGGGGCTGCCGGGGGCCAGGCCGAGGAGCTTCGCGTCGGCGTGGTCGCACAGCCCGGCTTCGATGGTCTGCTCGCCGGAGTCCAGCAGGACCCCGTACTCCTCCTCCAGGACGCGGTAGAGGGACCGCCCCGTGAGGGGGGCGTCCTCCAGTCCGGGGAGCAGCGAGAGCGGGAGCGCGGTGCGCTCCACGGCCATCGGTTCGCCGTCGGCGGTGCGAAGCCGCTCGATGTGGTGCACGGGGGTGCCGGGCGCCACGTCGAGCGTGCGTGCGATGTGCGGGCCGGCCGGTGCCGTCCTGCGGGACAGGTCGCGGGCGCCGGGGGTGAAGCCGCGGGCCCGCATGTCCTCGGTGAACGAGGCGAGCTCCAGGGGCATCTCGATCTTCGGGCGGCTGACGAAGGTGCCCTTGCCCGGCACCCGGTACAGCTTGCCCTCGGCGACCATGGCGTCAATGGTCTGGCGCACGGTCATGCGGGACAGGCCGTACTGGCGGCCGAGCTCCCGCTCGGAGGGGATCGGGTCGTCGACGCCCAGGCCCGCCTCCGCGATCCAGTCCACGAGGACGTCGCGCAGCTGCGCGTACTTCGGTGCGGGGCGCGACGGGTCGATCTCCATGGGCGGACCTTCGTGACGGGACGGGTGGGGTGCTGCGGGCCGGCGGCGCATCCGGTGCGGACTGCCGGGGTTCCTCCTCGCTGTACTCGCTGCGGGAGCCGGCCGCTCGGCACCGCTGGCGCGCTGCCGCCGGAACGGCCGCCGGACGGCCATTCTCGGGCCGCCGCGGTGCGTCCGCTGCATGAGCTTCCTCCCGCGGGGCTTCTGCGGCAAGGACCCCTTCTGATAGGACTGGTATAGGCCGGACTAGACCAGATGACGATCGTGTCGCCCGGGCCTCTCTGTCAAGGGGGGCGCCGCATTCGGGCCGCACGCCGAGCAGCGGACCACGAGCAGGAGCACTCCCATGACCACGAGCACGAGCGTCATGCGCTCGGAGATCGCCGAGCAGCCCGCGGCGCTCCGGGCCACCCTGGACGCGCTGCTGCCGCTCACCGGGGAACTGGCCGCCCTCGGCCGCGCCACCCGCCAGGTCCTCTTCATCGCCCGCGGTTCCTCCGACAACGCCGCCGTCTACGGCTCCTACCTGCTGCAGGCGCACGCGGGCCGGCTGGCGACGCTCGGCGCCCCCTCGATCGCCACCGAGTACGGCGCGCGCCTGGACCTGTCCGGCGTACTTGCGGTCGCCATCTCGCAGTCCGGCCGCACCGAGGAGATCACCCAGACCATGGCGTGGGCGGCCGACTGCGGCGCGCGCACCGTGGCCGTCACCAACGGAGCCGGTTCGCCGCTGGCCGAGGCGGCCGACCTGGCGCTGGTCACCCAGGCGGGCCAGGAGCTGGCAGTCCCGGCGACCAAGACCTACACGACCCAGCTCGCGGCGCTCGCGGTCCTGGCGCTGGGCCTGGGCGCCGAGCTGGACGCCGGCGAGCTGCGCGCCGTGCCGGACGCCGTGGAGGCGCTGCTCGCGGAGCCGACCGACGAGGTCGAGCGCATCGCCGAGCGGCTGGCCGGGGTGCAGGGCGCCGTCGTGTCCGGCCGCGGACTGGCGTTCTCCACCGCGCTGGAGGCCGCGCTCAAGCTCAAGGAGGCGTGCTACCTGCACGCGATGGGCCTCTCCTACGCCGACCTGCTGCACGGCCCGATCGCCGTGGTGGACGACGACACCCCCGCGATCCTGGTTTCGGCGGGCACCGGGCCCGCACTGGCGGGCGCGGTGGCCCTGGCCGAGCGGGTGTCGGCGGCGGGTGCGCCCGTCTACGGCATCGGCGGCGGCTCCGTCCTGCCCGGCGCGTGCGACCTGGCCGTACCGGCACCGGACACGCCGGAGTGGACCGCGCCGATGGGGCTGATCGTCCCCGCCCAGCTCCTCACCGAGGCGCTGGCCCGCCGGCTGGGCTACAACCCCGACTCCCCGCGCGGGCTCGGCAAGGTCACCCAGACCGCATGAGGCTGCACGCGTCCCGGGGCGGGTCCGCCCCGGGAACCGCGGCGCCTCGCGGCGCCGCCCTCTTAGGATCGTCGGCCCGGGGGATCTAAGCTTCCGGTCACAGGCGTACCCACCCCCTCGCACGGGCGCGGCGCCGCCCGCGCGGGACAGCCGGAGAAAGGCAGGTCTGAGATGGCCGACAAGGCAGCCGCGATCGTCGCCGGGCTCGGCGGCGCGGCGAACATCGTCGAGGTCGAGGCGTGCATCACCCGCCTGCGCACCGAACTGCGCGACCCGTCGCTGGCCGACGAGGCCGCGCTGAAGGCCGCCGGCGCCCACGGCGTCCTCTCCTCCGGATCGGTGGTGCAGGTGGTCGTGGGCCCCGAAGCCGACACGCTCACCGACGACATCAACGACCTCCTCGACTAGGGCGTGTCGGGTGGACGGCGTTTGCAGGACAGCTGTTCACCCGACACGCCCCAGGGCGTGTCCGATGGGCGGCGTCTGCAGGAGGGCCGCTGCCGACCGGACGCGCCCGAGCGGACGGCCGCGCCGCCGGCCGCAGGAGAGCGCTGCCCCGCGCCTCCCGCAACCCCCGCGCACACGACCCGTGCGCACACATGCCGAAAGGAGGGGCCGCATGCCCTCAGTGCTCGCCCCTGTATCCGGGCAGGCCGTCGGCCTGGCCGGCGTCGCAGACCCGGTCTTCTCCCAGGCCATGGTCGGCCCGGGCACCGCGATCGACCCCGAGCGCGGGCCGCAGCAGGCACTCGCGCCGATCAGCGGAACCGTGCTGAAGATGCACCCGCACGCATTCGTCCTCGTCGCCGCGGACGGCAAGGGCGTCCTCGTCCACCTCGGCATCGACACCGTCGACCTGAAGGGCGAGGGCTTCACCGTGCTCGCCGCCGAGGGCGACGCGGTCGAGGCCGGTACGCCGCTGGTGCGCTGGGACCCGGCGGCAGTCGAGCAGGGCGGCCGGGCGCCGGTGGTGCCGGTGATCGCCCTCGACGTCGGCGCCGAAGTCCTCACCGGCCTGGTGGAGGAGGGGCCGGCCGAGGCGGGCCGGACCGTCCTCTTCGGCCTGCCGTGAACGGGGCGCTTGGCGCGCCCTCAGCGGCGCTGTTCGACCTGGACGGCACCCTGGTGCACAGCGAGCCGCGGTCCCTGGCCCTGTGGTCCAGGCTGCTCGACGCCTACGGGATCGCCCACGACGAGGCGGTGCTGAACCGGTTCACCGGCCGGCGCGGTCCCGACGTGGTCGCCGAGGACCCGGACCTGTTCGGCGGCGCCCCCTGGGCCGAGCTGCACGAGCGGCTCCTCGCGCTCGCCGCGCTGCCCGGGCTGCCGCCGGTCCGGACGCTGCCGCGGTCCGCCGACTACGTGCGGCGGCTGCACCGGAGCGGGGTCCCCATCGCCTTGGTGACCTCGGCGGAGCGCGGCTGGGCGGGGGAGGCGCTGGAGCTGGCCGGTATCGCCGACGCGTTCGCGGGCGCGGTCACCGCCGAGGACGTCGTCCGCGGCAAGCCCGACCCCGAGGGCTACCTGGCGGGCGCGCGGCTGCTCGGGGCCGCGCCGGAGGACGTGACCGTTTTCGAAGACACGCCGGCCGGGGTGCAGGCGGGCCTCAGCGCCGGCATGACGGTCGTCGCCGTCACCACCACGCACCCGGCCGCGGCGCTCTCGGCGGCCCACCGGGTGGTGGACGACCTGGCCGACGCGGAGGGGCCGGTACGTCCCGGCTGAGCCGAGCGCGCCCCGCGGGCCGCCGCGGGCAGCGGGCGGGCCGGGGCGGCAGGCAACCAGCACTACGGCAGAAGTACGGCAGCAGCGGAGGCGGCCCGGCCGGGCACCCCGCACTGAGCGGCCCGCCGCGGCGGGCGGAAGGAGATGAAGGTGGCGGAGCGACGAGTCACGGTCGAGTCCGAGGTCGGGCTGCACGCGCGCCCGGCGGCGCTGTTCGTCGAGGCGGCCGCTGCGGCGTCCGGAGAGGCCACCGTGGCCAAGGAGGGCGGCGCCGCCGTGTCGGCCAAGAGCATCCTCGCCGTGATGGGGCTGGACGTGCGCAACGGCGATGAGATCGTTCTGCGGGTGGACGGGGACGGCGCGGAGGCCGTGCTGGACCGGATGGCAGCGGCCGCCAACGCCGGCTGACCGCGCCACGCGAGGGGGAGCAGATGGGACGCACTCTGGAGGGAACCGGCGTCGGGCCGGGCGTGGGCTACGGGCCGGCGCTGCGGCTGGTCCGGTCGGTACCGGAGCCGCCGCAGACCGGCTATGCCGGCGGCGCGGAGGCTGAGTCGGGCCGTGCGGTGCAGGCGATGCAGGACACCGCCGCGCAGCTGCGCGAGCGGGGCGAGAAGGCCGGCGGAGAGGCGCGCGACGTGCTCTCCGCCCAGGCGCTCATGGCCGAGGACCCCTCGCTCGCCGACGACGTGCGGCGCCGCGTCGCCGAGGGCACCGCGGCCCCCCGCGCCGTCTACGAGGCGCTGGGGCACTACCGCGACCTGCTGGCCGGCGCCGGCGGGTACATGGCCGAGCGCGCCGCTGACCTCGACGACGTCCGGGACCGCATCGTGGCCCGGCTGCTGGGCGTCCCGATGCCCGGCGTGCCGACGTCGGACACGCCGTTCGTCCTGGTCGCGCGGGACCTGGCGCCGGCCGACACGGCCACCCTCGACCCGGCGGCGGTGCTCGCGTTCGTCACCCGCGAGGGCGGGCCGACGAGCCACACCGCGATTCTCGCGCGCTCCCTCGGGCTCCCCGCGGTGGTCGCCGGGCCGGAGGCCGACGGCATCGCGGACGGCACCCCGCTGCTCGTCGACGGCGGCACCGGCCGGGTGGTGGCCGACCCCGACCCGGCCGAGGCAGAGCGGGCGCTGGCCGCGCAGCGTGAGCGCGAGGCCGCGGCGTCCGGCGCGTCCGGCCCGGGACGCACGCGCGACGGCCACCCGGTCCCGCTGCTCGCCAACATCGGCGGCCCGGCCGACCTGCCGGCCGCGGTCGCGGCGGGCGCGGAGGGCATCGGGCTGTACCGCACCGAGTTCCTCTTCCTGGACCGGACCGACCCGCCCGGCCGGGCCGAGCAGGCCGAGGCCTACCGGGCCGCGCTGGACGCGTTCCCGGCCGGCGCGAAGGTCGTCGTGCGCACGCTGGACGCCGGTGCCGACAAGCCGCTGGCGTTCCTGCCCGCGCCCGGCGAAGAGCCCAACCCGGCGCTGGGCGAGCGCGGCCTGCGGATGGGGCAGCGGCACACCGGCGTCCTCGACGGCCAGCTGGCGGCGCTCGCCGACGCGGCCCGCGGCGCCGCCGCCGACCTGTGGGTGATGGCGCCGATGGTCACCGACGCCGCGGACGCGGACTGGTTCGCCGGCCGCGCCGCGGCGGCCGGGATCGCCGAGGCCGGGGTGATGATCGAGGTGCCCGCGGCCGCGCTGCGGGCCCGGCACATCGCCGAGAGCGCCGCGTTCTTCAGCATCGGCACCAACGACCTCACCCAGTACGCCTGCGCCGCCGACCGCGAAGTGGGCGGCCTGTCCCGGTTCCAGGACCCCTGGCAGCCGGCGGTCCTGGAGCTCGTGGCGCGCACCGCGCAGGAGGCCGCCGCCGCAGAGCGGCCGTGCGGGGTGTGCGGAGAGGCCGCGGCCGATCCGCTGCTCGCCTGCGTGCTGGCCGGCGCCGGCGTCACGACGCTGTCGATGGGCGCTCCGGCACTGGCGATGGTCCGCGCCGCCCTGTCCCGCGCCACGCTGGAGGAGTGCCGGGCGGCCGCCGCCGCGGCCGTCGCCGCCCGCGGTCCGGACCAGGCCCGCGATGCGGCTCGGGCCGCTCTGCCCGGACCGGCCGCGCTGGGCCTGTAGCGTAGGGGCCCGGGCGCGCAGCCGCGCCCGGGCCCCCGGGGCAGGTCCGGACCGCTGTGCGGGCCGTGCCGCCCCAGCCGGCTCCGACCGGCGGAGACGCCGGGTATTCCCGGTGCGGACGCCGCACGCCGGATACGTCCCAGGGTGTGTTCTCCGGCTGCTCGCCGCCGGGCCGCGCCGGTCCGGCCGGCGTCGGTATCGGCGGCACTGCACGGCTCTGCGGCTGCACGGTGCAGCGCCGGTCCAGCGGACAGCACCGGCGGGCCCGGACCGCAGGCCCGAGCTGTGACCGCAAGGCCCGCGCACCGCGCCGCCCGGTACCCCGCTCGGCTGCAGTCCTGCACCGCTGCCACCCGTCCCGGGCGGCAGCGCGGCCCTCGCGGGCCGCCCCGATCCGAACAGAGGCCTCGCTATGCCCCGACGCCTGCTCGCGCCGCTGTGCGCCCTGCTGCTGCTCGTTCCCGCGTGCTCCGCCGAGGGCGGCGGCAGCACCCCGCCGCCCGAGCAGGGCGGCGGTGAGGTCCTGCCGGACGCCGAGGCCGAGCAGCGCGCTGCCGAGGTGCTCGACGGCATGGCGCTGGAGGAGAAGATCGGCCAGCTCCTCGTCCTCGACGTGCTCGGCACCACCCCCGAGGAGAACGCCGACCGGCTGGAGACCCTCCGCCCCGGCGGCCTCATCTACTTCCCGCAGAACCTCGAGTCCGGCGGCGCCGAAGGGATCGCGGAGCTCTCCAACGGCCTGCAGGAGGCGGCCGCGTCCGGCGGCGGCGCCGCAGTGCCCCTGCTCATCGGCATCGACCAGGAGCAGGGCATGGTGTCGCGGCTGCCGGTCGGCACCCGCTTCCCGGACGCGATGGCGGTCGGCGCGACCGGGTCGGAGGAGCAGGCTGCGGCGCTGGCCGGAACGACCGCCGCCGAGCTGCGCGCACTGGGTATCAACCTCGACTACGCGCCGGCCGCCGACGTCAACACCGATCCGGACAACCCGGTGATCGGAATCCGCTCGTTCGGCTCCGACCCCGAGCAGGTCGGCGCGCTGGCGGTCGCCGAGGCCGAGGCGTTCGAGGAGAACGGGGTGGCGCCGGTCGTCAAGCACTTCCCCGGCCACGGCGACACCGACGTCGACAGCCACACCGGGCTGCCGGTGGTGGAGAAGAGCCGCGAGCAGTGGGAGCAGGAGGACCTGCCGCCGTTCCGCGCGGCGATCGACGCCGGTGTCGACATGATCATGACGGCGCACGTGTTCCTGCCCGCGCTGGACGACTCCGGTGAGCCGTCGACGCTGTCGCCGGAGGTCGTGGACGGGGTCCTGCGCGACGAGCTCGGCTATGACGGCGTGGTCACCACGGACGCCCTCAACATGGAGGGCGTGCGCGAGACGCACGACGACGGCGAGATCGCGGTGCGCACCGTCGAGGCCGGCGTCGACCAGCTGCTCATGCCGCCCGACCCGCAGGCGGCGTTCGACGCGCTGTCCGCGGCGGTGGAGGAGGGCCGGATCACCGAGGAGCGGATCGACGAGTCCGCCCGCCGGATCCTTGAGGTGAAGGCGAAGCGCGGCCTGTTCGACGCCGGCCCGGTCGACGCGCAGGCGGCCGCGGACACGGTCGGTGCGGCCGACCACAAGGCCGCGGCGCAGGAGCTCGCCGACGCCTCGGCGACGCTGCTGGGCGGCGCCGACGCGGTGCCGGTGGCCCAGGGCGGCTCGGTCGCGGTGAGCGGTGTGGGCTCGGACGCTATCGCCGAAGCGCTGCAGGAGCTGGGCGTGGAGGTGGCCGACAGCGCCGCGGGCGCCGACCTCGCCGTCGTGGGTGTGAACGGCGCGCGCGGCGAGCCCGACCAGCAGGCGCTGGTGCAGCGCGCCGTGGACAGCGGCACCCCCGTGGTCGCCGTCGGCCAGGGTGCCCCCTACGACGCGGCGGTCCTCGACGGGATCGACGCCTACCTCGCCGTCTACTCGTCGGTCGGCGTCGCCCGGACCGCGGCCGCCCGGGTCATCGCGGGCGAGGCCGAGCCCGCCGGCGCCCTGCCCGTGGACATCCCCGGCACGCCCTACGAGCGCGGCGACGGCGCAGGCGGCTAGGGAGCGCCGGGGGCACCTGTCGCAGTGAACACCCTCCACTCCACACCGGAGCCGGCGAGGTGCACAGCCGCGGGGCCCCGAGGCGCAGGCAGCCGAACCGCGGCAGAGCGGGACGGTGCACCACCGGGCCCCGCACCCCGGTGCACGAGTCCCGGACGGTCCTGCGGTCGGGCTCTGACGCGGCGGCTGAGGTGCCCTCCGGCGGTTGCGGCGCCGCTGCCGGCCGGCCGGCGCGAGCAGGGCCGCGCTGCGGCTGCCGCTCTCCGGCTGTCCCGGAGTGCCGACGGTGCCGGGACGGCCCGCCGGAGCAGCGCGGCGCACGTCCGGCGCGGCAGTGCCCTGCCCGGGCCGAGGGGGCGGTGGGCGAGCACGGGAGGCAGCGCAGCGCCCCGCGCCCCGGTCGGAAGTCCGGGGGCGGGGCTGCGCGGTGGACGGCGGGTGCGGGCGGGGAGCGGCTCCCGGGCGCGTCCTACCCGGCGTTCTTGATCTCCTGGCGGCCCAGCGAGCGGAGGTGGACCTCGTCCGGTCCGTCGAAGATGCGCATCGCCCGGGCATGGGCGTACATCCGGGCCAGCGGCGTGTCGTCGCTGACGCCCGCGCCGCCGTGCACCTGGATGGCCCGGTCGATCACCTGCAGCGCCGCGCGCGGCGCCGCCACCTTGATCGCGGAGATCTCGGTGCGCGCCTCCTTGGTGCCCTTCGTGTCGATCAGCCAGGCCGTCTTCAGCACCAGCAGCCGGGCCTGCTCGATGGCGATGCGGGACTCGGCGATCTGCTCGCGCACCACGCCCTGGTCGGCGAGCGGCCTGCCGAACGCCACCCGGTCCTTGGCGCGGCGCACCATCAGCTCCAGCGCGCGCTCGGCGACGCCCAGCGCGCGCATGCAGTGGTGGATGCGGCCGGGGCCCAGCCGCGCCTGCGCGATCATGAAGCCGTCGCCCTCACCGGCGACGATGTTCTCCGCGGGCACGCGCACGTCGGTCAGCCGCAGCTCGCAGTGGCCCTCCTGGTCCTGGTAGCCGAAGACCGGCAGCGCCCGCACGATCTCCAGGCCCGGGGTGTCCCGCGGTACGAGCACCATCGACTGCTGCCGGTGGGTCGGGCCGTCCGGGTCGGTCTTGCCCATCACGATGAAGAACGCGCACCGCGGGTCGGCGGCGCCGCTGATCCACCACTTGCGGCCGTTGACGACGTAGGAGTCGCCGTCCCGGACGATCGAGGTGGCGATGTTGGTGGCGTCGGAGGAGGCCACGTCCGGCTCGGTCATCGCGAACGCCGAGCGGATGGTCCCGTCCAGCAGCGGGTCGAGCCACTGCTTCCGCTGCTCGGGGGTGCCGAACATGTGCAGCACCTCCATGTTCCCGGTGTCGGGCGCCGAGCAGTTCAGCGCCTGGGCCGCGAGGTGCGAGCGGCCGGTGACCTCGGCCAGCGTGGCGTACTCGGTGTTGGTGAGCCCGCCGATGTCGGGAAGGAACAGGTTCCACAGGCCGCGGCGGCGCGCCTCGGCCTTGAGCTCCTCCATCACCGGGGGCAGGGTGTGGTCGTCCGGCCCGGCCTGGGCGCGGTACTCCTCGTAGACCGGTTCGGCGGGGTAGACGCGGTGCTCCATGAAGTCCTGGAGCTCGGCGAGGTAGCGGGCGGCCTTGGGGCTGAGTCCGAAGTCCATGGGGCGAGTATGCCACTAGACCGACCGGTCGGTCTTCCCCCTGCCGCCGGTTCCGGAAGCGGGCTCGGGAGCCGCCCGAACCCGCCGCGGCGGCGGTGGCGGAACACCGCGCCCCCGCGGGGCGCAGCGGCGCGCACGGGCCGTGGGCGGCCGCCCACGCAGCTCCGTGCGGGTTGGCGGCGCGGCGCGTGGGGAACAATCCCCGCCCGCGCGCTGACCAGGCGCGCACGCCGTCCGCGAGGAGGACGAATGCGGCATCTCCCGCAGCAGACGCACCGCACACCGGCCCGCCGCCAGGAGGGCCGCCGGGCCGCGCCGCACACCGCCGAACCGCGACGCGCCGGTCCCGGCGCCGCCGCAGTGCCGCACGCGGCGCCCGCCGCGGCCCAGCGGCGGGGCCCGCTGTGCCGCGGCATCATCAGCGACTGGGGCGGCGTGCTCACCGCTCCGCTCGGCGCCTCCATCGACGCCTGGCTCGCCGCCGACGGCATCGACGCCGACCACTACGGCACCGTGATCGGCTCCTGGTTCGCCGGAGAGGGGCCGCTCGCCCGCGGCGGCAACGCAGTGCACGCGCTGGAGCGCGGCGAGGTGGACGTGGCCGAGTTCGAGAGCGCGCTGGCCGCCGGCCTCCGGCTCGCCGACGGGGGACCGGTGCCCGCCGACGGCCTGATCGACCGCATGTTCGCCGGCTTCACCCCCGTGGAGCCGATGTATGACGCGCTGGAGGCGGCGCGGCGGCACGGCGTGCGCACCACCCTGCTCTCCAACTCGTGGGGCAACGGCTACCCGCGGGAGCGCTTCGCGCGGGCCTTCGACTCCGTCGTCATCTCCGGCGAGGTCGGACTGCGCAAACCGGAGCCGGAGATCTACCTGCGTGCGCTGGAGGAGACCGGGCTCGCCCCCGAGGAGTGCCTGTTCATCGACGACCTGGAGCACAACGTCGCCGCCGCTGCCGCCCTGGGCATGGTCGGCGTGCTGCACACCGACGCGGCGGCCACGCGCAGCCGCATCGCCGCCGAGTGCGGTGTCCCGCTGGAGCGGGTGCCGGCCGGCTGAGCCGTCCCGCCCGTCCCGGGGACCGCCGCCGCGCGCCCGGCCGCGTGCCGGGCGCGCCCGCGGCGCGGCTTTGGCAGACTTCTGCCATGCGCATCTTCCTGCCCACGACCCTCACCGCCCTCGCCGACGCGCTCGACGCCGGGGGGTTCGGCGGCGGCCCGCTGACCGCCTACGCCGCCGAGGTGCTGCCCGGGGGCGGGGACGAGGAGGAGCTCGCCTACGAGGCGCTGCTGTCCGCCGGCGACGCCTCGCTGGCGCTGCTCGCGGCCGACCCGGACGCGCCGCGCCGACGCGTCGTGGTCGCCGCCGACGTGCCCGACCGGATCGCTGCGCCCGCCCCGGAGGAGGCCCCGGCGGCGGTCCGCGTCGACGGGACGGTGCCGGTGAAGCGCTTCGCCGCGGTCCACGTCGACGACGCCGGCGCGGAGTCCGCCATCGCCGCGGCGGCCGCTGACCCCGAGTCCGGAGGACAGGACGAGCACGCCCTGATGTGGTACGCCGTCCAGGAGCTGCCCTACCTCGTGCAGGAGGCGTCGGTGCGCCCCTGATCGCGGGCCCGTGCGCGCCTGCAGGGCGCCGCGGGGCGGTGCCGGGATTATGGAGGCGGCGGAGCCGGGTACGACCCCTGCCACCGCTCGCACCACCGCTCACCGCAGATCGGAGGCGACGCCATGGACGCCGTGACCCGTGTACCCGCACCCGTGAACGAGCCGAACCTCGGCTACGCGCCGGGGTCGCCCGAGCGCGCCGAACTGGCCGCGGAGATCGCCCGCCTGGAGTCGTCGGAGCACGACCTCACCCAGACCATCGGCGGCGACCAGCGGACCGGCACCGGCGAGCCGGTCGCCGCGGTCGTCCCGCACCGGCACGCCCACGTCCTCGGGCACATGCCCAACGCGCGCACCGGCGAGGTCCAGGAGGCGATCGACGCCGCGCTGGCGGCCGCGAAGCCGTGGCGGGACATGCCCTTCGACGACCGCGCCGCCGTCTTCCTCCGCGCCGCCGACCTGCTCGCCGGCCCGTGGCGGGCCACCGTCAACGCCGCGACGATGCTCGGCCAGTCCAAGTCGGTCCAGCAGGCCGAGATCGACGCCGCCTGCGAGCTCATCGACTTCTGGCGGTTCAACGTCGCCTTCGCCCGCCGCCTGTACGAGGAGCAGCCGCTCTCCCCGCGCGGCACGTGGAACCGGCAGGAACTGCGCCCGCTCGAAGGCTTCGTCCTGGCCGTCACCCCGTTCAACTTCACGGCGATCGCCGGGAACCTCCCGACGGCGCCCGCGCTGATGGGCAACACCGTGGTGTGGAAGCCCGCACCCACCCAGACCTTCTCTGCCTGGCACCTGATGCGCCTGCTGGAGGAGGCGGGCCTGCCGCCCGGGGTGATCAACATGGTCACCGGGGACGGGACGGCCGTGTCCGAGTCCGCGCTCGGCCACCCGGACCTGGCGGGCGTGCACTTCACCGGCTCCACGGCAACGTTCCAGCGGCTGTGGAGCGGGGTGGGCGCCAACATCGGCGGGTACCGCTCCTACCCGCGCATCGTGGGTGAGACCGGCGGCAAGGACTTCGTCGTCGCGCACTCCTCGGCCGACCCCGATGTGCTGCGCACCGCGCTGATCCGCGGCGCCTTCGAGTACCAGGGGCAGAAGTGCTCGGCGGCCTCGCGCGCCTACGTGCCGCGCAGCGTGTGGGCGCGGATGCGCGGCGACCTGCTGGACCAGGTGGCGGGCCTCACCATGGGCGACGTCACCGGCGACCTGTCCGTCTTCATGGGCGCCCTCATCGACGACCGCGCCTTCGCCAAGAACACCGCCGCGATCGAGCGGGCCCGCGCCACCGACGGCATCGGCATCCTCGCCGGCGGTACCGCCGACGACAGCACCGGCTACTTCGTGGCGCCCACCGTCCTGGAAGCCGCCGACCCCGAGGACGAGGTGTTCCGCACCGAGTACTTCGGCCCGATCCTCGCCGTGCATGTCTACGACGACGACCGCTACAGCCAGGTCCTCGCCCAGATGGCCGACGTCGCCCCCTACGCCCTGACCGGCGCCGTCATCGCCCGCGACCGGGCCGCGATCGCCGAGGCCGACCGGGCCCTGCGCTTCTCGGCCGGCAACTTCTACGTCAACGACAAGCCCACCGGCTCCATCGTCGGCCAGCAGCCCTTCGGCGGCGCCCGCGCCTCCGGCACCAACGACAAGGCCGGCTCCATCTTCAACCTCACCCGCTGGGCCAGCCCCCGCGCCACCAAGGAGACCTTCGTCCCGCCCACGGACTACCGCTACCCGCACATGGGCTGACCGGCAGCGGGCCGGCCGCCTTCACGGCGCTGCCTGGTCCGCCCGGTGGACCCATTCACCGACGCCAGCGGCCGAGACGCGGTACGCCTGCTGCCGGAGGTCGGCGTCCAGTCGGAAGGCGGCCGCCGGAGGGAGCCCGGCAGACACCCACGCTTGGTAGGCGGCGGCGAGGCGCTCCCCGAGGGGCGCCGGACCACCGCAGGTGAGAGTCCCATCGGGCCATAGATACGCCCATGAGTCGTCGGATGCGCCGAGGTAGATGATCCTCTGCGGCACCCCGTCGAACGGCCGCATGCCGACGCCGAGGCGGAGCCCCGGCAGCATGAGCATGAGAGGGGTCATCGCGCCGGAGTCGATCACCTCGCCAGCTCCGGCCTCGAACGTTGCCGCGGCATCCGGTGTAGCGCCTAACCCGGGGAACGGCCCGGCTTGCGGGCGCTGCTCCCTGGCCCGCATGAATGACGCTTCGCGTACGAATCCTCCGGACAGGCTGGCGGAGTTCTCCTGACCGGCGCTGAGAACAGCGATCGGGGTGCTGGAGGAGTGCGGGTCGGGTGACCACGGAACGACGACATGTGCTCCCCGGGCGAGGTAGCCGGCCATCTCCTCGGGAATGCGGTTCATGGCGCAGGTCACGACGACGGCGTCATAGGTGTCCGGCGCGTCCTGCAGCGTCCCGGTCACGACTCGGACCCCCGTTCCGGTGAGGGCGCGGCGGGCCTGTTCGGCGATCCCCGGGTCGACCTCCACGCTCGTGACCTGTCCTTCAGTGCCCGCCAGCACGGCGAGGACCGCTGCGTTCCATCCGGTGCCGGTGCCGACTTCCAGGACGCGCATGCCCTTCGCAATCCCGGCTGCTTGAATCATGTCGGCCATGACCTGGGGCGCCGACGACGAAGACGACGGCGTGTTGACGGGGCCGGCCCCGCCGTCGTTCGCCTGCGTGGTGACCGCGTCGTCCTGGTAGACCGCGTTGCCCCATGCGTCCGGTGTCCGGCTGCGGATGACAGGCAGCCCTGTCGGCTCCGGCCAGATCACGTCGGGCACGAACCAGTGCCGCGGCCGGGCCGTGAACGCCGCCCGAATCGACTCCGCGGCCTCGAGCCGATCCACGAGCCGACGGTGCTCTGCCTCGAGGTCCACTCAGAGCGCTCCGCTTCCACCGCAGTCGGTGCAGGGGACAGGTTCCTTCTTCCAGGGCCCTGTGCCGTCCTTCGCCACCCAGATGACGCCTGACCCGCCGCATTTACGGCATTCGGCGGCCGTGGGATGGGCAAGCGGCCGATCAACGCGGGGAGATGGCACGGCCCCTCCTGCATGGGAAACGGGGAGAGAACTGCTTGCGCAAAACGCTAACGGAGACAGGCCGCGCTGTCAGGTGGCCGGATCGGCCACTCTCTTGTCATCGTGCCTGGTCCAGGGGGCGCGGGGCATCCTGCTGGCGCGTGGTGAGGGTTGGGCGCTGCCGGCAGCGGGCGTTGGCGCGCGGCCGCAGGAGGCGGACGGGCGGGCGGCGGGCGCGGGGTGTGCGGCAGCGGGTCGGGGCGGTGGGGCCGGTTGAGGCAAGATAGGGGGAGCATCCCTGCCCCCGCCGATCCCCCTTCGCCCTGAGGAGTAGAGCCATCAGCCGCCTGGTCTTGTGGAATGTCGACCCGACCCTTGTCGACGCCGCGCAGGTTACCCGCGCGGCCTATGCCGAGGCGTTCGAGCGCGTCACCGGCGTGCCCCTGGTGTACTTGGCGTCGACCGCCGGCCGCACCGACTCCGAGGTCTTCTTCGAGTTCTTCGCCCGCAACGACGTCGAGTCCGAGCCCGGCGAGGAGCCGCTCGCCGAGTTCCTCGACGCCCTCGCCGAGGGCTTCGCCCGCCGCCGCGACCAGCTCACCGCCCGCGGCCGCGCGGCGCAGGGCGCCGCCGAGACGCTGCTCGCCGTCAGCGCGATGGAGGACACCCTCCAGACCGTGGTCACCGGCACGATCATGCCCAACGCGATCGCGAAGCTCGCCGCGTTCGGCCTGGACAGCATGCTCGACCTCGCCGTCGGCGGCTACGGCTCGGAGCACTACCCCAAGGCCAGCCTCATCCAGTTCACCCGCATGCGCGCCGGGGAGGCCCGCGGTGTGGCGTTCCCGGAGGAGTCCACCGTCTACATCACCGACTCGGTGCGCGACGTGGAGGCCGCCGTGATCGGCCGCGCCGCGCCGATCGCGGTGCTCAGCGGGTCGGCCACCGAGTCGCAGCTGCGCGCGGCCGGCGCCGTCGACGTCCTGGCCGATCTCACCGACTCCCAGTCGGTCGTCTCGGCGATCCGCCGCGCCACCGCCCTGCCCGCCCGCTGACCCCGGCCCGGCCCGCCCGGCCGGGGGCGCAGGGGCCCGCCGCGGCGGCACGCGTTTGCGCGGAATCCGCCCCTGCGGCGCGGCGATCGGGTAGGAAGGGAGCGGCGCCACCGGATCCCGCCGGTTCCGCCGCGGTGCGTCATCCTGCATCCGCGCTGCTTGCCATCTGCTGGGCCACGCCCCCGCTGCATCCTCCGCGCGTCCCGCCGCGCCCCCGACGCGTCCCTTCAACGCGCCCGCTCCGGCCTGCCCGAAATCCGCGCTGCGGGGTGCCGGTCGGAGGGCGCCGGCCCGGGCAGGGTGCCGTACCTGCGCGGACGGGAGCCGGTCCGCTGGGGCGGATGTCCGGAAACGGACCGCGCCGTCCCGGTTCTGGCGGGTTCGCGGTTCACCCCGTACCGTCCGGAGTGGGACCTCCTGTCCCTCGCTGAGGTCGGACGCCGGAAACGCGGGGTTACGTACTGTTAACGGTGGCGGCGGTGTCGAGTGGGGTGAACCCCTGTGAACCGGAGTAGCCTGTCTGGTGGCGGCGGTCGGACGACGGAGTCCGGCCGGACGAGCCCCGACCCCGATCCGCCATGGGGGCGAACGGGGCGGCCGCGGGCCCTGGGCGACCCCCGGGTACCGCTGGAGCCGTCGGCGTTCACACATCTTCACAAGTCACATGACCCGACCGCCCGACATCCCATGCCTCTCCGGCCGCGCTGCACACCGCACGCCGGCGCGGAGCAGCACCACCCCGGCCACGACGACTCATACGACGACTCACAAAGGAGTGAGATCGACCATGCCCGCGCAGCCTGACGCCGCTCAGGACCCACTGGTGAGCGAGGCGTTCGCGCAGTGGAACAGCGACGGCGGCGACGCCGCCGGCCGCGCGGAGGCGCTTCCCGAGGCGCTCTCCGCCCCCGGCGCCGCCGAGCGGTTCCTCCGCCACTACTACCGCCACGTCGCTCCCGAGGAGCTGCGGGAGCGCTCCGCCGCCGCCGTGTGCGAGCCGGCCCTCGCCCACTTCCGCTTCGCGGAGCTGCGCCCTCAGGGCCGCGCCAAGGTGCGCGTCTTCAACCCCTCCGCCGAGACCGACGGGTGGGAGACCTCCGCGACGGTCGCCCAGATCGTCACCGACGACGCCCCGTTCCTCGTGGGCTCGGTGACCATGGAGCTCGCCCGGCTCAACATCGGCGTGCGCCTGGTCGTCCACCCGCAGCTGCGCGTCGCGCGCTCGGTCGACGGCCGCCTGATCGAGGTCGAGCCGCAGGGTGCGGTCGGCGGGCTCGCCCCGGTCGCCGAGTCCTGGATGCACCTGGAACTGGACCGGCAGACCGACCCCACCTTCCTCAAGCAGGTCGCCGACGACCTCGAGCGCATTCTGGGCGACGTCCGCGACGTGGCCGAGGACAAGGGCCGGATGGCCGCCCGCGCCACCGAGCTCGCCGCCGAGATCGAGGGCTCCGAGCAGATGCTGCGCGCCGCCGGTGTCGGCGCCGAGGAGGCCGTCGAGAGCGACGACTTCCTCCGCTGGCTGGCCGACGGCCACTTCCACTTCATGGGCTACCGCGAGTACGACCTGGTGACCGACGCCGAGGGCAACGACGCCCTCGCGCCGCGCGCCGGTACCGGGCTCGGCATCCTGCGGATGGACGGCGACGTCTCGCAGAGTTTCGCGGTGCTGCCGCCCGCAGTCCGCGCCAAGGCGCGCGAGCCGCACGTCCTGGTGCTGACCAAGGCCAACTCGCGGGCCACCGTGCACCGGCCGCGCCACCTGGACTACATCGGCGTCAAGCGGTTCGACGCCGAGGGCAGCGTCGTCGGCGAGCGCCGCTTCCTGGGCCTGTTCACCCACGAGGCCAGCACGGTCAGCATCCGCCAGATCCCGCTGCTCCGCGGCAAGCTCGCCGCGGTCCTGGAGCGGGCCGGCTTCGACCCGGAGTCCTACGACGGCAAGGACCTCGCCGAGGTCCTGGAGGGCTTCCCGCGGGAGGAGCTCTTCCCGACCCCGGTCGACGAGCTGCAGCGGATCGTCAGCGGAGTCCTGCGGCTCCGCGAGCGCCGCGGCACCCGCCTGTTCACCCGGCGCGACGTCTACGGCCGCTACGTCTCCTGCCTCATCTACATGCCGCGGGACCGGTACAACACCAAGGTCCGGATGAACGTGCAGCGGATCCTCACCGAGGCGTTCGGCGGTGCGGCCCTGGACCACAGCGTGATGGTGGGCTCCGCCCCGCTGGCCCGGCTCTACATCATCGTGCGCTCCGGCGACGAGCAGTCGCTGCCCGAGGTCGACCAGGACGCGCTGGAGGCGGAGGTCATCCGCGCCACCCGCTCCTGGGACGACGACCTGCTCGCCGAGCTGACCGAGCGCTACGGCGCCGACCGGGCCGCCGATGCCGCCCGCGGCATCGGCGCGGGCCTGCCCGAGGGCTACAAGGTCGACACCGGCGCCGCCGACGCGGTCGACGACATCACCCGGCTCGAGGAGCTCGACGAGGGCCGGCTCGGTGTCAACCTGCACCGGCGCGGCGACGGCGACGACGCCCCCTGGCACCTGAAGCTGTACCGCAAGGGCGCGCCGATCTCGCTCTCGCACGTGCTCCCGCTGCTGGAGAACATGGGCGTGGAGGTCATCGACGAGCGGCCCTACGGCATCGCGGGCACCGCGGCCGGCGGTGAGTCCCGGCGCGCCTGGATCTACGACTTCGGCCTGGCTCCGATCGCGGGCTCCGCCGACGTCGACCCCACCCGGCTGAAGTTCCTCTTCGAGGACGCCTTCACCGCGCTGTGGGAGGGCCGCGGCGAGTCCGACCGGTTCAACGCGCTGGTGCTCGGCGGCGGCCTGGACTGGCGCCAGCTCACCGTGCTGCGCGCCTACGCCAAGTACCTGCGCCAGACCGGCAGCACCTTCACGCCCTCCTACATGGCCGACGTGCTCACGGCGCACGTGCGCATCGCGCGGCTGCTGGTGCGGCTGTTCGAGGCCCGGTTCGACCCGCGGATCGGCGCCGGCCGGGTGGAGAGCGCCGACGCGATCGGCGAGGAGCTGCGCGGCGAGCTCGACCAGGTGGCCAGCCTCGACTCCGACCGCATCCTGCGGGCGTTCCTCGCCTCGGTCGAAGGCACCCTGCGCACCAACTACTTCCAGACCGGCGAGGACGGCGCGCGCCGCCCCTACCTCGCGCTCAAGCTCAACCCGCACGCCATTCCGGACCTGCCCGCCCCGCGGCCCAAGTTCGAGATGTTCGTGTACTCGCCGCGGGTGGAGGGCGTCCACCTGCGGTTCGGCGCGGTGGCGCGCGGCGGCCTGCGCTGGTCGGACCGGCCGGAGGACTTCCGCACCGAGATCCTGGGCCTGGTCAAGGCGCAGATGGTGAAGAACTCCGTGATCGTGCCCAGCGGCGCGAAGGGCGGTTTCGTCTGCAAGCAGCTGCCGTCCGGCGGCGGCCGCGACGCCGTCCAGGCCGAGGTGGTGGCCTGCTACAAGCAGTTCATCAGCGGCCTGCTCGACGTCACCGACAACCTGGTGGCCGGCGAGACGGTGCCGCCGGCCGACGTGGTCCGGCACGACGGCGTTGACTCCTACCTCGTGGTCGCCGCCGACAAGGGCACCGCGACGTTCTCCGACACCGCCAACGCCATCGCCAAGGAGCGCGGCTTCTGGCTGGGCGACGCCTTCGCCTCCGGCGGCTCGGTGGGCTACGACCACAAGGCCATGGGCATCACCGCCCGCGGCGCGTGGGAGTCGGTCCGCTACCACTTCCGCGAGATGGGCATCGACGTCCAGCGCCAGGACATCACCGCGGTGGGCGTCGGCGACATGTCCGGCGACGTGTTCGGCAACGGGATGCTCCTCAGCGAGCACATCGGCGTCGTCGCCGCCTTCGACCACCGGCACATCTTCATCGACCCCGACCCGGACCCGGCCGTCGGCTACGCGGAGCGGCGCCGCCTCTTCGAGCTGCCGCGCAGTACGTGGGAGGAGTACGACGAGAAGCTGATCTCGCCCGGTGGCGGGGTGTTCCCGCGCACCGCGAAGTCCATCCCGGTCACGCCGCAGATGCGCGCCGCACTCGGCATCCCCTCCGAGACCGCTGCGCTGGCCCCGTTCGAGCTGATCCGCGCGATCCTGCGCTCGCCGGTGGACCTGCTCTGGAACGGCGGCATCGGCACCTACGTCAAGTCGCAGGTGGAGAGCGACGCCGACGTCGGCGACAAGGCCAACGACCCGGTCCGCGTCGACGGCGCCGAGCTGCGCTGCAAGGTGGTCGGCGAGGGCGGCAACCTCGGCCTCACCCAGCTGGGTCGGATCGAGTACGCACTGGCCGGCGGCCGCGTCAACACCGACTTCATCGACAACTCGGCGGGTGTCGACACCTCCGACCACGAGGTCAACATCAAGATCATGCTCGACCGGGAGGTGCGCGAGGGCCGGCTGTCGGCCGAGGAGCGCGACCGCCTGTTCCTCGGCATGACCGACGAGGTCGCCGACCTCGTGCTGGCCGACAACTACGACCAGAACGTGGTGCTGGCCGCGGCCCGCAAGCAGACCCGCGAGATGCTGCACGTCCAGTCCCGCTACATGCGCCGCATGGAGCGGGACGGCGAGCTCGACCGCGCGCTGGAGTTCCTGCCCGACGAGAAGGCGATCGCGGCGCGGCGCTCCAGCGGGCAGGGGCTGACCAGCCCCGAGTTCGCGGTGCTCATCGCCTACACCAAGATCAACCTCAAGGAGCGGATCGTCAGCAGTGCGCTGCCGGACGACCCCTACCTGCAGCAGTTCCTCACCGGGTACTTCCCGACGGCGCTGCGCGAGAGGTTCGCCGACGCCATGCCGAAGCACCCGCTGGCGTCGGAGATCATCACCAACATCGTCGTCAACGACATGGTGAACCGGTCCGGCTCCACCTTCGCGTTCCGGATGAACGAGGAGCTCGGCGCCTCGGCCGCCGACATCGCCCGCGCCTACCTGGTGGCGATGGAGGTCTTCGGGCTGCGCGAGTTCTGGGCCGCCGTCGAGGAGCTCGACCACACCATCGACGTCGACACCCAGCTCCAGATGCTGCTGGAGGCGCGCAAGCTCACCGAGCGCTGCACCCGCTGGCTGCTGCGCAACCGGAGCGGCGCGTTCTCCATCGACGACGAGGTGGCGTTCTTCGCTGACGCGGCGGCGGCGATCGTGCCGCAGCTGCCCGACCTGCTCCAGGGCCGCGACCTGGCCGCCTACACCGAGCGGCGCAGTGCGCTGGCCGGCCGCGGGGTGCCCGCGGAGCTGGCCGAGCGGGTCGCCTCGATGGTGCCGGCCTACACGGTGTTCGACCTGGTTTCGGTCGCCGACCAGACCGGCCGGCCGGTGCGCGAGGTCGCCGAGGTCTACTTCGACCTCGCCGACCGGCTGCAGGTCACCCGGCTGCGGGAACGCATCATCGCGCTGCCGCGGGACGACCGGTGGACCACCATGGCCCGCTCGGCGGTCCGGGACGACCTCTACGCCACGCACGCCGAGCTCACCCGGGACGTGCTGCTCTCCGGCGAGGCCGGCGAGTCGGCCGAGGACCTGGCGGCGAAGTGGACCGAGCAGAACCTGGAAGCGGTGCAGCGCGCCGGGGAGACCACCTCGGAGATCTGGGAGACCGAGCGCTTCGACCTGGCCACCCTTTCGGTGGCGCTGCGGGCGGTGCGCTCCCTCACCGGAGAGTAGTCCGCGCAGCGAGCGCAGCGGATTCGGAGTCTGCGAACAGGGGCCCGGGCGTGCACGGCCGAACCGGCGGCGCACGCCCGGGCCTTCCCCAACCCCTAGAATCGGATGCCGTGGCAGACCTCAACCCCGCAGACAAGCTCAAGGACCTCGCTTCGACGCTCGCCAGTGTCGAGGCGGTGCTCGACCTGGACGCCAAGAACACCGAGATCGCCGAACTGCGCGAGCAGTCTGCCGACCCCGACCTCTGGAACGACCCCGCGCGGGCGCAGGCGGTCACGCGGCGGCTGTCCGACCTGGAGTCGACGGTCAACAAGGTCGCCGGCATCGGCCGCCGGCTGGAGGACCTCGGCGTGCTCTACGAGCTGGCCGAAGCCGAGGACGACGCCGACACCCGGGCCGAAGCCGACCGCGAGCTGGACACGCTCCGCGCCGACATCGGCGAGCTGGAAGTCCGCACCCTGCTGAACGGCCCCTACGACGCCCGCGAGGCGCTGGTCACCGTGAACGCGCAGGCCGGCGGAGTGGACGCGGCCGACTGGGCGCAGCTGCTGCAGCGCATGTACCTGCGCTGGGCGGAGAAGCACGGCTACGCGACGGAGATCTACGACACCTCCTACGCCGAAGAGGCCGGGATCAAGTCGACGACGTTCGCGGTCAAGGCGGGCTACGCCTACGGCACGCTCCGCGGCGAGCACGGCACCCACCGGCTGGTCCGCATCTCGCCGTTCGACAACCAGAACCGGCGGCAGACCTCGTTCGCCGGCATCGACGTCGTCCCGGTGGTCGAGCAGAGCGACCACATCGACATCGACGACGGCGACCTGCGGATCGACGTCTACCGGTCCTCCGGCCCCGGCGGCCAGGGCGTGAACACCACCGACTCGGCGGTGCGCATCACCCACCTGCCGACCGGCATCGTCGTCTCCTGCCAGAACGAGCGCTCGCAGCTGCAGAACAAGGCGACGGCCATGGGGATGCTCCAGGCCAAGCTGCTGGAGCGCAAGCGCAAGGAGGAGCGGGCCGAACTGGACGAGCTGCGCGGCGAGGGCACGAGCAGCTGGGGCACCCAGATCCGCAACTACGTGCTGCACCCGTACCAGAGCGTCAAGGACACCCGGACCGGAGTGGAGACCGGAAACACCCAGGGCGTCCTGGAGGGCGACATCGACGCGTTCATCGACGCCGAGATCCGGTGGATGCGGGGCGGCGGCGCCGAGGCCGAGTAGCGGCCCCGCCCGTTCGGGGCTCCCGGAGCTACCAGAGGCAGCGGATGCGGCGGCCGACATGCCGGTCGCGATGCGGGAATGTTACGTTGGGTTGACACTTCCGATATGCTCGTTTCGGCCGCCCCGCCTTCGGGACGGCTGTGGCCGATGCGCCAGGTGGCCGGCGCGGTGCCGCACGGTGCCCTGGGCACCGGGTGGGACCCGCCCGGCCGGTGCGCCGCACCGGCGCCGGAATGCTGTTCGGGCGCCTGCGCGATCGAGGACATTCCGGTTGCGGACGCCTCTACACTGTCGTTTGGCCCAGCGGCCGGTAGCTGCCGGCCGGTACTGCTCCGCGCGGAACCGCGAACTCCGCCGGAGTGCCCCGACCTCGAGAACCTTGTGATGCTCCTGTGATCCACTTCGAAACCGTCACCAAGGTCTACCCGACCCAGAAGCGCGCCGCGCTCGAGGATGTCTCCATCGATGTCGACAAGGGGGAGTTCGTCTTCCTGGTCGGCCCGTCCGGCTCGGGTAAATCCACCTTCCTCAGGCTCGTCCTCAAGGAGGAGAAGCCGTCCAACGGCAGGGTTCACGTGGCGGGCAAGGACCTCGCGCGCCTGTCCAACTGGAAGGTGCCGCACCTGCGGCGCCGTATCGGCTGCGTCTTCCAGGACTTCCGCCTCCTGCCGAACAAGAACGTCTTCGAGAACGTGGCCTTCGCGCTCGAAGTCATCGGCAAGCCGCGCCGGTTCATCCGCAAGGTCGTCCCGGAGGTCGTCGAGCTCGTCGGCCTCGAGGGCAAGGCCGACCGGATGCCCGACGAGCTGTCCGGCGGTGAGCAGCAGCGCGTCGCCATCGCCCGGGCGTTCGTCAACCGGCCGCAGATCCTGCTGGCCGACGAGCCCACCGGCAACATCGACCCGGCCACCTCGATCGGCATCATGAAGGTTCTGGACCGCATTAACCGGACCGGCACCACCGTCGTCATGGCCACCCACGACGCGGCCATCGTCGACTCGATGCGCAAGCGCGTGATCGAGCTGGAAGACGGCGTCGTCGTCCGCGACCAGACCCGCGGCGTCTACGGCCAGGCGTACTGATCCCACTGCCCTGACCCGGGCGCCCCGACCCCGGCGTTCCCGCCGGCCGCAGCGGTGCCGCCCCGCAGCCCGCAGTGCTCCCGCCCGCAGCGGTAGGAGGACGAGGGCCCGGAAGCGCGGCGCAGCGGCCATCGGTGGCCGGTCCGATCTCGACGTCCCGGCCGCCGGCCGGGCCACCACAGCACCGAGCGGGCACCGCCCCGCCCCTTCGACCGCCGGAGCGGCGCGCAGCCTTCAAGGATGGACCTTTAGCACTCATGCGAGCACAATTCGTACTTTCCGAGATGTGGATCGGCCTGCGCCGCAATCTCACGATGACGGTCGCCGTCATCATCACCGTGGCGATCTCGCTCGCCCTGTTCGGTAGCGCGCTGCTGGTCCAGCAGCAGATCTCGCACATGCGGCAGTTCTGGGACGAGCGCGTCTCGGTCACCGTCTACATGTGCACCGAGGCCTCGCCCTCGGAGACCTGCCAGGAGAGCGGGCCCGCCACCGACGAGGACCGGCAGACCATTCAGCAGGACCTCGAGTCCCTGCCGGAGGTCAGCAACGTCGAGTACGTCACGGCGGCGGAGGCGTGGAAGGACTTCCAGTCCCGCTTCCAGGAGAACCAGGCGCTCACCGAGGCTGCTCAGGAAGGCGACATCCCGGACAACTTCCGGGTGCAGCTCGCCGACCCCAACCAGTTCGACGCGGTCCTCCAGGCGGTCGAGGGCGCGCAGGGCGTCGACTCGGTCCACAACGACCAGCAGGTGCTCGACCAGTTCTTCGAGCTGCTCGACGGACTCAAGTGGGCGGCGCTGACCGTTGCGTTCGTGCAGCTCGCAGCGTCCGCACTGCTGATCGGCAACACCATCCGGCTGTCCGCGTACAGCCGCCGCAGGGAGACCGGCATCATGCGGCTGGTCGGTGCGTCGAACTTCTACATCCAGCTGCCGTTCCTGCTCGAAGGCGCCATCTCCGGCCTGATCGGCGGACTGATCGCGTCCGGCTTCATCGTCGGCGCCAAGTTCATGCTGCTCGACCGGATCCAGAGCTGGTTCGCGTTCGACGTGTCGCTGGGCGCGGGCTCGGTCGCCTACGTCATCGGCCTCTCGCTGATCCTCGGTATCCTGCTCTGCACCGTCGCGTCGTTCCTGACGCTCCGCCGCTACCTGCGGGTGTGATGCCCGGCCGCCCCGGGACCGCCCGCAGCGGCAGGTCCCGGGGCGCGGCGGCCGCACCGCAAAAGGAGGGGTCCAGTGCCTCGGGACAAGGGGCGCAAGCCGATCGCGCAGAACCGGCGAGCGCGCCACGACTACCACATCGACGACACCTACGAAGCGGGCCTCGTGCTCACCGGCACCGAGGTGAAGTCGCTCCGCGCCGGCCGCGCCTCCCTCGCCGACGGCTTCGCCCACGTGAAGAACGGCGAGATCTGGCTGGAGAACGTGCACATCCCCGAGTACGCCCACGGCACGTGGACCAACCACGCGGCACGGCGACCGCGTAAGCTGCTCCTGCACCGCTCGGAGATCTCCCGCCTCATCGGCAAGACCCAGGAGCCGGGGCGCACGCTCGTTCCGCTGTCGCTGTACTTCAGCGACGGCAAGGCAAAGGTGGAGCTTGCCCTGGCGCGCGGTAAGCGCCAGCACGACAAACGCCAGGACATCGCCGCCCGCGAGGCGCAGCGCGACATCGAGCGCGCCATGCGCCGCCGGCGCTAGGCGACTGAAAGGAACCAGCAGGGTGTCCCCCCGCCACTTCCGCAGGTACGCAGCCGCGGGCACCGCCGTCGCCGCTGCCGCGGCGCTCGCCGCCTGCGCCCCCCAGCCCAACCCGGACGTGGCGGTCCGCAGCTTCCTCCTGGACTGGCAGGCCGGCGCGTACGAGGACGCCGCCGACTTCACCGACGGCGACCGGGACGAGGTCGCGGCAGCCCTGGAGGAGGCGCACGACCAGCTTGACCTGGCCGGCGTCCGGTTCTCGCTGGGCACGCTGGAGATGGAGGGCGACCGCGCCACCGCTGAGTTCGACGTGCAGGCCGACCTCGGCATCGGCGACCCGGTCTGGAAGTACACCGGCAGCATGGACCTGGAGCGCGGCGGGGACGGCTGGTACATCGCCTGGTCCCCGTCGGTCATCCACCCGGAGCTGGGCGAGGGGGAGCGGCTCGCCGTCTCCTACGACGTGCCCGAGCGCGGCACCGTGCACGACCGCGCCGGCCGGCCGATGGTCGGCAGCAACAAGGTGACCGCGTTCGGCGTGGTGCCCGCCCGGATGGAGGACGCCCAGGCCGACATCGAGGCCCTGGGGGAGCTGCTCGACGAGGATCCCGAGCCGCTGATGGACCGGGTCCGCTCGGCGCCTCCGGAGGACTTCCACCCGCTGGTGCTGCTCCGCAAGCGCGACGTCGACGCCGGCCTGCTCCGCAAGGCGGCCGCGCTGCCCGGTGTGGAGACGCGCGACATCACGATGCCGCTCTCGCCGTCGGCAGCGCGCAGCGTCGTCGGCGAGGTCGCCGGCACCGCCGAGCACAACGTCTCCTCCCGTGTCGCCAGCGCCTACCAGGCGGGCGACACGGTGGGTCTGAGCGGTCTGCAGAACGTCTTCCAGCACCGGCTGGCGGGCACCGCCACCACCGAGGTGGTCTCGCTCGGCGAGGACGGCGCGGTGACGGGCGTGCTGGAGTCCTGGGCCGGCGACGCGAGCGGCGCCCTCACCACGACACTCGACCTGCCCGCGCAGGAGGCCGCGGAGTCCGCTCTGGAGGCCGTCCCGGGCCGCGGCCACATGGTCGCCGTCGACTCCCGCACCGGCGAGATCCTCGCCTCGGCGAGCACTCCGGACAGCTACGACAACGACGGCGCGTTCACCAACGCCTACCGGCCCGGCGGCACGTTCGGCATCGTCTCCGCGGCGGCCGCCATCGAGTCCGGGACGGTCGGCGGCGCCGGTGCCTCGGTGCCGTGCACGACCAGCACCGAGGTGGCCGGGCGCAGCTTCGACAACGAGAACGACAACGGCGTCTGGGTGCAGCCGCAGAACCTCTCCTCGGCGTTCGGGACCGGCTGCACGTCGGCGCTGGCCGGCCTGGCCGGCGACACCGGACCCGAGGCGCTGGAGAAGGCCGCGGCCGACTTCGGCATCGGCGGCGACTGGCAGCTGTCCCTGCCGACCTTCACCGGTGAGCTGGAGGCGGCTGACGAGGGGGGCACCGCGGCGGCCATGGCGGGCAAGGAGACCGTGTCGGTCAGCCCGCTGTCGATGGCGCTGGTGGCCGGAGCCGTCGCCGACGGCACCTGGCGCGCGCCGCGGCTCGCGGTGGACGGCGACGACGACGTGCAGGAGTCGCCCGGCACCGACCGAGAGCTCGACGCGGGCACCGTCGAGCAGCTCCGCACGCTGATGCGCTCCGCCGTCCAGCAGGGCCAGGCCAACCCGGCCAACATCGGCACGGTTCCGGTGCACGGCCAGGTCGCCCAGGTCGGTCAGAAGATCGGCGGCGACGCCACCGCGGTGCAGTGGTTCGTCGGCTACCAGGGCCACGTGGCGTTCGCCGCGGTGGCCGAGGTCGACCCCGACCAGCTGTGGGACCAGTACGCGCTGCTGACCGGGAACGGCTTCCTGCAGGGTCTGCCGCCCGGCTACGTCGAAGAGGAGTACGCGGCGCCCGTCGTGCCCGATCCCGAAGACGCCGAGGGCGGCGAGGACGGAGAGGGCACCGAGGGCGGCAGTGGGGACGGCGCTGGCGGCGGAGACGGCCAGCCCGAAGCGGGCGCCCGCGAAGATCAGGCGGGCTCCGGCGAAGGCTCCGGCACGGCGGAGGACGACGTCGCCAATACCGGCTGACCCCGGCGCGCCGGCTGACCATGGCGCTCCCGCCGGCGAAGCGCCGCGGCTGCTGCAGCCGCCCACCGGCCCGGAACCCCTCCGGGGACCGGGCCGGAGCCGTCGGTGCGAGAGCGCCGTGCGGTGGTGCGGGACAGGTCACTCCAAATGCCGCGAATCGGGAGCAACCCTCGCGGGGGTGTCCGGCGTCTTCCCGGGTGACTGGGTGACGTAATGGGGGGTTGCGGAACTCCAGTCCATGAGGCGGGGCCCCATCTCGGGGGAGGCCCCGCTGCAGGAAGGCCGGCCCGACCCTGCCGGCCGCCCTCGCGGGTGGCGTTGATGGTTCTCGTCCGCGCCCGCGAGGGTTTCTGCATGTCCGGGTGGGGGTGCACCGCCGCAGGCCGGCGCGGCGGCTGCGGGAGGCAGAGCGGTGCTGCCAGGCTGCTGCTGCGGGGTGCGGCGGCCGATCGGCCACGACTCGGCCACACTCCTCCGCTTCGCCGGGAATCAGCTTGGTGTCCGAGGCGTTGTCCCGGTAGCGTTGGAATGCCGATGCGCCCGGGCAGCACGCCCGGCCGCGGGTGCTTCGGCGCGCGGGGCTCCGGCCCCGTCTGCGGGCCCTGGGCCCGTTGACAACTGCACAGGGGGTGATCGGTTTCGACTTTGGCATTAGTCGTAGGGGAAGCGGGTCGAGGGTTGCGTTTGTGACCTCGTTAATCCTGCATTCGCATAAATATCAAGTGCCAATTCTAAGCGCACTGAGTTCGCTCTCGCTGCCTAAGCGATAGCAACTCTGTCGGCCCGGGCTTGTTCTCGGCCCGGTGTCCGGCATCGTTAAGAGGACTTACCGCTCGGATCGGGCCACGAGGCCCGAGTGGGACATCTCCGTGGCTGGGCCCGTCAGCGAACTGTTCGTGGTAGCGCTGGGGCCGAGTAGAACGGCAGCACGAACTGCACCCGGAGAAGCTCTGCTTCGATGCTGAAGGACGCGGGTTCGATTCCCGCCACCTCCACCCCTGGAAGAGGTCCCGGCCCGCGGCAGACCGCCGCGGACCGGGGCCTCTTCTGCATTTCCGCCAGCCTCGCTCCGACTGGCGCCGGCCATTTTCAGCCTTCGCGGATGGTCATCGCGGCGATCTTGCCGCCGTCGATGTCGAAGATGAACTTCGAGCGGCCGTTGGCGTGGTTCGACCGCCAATCGCCGACGACGGTGACGCTACTGCCCGCAGTAGCGACTTCCTCAACGGTGAGAACCCCCCGGGAACCGATGAACTCCTTGCCGCTCCACGCTTTGATCGCCTCGCGGCCGGTGAACGTGCGCCCCCAGTCGTCGACCGTCCCCTCAGCCGTGAAGGCGCTGAGGAACGCTTCCTCGTCGTGGGCGTTGACCCGTTCAATGAACGTAGCCACGGGTTCGGGCACCTCTGGTGTCGCCATCGGCTGGTCCTCCTCGTCTGCAGCGCGCCTGAACAGGTACTTCAGCGTGGGGTGTACCCGCCGTGGGGGATTCCGGTGGGTTGGCGTCCCGTGCCCCTGATGATGAGAATCCTCCGGCCTGCAATGGGCTCCTTCGGCCGGAGGCTCTTCGGTGTCGGAGCGCTGCGCAGCGGCAGCGCCCTGGTAAGGGGCTAGGCCGGGCAATCCTCTCCCAGCCAGGCGGAGTTGAAGCGGGCGAAGGTGATGTGCTCGATGTCGCCGCGCTCGTAGAGCACGCCGAACTCCCCCTCGCCGAGCGGCACGATTGTGGAGTAGGCGGCGGCCCCCTCATCGACGGACTTGCTGATGGGCCAGGTCTGCCCGCTGTCACAGGACATCCGCACGGTGAGGTTCTGCCGCGATGTGGCGTGCGCGGTGTTGGTGAACAGCAGCTGCTCAGCCTCGGTGCTGCCCGGAGCGGCACCGGGGTCGTAGCGCGTGATCGCCCCGTTGTTGCCGGGGTCGACCAGGGTGGGCTCGGGGACCGGTTCGCTGTAGGTCTCCCCGCCGTCCTCGGAGTAGGCGACCTTGCGGTACGGGCCCTCAGCGGTCCGGCTGTTCATCATCAGGCGTCCGTCGGCAAGCTCCACGGTCTTGTTCTCGTCCATCCCCGGGCCCACCGGCTCGCCGGCCTGCCAGGTCGCACCGTGGTCGTCGCTGTAGGCGCTCACCGCGTAGATCCCGTCGCCCGAGTCGTAGGCGTACTGCTGGACCAGGCGCCCGTTGGACAGCTGGATGCCGGTCCCCGAGGAGGCGAAGATCCCCAGCCACGCCGGGTCCTTGATGTCCTCGGTGATCCGGCGGTGCTGCCAGGTGGCTCCGCCGTCGTCGGAGTAGGAGTAGTCGGTGTGCAGGATGGAGTCGCTGTCGTTGGCGTTGCCCGAGCCGGAGTTGTGGAAGCCGACGCCGTCCGGTCCGAAGGCGTGGAACAGGAAGAGGCGGTCGGCCTCGCGGTCGTAGAGCAGGCTGGGGTCGCCTGCTCCGGCGCCGCCGTCGTAGTCGGCGACGGCTTCGGGGGTGCTCCAGGTCTGGCCGTCGTCGGTGCTGCGGCGGACCATCACGTCGAGGTCGCCGGGCAGGTCGGAGGAGTCTTCGTTGCGGCGGTCGTAGGCGGCAACGAGCGTTCCGTCACTGAGCCTCTCCAGGGCGGGGATGCGCCAGGAGGGCGCTCCGCTGCCCGCGGATGCCAGGTCAGTCGTCTCGAACAGGGGATCGGCGGCCGTGGTCTCGGCGGCGGCGTGCGGAACGGCGCCGGCCGCAACCAGGCTGAGGACCAGCGCGGCCGGCGCTGCGTGCTTCTTCACGGATACCTCCGCGTCATCGGAAACGGAGGCATCAGACATCAGACGTTGTGAGGCTAGACAGCGCGCCGTTCCGCGGCAACCCCGGTTGCCGAGATCTTTTCGAGGAGGTTGAGCAGCGGTGCGTAGTGATCGGCCACCGCGCTGGAGAAACCGGGCAGGTCGCCGTCGGCGGCGGCCGCGATGATGTTCCGGTGCGCGGCGGCGGTCTCCCGGGCGTCCTGCTCGGTGGCGAGCAGCGTGGGGGCGACGACCGACTGCACGTCCCAGAACGCCCCGGTGAGCTGGGTGACCAGCTGGTTGCTGAGCGGGCCGAGGAGCAGGAGGTGGAACGCGCGGTCCTCCTCGACGAAGCTCGTGCCGGCCGCTGCCGCCTCCTCCATGCGGTCGACCAGTTCGGCCAGCGCGCTGTGCTGCTCCGCGGTGTAGCCGCGGATGATGGCCTCGCCCAGCCCCTGCTCCAGGACCTTGCGGACGGTGACCAGCTCGGCGAGCGCGGCGGTGTCGTCGCCGGAGTGCAGCCGGCCGCGGAACGTGAGGCTCTCCACCAGTGCGTCCAGAGAGAGCCGGCCGACATAGGTGCCGTGGCCGTGCCGCACCTCCACGATGTCCAGGGCGCTGAGCCGCTTGACCGCCTCGCGCACGCTGGAACGGCTCGCGCCCAGTTCGGCGCAGAGCTCCGATTCGGTCGGCAGGGCGTCTCCCGGTCCCAGCCGGCTGCGCACGATGAGCCCCTTGATCTGCTCGGTGACTTCCTGGCCGCGCAGTGCGTTCCGGGACGGCGCCCCGGCCCCCGATTGTGCGGTCACGTATTGACCCCCCTCAGGCTTCGTGCTTAGAGTCACACCTTAACAGGCATCAGACATCAGACGTCATATGCCTTGCGGGACCCTGCGCATGCCGAGGAGTGAACGTGGCCCTGTGCAACTCCGAAGTGCTGGCCCGCCGGCGCTTCCTCACGCTGCTCGGTGCGGCGGGCGCGGCGGCCGCCGTGGCCGGCGCCGTGGGTGCCTGCGGTGCACCGCCCGGCGGGCCGGCCGGGCGCCGGCGCATCGAGGCAGGGCTCTCCTACACGCTCTCGACCGGGTTCGACCCGATGACCGCGACCGGGGCCCTGCCGCAGGCGGCCAACCTGCACATCTTCGAAGGGCTGGTCGACCTCGACCCGGTCACCCGCGAGCCCTACGCTGCGCTCGCCGCCGGGATGCCGGAGGAGGTCGACGACCGGACCCTCCGCATCTCCCTGCGTGAGGAGGCCGTCTTCCACAACGGTGCTCCGGTCACCGCCGACGATGTCGCCTTCAGCTTCGCCCGCGTCCTCGATCCCGCGAACAACTCGCTGATGGCGCAGTTCGTGAGCTTCATCGACGAGGTCAGCGCCGTCGACGAGGGGACCGTGGAGATCGCCCTCAAGCACCCCTTCCCGCTGGCCGTGCAGCGACTGGGGATCATCAAGATCGTCCCCAGGGCGCTGGTCGAGGACGACAGCAGCGGGTTCGACGCCCACCCCATCGGCTCGGGGCCCTACGCGCTGGTCGACGCCAGCGCCGGGGACCAGATCACCTTCGAGCGGTGGGCGGCCTACAACGGGCCGCGGGGAGCACGGGCGGAGGAGATGGCGTGGCTGCTGCTGGACGATCCCAGCGCGCGCGTCACCGCCCTGCACTCCAACCGGGTCAGCGTCATCGAGGACGTCCCCTACCTGGACGCCGAGGGGCTCAAACGCACGGCCGAGGTCGCCCAAGAGCAGTCGTTCGGGCTCCTGTTCCTGATGTTCAACTGCGCCGAACCGCCCTTCGACGACCGGCGGGTGCGGCAGGCGCTGCACTACGCCCTGGACCGGGACAAGATCATCGAGACCGGGATGATGGGCGGCGCCGCGCCCGCCGAGGGCTACCTGCCCCGGTCGCACCCGGACTACCAGCGGCCCGCGACGGTGTACGGCTACGACCCGGACCGCGCCCGGGAGCTCCTGGCAGAGGCCGGTGCCGACGGACTCGCGGTCGACCTGGTCACCACCAACACCGCGTGGGTCCGCGACCTGGTGCCGCTGATCAAGGAGAGCTGGGACGCTGCCGGCATCCCGACCACGCTCGACATCGGAGAGTCGGGCGGCCAGTACGCCAACAAGGTGGAGACCGGCCGGTACCGGGTGATGGTGGCGCCGGGCGACCCCTCGGTATTCGGCAACGACCCCGACCTGCTGCTCCGCTGGTTCTACGACGGCGAATGGCCGGCGAGCTACTACTACTGGTCCGGCACCGAGGAGGCCGGACGCGTCTTGGAGCTGCTGGATGAGGCGGCGCGCGCGGCCGGCGCGGCGGAGCGGGCCGCCCTGTGGGCGCAGGTCGAGGACCTCATCGCCGACGAGGTGCCGATCTACCCGATCCTGCACCGCAAGATCACCACCTCCTGGAACAGCGGCGAACTGGACGGCTTCCAGCCCGTCGCCACCACCGGCCTGTCCTTCCTGGACGTCGGCCCCGCCTGACCGCTGCCACCACCGCGGCCGCGGCCGGCCCGCCTACCCCCTCTGAGGAGAGAACGCCGATGCGCGTCTTCGCGAGGCTCGCCCTGCGCAGGGTCCTCGTCCTGCCTGTGATGCTCCTGGGCGTCTCCCTGCTGGTCTTCGTCGTGCTGCAGTTCTCGCCGAACGACCCCGCCTACAACGCCCTCGGGGTGGGGGCGAGCGCAGAGGCGCGCGCCGACTACGCCGCGGAGCACGGCCTCGACCAGCCGCTGCCCCTCCAGTACGCGCGCTTCGTCGGCGGACTCCTCCAGGGCGACCTCGGCGAGACCGCCCCGCCAGCCGTCCCGGTCGCCGAGCGGATCGCGGAGTCCTTTCCGCTGACGCTGCAGCTCACGCTGATCGGGATGGGGGCGGCCATCGTGCTCGCCGTGGCAATGGGCGCCTGCGGCGCGCTGTACCGGGGCCGCTGGCCCGACCAGGTGCTCCGGGTCGTCTCCATCGCCTTTGTCGCGCTCCCGCCGTTCTGGCTGGCCATCCTGCTCATCCAGCAGTTCTCCCTGGGGCTGGGGCTGCTGCCCGCGGGCGGGTACGTGCACCCGGCGGAATCGGTCGGCGGCTGGCTGGCCAGCATGGCTCTGCCCGCCGCCGCGGTCGCGGTGCCGGTAGGCGCCCAGTTGTCCCGGCTAGTGCGCACGTCGATGGTGGAGGAGCTGGACCGCGACTACGTGCGCACCGCAACCGGCAGCGGCCTGCCCCGGTGGCTGGTGCTCCGCGGTGTGCTGCGCAACGCCCTCATCACGCCGATGACCGTGCTGGGCTGGCGGTTCGGCTACGCCCTCGGCGGCGCGGTCGTCATCGAGACGATCTTCAACCTGCCCGGCATGGGCCAGCTGCTGCTCACCGGAGTCACCAACGGCGACGTCGCCCTGGTCCAGGGCGCCGTGCTCACGGTCGCCGCCGCCCTCCTGGTCGTCAACCTCGTGATCGACCTGCTCTACGTCGCCATCAATCCGCGCATCCGAGAGGTGTGACCACGTGCGTCCACGGCTCGCATCCCGCTTGACGGGGCTCTCCCGCCCGACCCGAAAGCGCCGGCTGCCCGCGGCTGCCAAGGCGGCGCTCGCAATCCTGCTGGCGATCGGCGCGGCCGCCGCCTTCGCCCCGCTGTTCACCCAGGACCCGCTGGCCACCGGCGTGCCGATGCAGCCCCCCGGAGCCGAGCACTGGTTCGGGACCGACCGGGTCGGGCGCGACGTTTTCGCCCGGGTCGTCCACGGGGCGCGCTACTCCCTCCTGATCGGCCTGGGGGCAACCGCGCTCGCCCTCCTCATCGGCGGCATCCTCGGCGGGATCGCGGCCACGTCGCACCGCGCCGTGGACGAGGCCGTCATGCGCGTGCTCGACGTGCTGATGGCGTTCCCCGGAATCGCCCTGGCTGCGGTGCTGGTGGCGGTCTTCGGCAGCGGGCTGCCCGTGCTGGTCACCGCCATCGCCATCATCTACGTACCGTCGCTGGCCCGGGTGGTGCGGGCGAACGTCCTGGAGCAGTACGGCGAGGACTACGTGGCGGCCGAGCGCCTCATCGGCGCGCGCCGGCACTACATCCTCGCCAAGCACGTCGCGGCCAACTGCGCGGCGCCGGTCATGGTGTTCACGACCATCCTGGTCGCCGACGCCATCGTCTACGAGGCCAGCCTGGCGTTCATCGGGTCGGGTATCCAGGACCCGCTGCCCAGCTGGGGCAACGTCATCTCCTACGGGCGCCAGCTGGTCCTGGCCGGCGGCTGGTGGGCGACGTTCTTCCCCGGCCTGGCGATCCTGCTGACGGTGCTCGCCCTCACCATCCTCTCCGAGGGGCTCACCGACGCCTGGTCGGCGCCGCGCACCCGGCGCGCCGACCGTCCGGCCGGGGCCGCGGCCGGCGCCGCCTCTGGCGCCGCCCAGAGTGAAGGCGCCGACAGCGGGAGGGAAGCGGCCGAGGCGGAGCGCTCCCTGGCGCGGCTGTCCGCCGCGGCGCGGGAGCACACCCCGGGGCCGCCCCCGGTGCCTGACGGTGCGCCCGGCCTGCTGTCAGTCCGCGACCTGCGGATCTCCTTTCCCGGGGTGCACGGAGCGGCGCCGGTAGTCGACGGGGTCTCCTTCGACGTGCGGGCCGGCGAGACGCTCGGCCTGGTCGGCGAGTCCGGCTGCGGCAAGAGCCTGACCGGCCTCGCCCTGATGGGGCTGCTGCCGCCGGAGGCCCGGGTCGAGGGGCAGCTGCTTTTCGACGGCCGCGACCTGCTCGCCCTTTCTGCGCGGGAGCGCCGCGCCATCTCCGGCCCCGAGCTCGCAATGGTCTACCAGGACGCCCTGTCGTCGCTGAACCCCTCGGTCATGGTCGGCGCGCAGCTGCGCCAGCTCACCCGGCGCGGCGGCAAGCAGAGTCCGGCCGAGCTCCTCGACCTGGTCGGACTGGCACCCGAGCGCACCCTGCGCAGCTACCCGCACGAGCTCTCCGGTGGACAGCGCCAGCGGGTCCTCATCGCGATGGCACTGTCGCGCAGCCCGCGCCTGCTGATCGCCGACGAGCCCACCACCGCCCTCGACGTGACCGTGCAGGCCCAGGTAGTGGAGCTGCTCGGGCGCCTGCGCGACGAGCTCGGGTTCGCCATGGTGCTGGTCTCGCACGACATCGCGCTCGTCGCGGAGATGTCCCACCGGCTGGCGGTGATGTACGCCGGGCAGCTCGCCGAATCCGGCACGGTGCGCGACCTGCTTGTGCATCCGCGCCACCACTACGCCCGCGGCCTGCTGGGCTCGGTGCTGTCGCTGGAAGCCGGCGCCGAGCGCCTGCACCAGATCCCCGGTGTCGTGCCCGCAGCGCACGACTTCGGCCCCGGCTGCCGCTTCGCCGACCGCTGCCCGGCCGCCGATGACGCCTGCCGGACCGAACCGCCGGCGCCGACGACGGCAGGCCCCGGCCACTCCTATGCCTGCGTGCACCCGGCCGCCGACCCCAAGGGAGCGCTGCTGTGACCGAGCCGATCCTCGAACTCGACGGCGTCCGCGTCGAGCACACCGCCCGGACCGGCGGCCTCCTGCGCCGTGACCGGGTCCGGGCTCTGGCGGAGGTGAGCACCCGGGTGGCGCGCGGCGAAGTGCTGGGCGTCGTGGGGGAGTCCGGGTGCGGCAAGTCGACCCTGGCCAACGTCGCGACCGGGCTCCAGCGGCCGACCGCTGGAACCGTGCGCTTCCGCGGCAGCGACCTGTGGGCGATGCCCGCCGGCCGGCGGCGCTCGCGCATGGGCGCGGGCGTCGGAGTCGTCTTCCAGGACGCCAGCACCGCGCTCAACCCCCGGATGCCGGTCCGGGCCATCCTCCGCGACCCCCTCGACGTGCACCGCCGGGGCACGCCGGCGGAGCGCGAGGCGCGCGTGGACGAGCTCCTCGACCTGGTCGGCCTGCCCGGCCACACCGGTGGCGCGCTGCCTGCGCGGCTCTCCGGCGGGCAGCGCCAGCGCGTCGCCGTCGCCCGCGCCCTCGCGCTCGGCCCGGACGTGGTCGTGGCCGACGAGCCGACCAGTGCGCTGGACGTGTCGGTGCGCGCCCAGGTGCTCAACCTCCTCAGCGAGCTGAAGTCCCGCCTCGGCCTGGGCCTGCTGTTCGTCTCGCACGACATCCAGACCGTGCGCCACCTCTCCGACCGCATCGCGGTGATGTACCTCGGGCGGATCGTGGAGGAGGGGCCCGCGGACCGGGTCGCCGCCGCACCCCGCCACCCCTACACCCGGGCGCTCTTCTCCGCGGCTCCCGGACTGCTGGACCGCGCCGAGCGGATCGTGCTGCACGGCCCGGTTCCGTCGGCCACGGCACCGCCGTCCGGCTGCCCGTTCCGCACCCGGTGCTGGAAGGCGGAGGCCGACTGCGCGGAGGCGTTCCCCGCCCGCGGGTCCGACGGCGGTCACGCGTGGCACTGCATCCATCCGGAGCCGACCGGCGATCCGGAACCGACAGCGAGGAGCAGCGCATGACCCGGAACGCACCGACCTTCACTGGTGTGATCCCGCCGATCATCACCCCTCTGACCGGCGAAGGCGAGGTGGATGCGGCATCGCTGGAGCGGCTGGCGGGGCACCTCGCCGACGCGGGTGTCTCCGGGCTGTTCGCGCTCGGCAGCTCCGGCGAGGCCGCCTATCTGACCGACCGGCAGCGCGACACCGTACTGCGGGTTGTCTCCAGCGCAGCAGCTGGCCGGGTTCCGGTGCTCGCCGGCTGCATCGAAACCACCACCCCGCGCGTCGTCGAGCGCGCCCGTGCCGCGGCCCAGGCCGGCGCCGACGCGGTGGTGGCCACCGCGCCGTTCTACACCCGCACCCACCCGTCGGAGGTCGAGCGCCACTTCCGCCACCTCCGCGCCGGCACGGGTCTACCGCTGCTGGCCTACGACGTGCCGGTCTCGGTGCACACCAAGCTCGACGCCGGGATGCTGCTCGACCTCGCCGCAGAGGGGGTCATCGACGGAGTGAAGGACTCCAGCGGCGATGATCCGGGGCTGCGCGACCTCGTCATCGGCGCCCGGGAGATCCCCGGGTTCTCCGTGCTGACCGGGCACGAGGCAGTGGTCGACGCGATGATGCTGATCGGCGCGCACGGCGCGGTTCCGGGGCTGGGCAACGTCGACCCGCACGGCTATGTGCGGCTGCTGCAGGCGTGCGCGCGCGGCGACTGGGCCGAAGCGGGGCGCGAGCAGGAGCGGCTGATCCGCCTGTTCCGCCTCGTCGGCGCCGCCGATCCGGCCACGGCGGGCGGGTCGACGGCCGGGGTGGGCGGGTTCAAGTGCGCTCTCGCCCTGCTCGGCATCATCGACGATCCGACGCCGGCGCTGCCGATGCGGCCGTTCACCGCTGAGGAGACCGAGCGCGTGCGCCGCTGCCTCAAGGAGGTCGGGCTGCTGTGACGGTGGTGGCCGCTGCCCTCGATATCGGCGGTACGAAGACCGCGGCGGCGGTGGTCACCGCGGACGGCGCCGTCGCCGCCCGCTGCACCGCGCCCACGCCCGCGGCGGACGGCCCGGATGCGGTGCTGGGTGCTGCCGCGACGCTGGTCCGCCGGGCGGTGGGGGAGCATCGCGCCATCGGGCTCGGGGTGGGTAGCGCCGGCGCGGTCGACCCCGCTTCGGGGCGGGTGCGCTCGGCCACCGACGCCCTTCCCGGCTGGGCCGGCACCGACCTCGCCGGCAGTCTGGGTTCCGCGCTCGGGCTGCCGGTGGCCACCGCCAACGATGTCCACGCACACGCTCTGGGGGAGTACTGGCTGGGGGCGGCGCGCGATGCCGCGACGGTGCTGTTCGCGGCGGTCGGCACCGGCGTGGGCGGATGCCTGCTGCTAAACGGCGCTGTCCACGGCGGTGCGCGCGCCGCGGCGGGCCACCTGGGCCACGTTCCGGTGCCTGCGGCGGCCGGAGTCCGCTGCCCCTGCGGGGCGTCCGGACACGTCGAAGCGGTGGCGTCCGGGCCCGCGCTCGCGAGCGCCTACCGAGAGCGGGCCGGCCGCGCGGCCGGCCGCCTGCAGGACGTCGTCCGCGCCGAGCGCAGCGGCGACGCCGCGGCCTCCGCGGTCCTGGCAGGGGGAGGCGCAGCGCTGGGCACGGCGCTGGCCGGTGCCGCCAACGTGGTGGACCCGGACATCGTCGTGGTCGGCGGAGGCGTTGCGGCTGCGGGCCGCACCTGGTGGGCGGCGCTGCGGAAGGGCGTCGAGCAGGGCCTGATCCCCGCGCTCCGGGGGCTGCCGGTGGAGCCCGCGGAGCTGGGCGCCGACGCGGCGCTTCTGGGAGCGGGCCGGATGGCGTGGCGGAAGTACGGAGAGCAGGGAGAGCAGGGAGAGCACACATGAGTACCGCGCAGGCGCTGATCGAACCCCTCCGGGGCGGGATCGTCGTCTCCTGCCAGGCGTACCCCGGCGAACCGATGCGGGACCCGGACACCATGGCGCGGGTCGCGCTGGCGGCGGCGGCCGGGGGCGCGGTGGGGATCCGCGCCCAAGGGCTGGAGGACATCGCCTGCATCCGGGCTGCTCTGGACCTTCCGCTGATCGGGCTGGTCAAGGAGGGCGCGGCAGGGGTCGTGATCACCCCCGCCCTGCGGGCGGCCGTCGCGGCGGCCCGCGCCGGGGCGGACATCGTCGCCATGGACGCGACCGCCCGCCCGCGCCCGGACGGCAGTACGTTCAGCGAGCTGGTCCGGGCTGTCCACGACACTGGCGCGCTGGCCATGGCCGATGTCTCCACCCGGGACGAGGGCCTGGCGGCGCAGGAGGCGGGTGCCGATCTGGTCGGCACCACGCTGGCGGGTTACACGGAGCACTCCCGCAAGAGTGCCGGACCCGACCTCGACCTGGTCGCCGAACTCGCGCCGCTGGAGGTCCCCGTCGTGGCCGAGGGGCGCATCCGCACCCCCGGGCAGGCGGCTGCGGCCCTCGACCGGGGCGCATTCGCCGTCGTCGTAGGAACCGCCATCACCCATCCCACCACGCTCACCCGCAGTTTCGCCTCGGCCGCCCGCGGGCCGCGGTGAGCCGGTGACAGCAGAAGAGCCTCCGGCCCGGGGCGGGGCGGAGGCTCTTCCTGCCTGCGCTGCGTCTGCGCTGCGCGCGAGCGGAACCGATGCGGGTAGGGGGATGCCGCCGCCCGCGAGGGAACGTCCGTACGGGTAGACGTTCCCTCGCCGACGGCGGCCCTCATAGCGGGCCGCTGTGCGTATTAGGCGGCCGTGCTCTGCTCTTCGGCCTGGGCGGGCTCCGGGAGGGAGGCCAGGACGGCGTTGATGTCGGTGGTGACCCGGGCGAAGTCGCGCGTGGACAGCCAGAGCTTGTAGATCAGGGCCAGTTCGAAGGCGAACATCAGCGCCGCCGAGATGGCGATGGTGGCGAGCATGCCGGTGAGCGAGAAGACGCCGATCAGCGGCGCCACGATGAAGACGCCCATCTGGTATTCGATGCCGCTGAACAGGTGCGGGCGGATGCGGTTGGCGCGCAGCGTGTCGCGCATGCTGCTGTACCAGGGGAACAGGCGGTGGAACCGGCTCTGCAGCTCGGTGCCCTGGATCTCCTTGGCGCGGCGGGTGGCCGTCGGCGCGGCGATCGCCTCGTGCTCTTCGTCGCTGGTGGGCAGCCCCGGGGTCTGGACGCGCTCGGCGTGGCCGATGGCGACGCCGCCCTCCCCGTCGGTGAGGTGGTCGATGTCGGCACTGCCGTCGTTGAAGCCGCCGGCGGCGCGGTGCATCTCGGCCATGTCGCCGTCGGTGGTGTGCTCGGCCTCGCGGATGGCGTGGGTGATGTGCCGCCGCATCGCCACGCGGACCTTCGCCATCTGCGGCGAGTTGAGGTAGCGGAACATGTCGGTGAACACGATCGCCGGCAGGAACCACAGGAAGATCGGCTCGCCGGTGTGCGCGTACTGCCCGCCCATCAGCGCGATGGCGCAGACCAGCACCCGGAGCCGGTCGAAGACGTAGTCGAGCCAGCTGCCGAAGATCGAGCCGTTGCCCTTGAGCCGGGCAATCTTGCCGTCCATGCAGTCGAGTACGAAGCTGAGATGGAACAGCACCACGCCGGTGACCAGCGCATACCACTCGCCCCACGCGAAGCAGGCCGCCGCGAGCGCCCCGAGGACCAGGGCAGCCAGCGTCAGCTGGTTCGGGGTGATCGAGGTGCGGTTGGCGACGAAGGTGACCAGCCGCGAGGCCACCGGGTCCACCAGCCAAACCGTCCACCAGGAGTCTTTCGGCTTGTAGGTCCGCTCCTGGACCTCAGCCAGCGTGAACGTGCTCATAGTGCTCCGTACGTGTTGGCGCCGCAGCGCCTGCGGGGGGTAGGGCGCCTGGCGCCCACCCTCTGACGCGGGTCCGCGGTCGCAAGGCGAACCCCCGTACGGGACGCCTCAGAAGCACAGAAAGATGACGCAATCATGGCGAGTGACTGAATTGTGACATAACGTCAGGTGCCTCTCGCTCCACAACCCCCGCACCGCAGGGCGACCGGGTCGCCTCCGCGCACCAAGTGCGCCAGCGGTGGGCGGGTCGCGGTGCTGGGGTGGGCGGAAGGCGCAGCCGCGGCACCGGCGGGTGCCACCGGGGGCGGGGACAACCACCCGCGCCCCGCGGCAGGCCCCTCGGCCGCAACCGTCGCCGTGCCAGTGTCCGACGCACTGAGGTTCGGATATCCGGCCACCGATTTGCGGTAGTCCGCGGATCCGGAGAATCCGGCAATCCGGAACGGCCGAGAACGAATGCGCCGAAGCGGGGATCCAGGAGCAGCGGCCGATGACCGTTCGGTTCGTCCGGACGGCCGCCCCCGGTTCGGGCCCAGAGGCTGCACGTCTGGATTCTTCACTTCCGCTGCTGAAGTGCGGCGGGGACCAATCGTCCGCCACAGCGCCAGCGGCCCTCGTGTCGGTAGCCTCGGAGTGCTTACGGTGGGGCGCGAGGACGGGAGCGAGGCGGTCGATGGGGCGGGACGTCGGGAATTCGTTCAGCGGGAACGCGGAAGTGGTGACGCAGGTCGGAGTCAATTCCGGGACGGTGAACATGTACGTCTCTGCCTCCGGTGCCCCCGTTCCCTTTCAGGTGCCGCCGGGGCCGCGGGGGTTTGTGGACCGGGAGGCCGAGCGGAGCCGGCTGGACTCGCTGGCCGACGATGCGGCCGGATCCGGGCACACGTCGATCGCGGTGCTCTACGGCGCCCGCGGAATCGGTAAGAGCGCCGTGCTCCGGCGCTGGGCCGCCACCGCCCGGGACCGGTTCCCCGGCGGCCAGTTGCACATCGACTACGCCGAGTTCGCCCTCGGCAGCGGAAGCGACGGCTCCGCGGCTCTCGACCATGCGCTGCGCGCACTCGGGGTGGACGCGGCCCAGATCCCCAGCGGCCTGGCGGGACGCCGGAACCTCTACACCGCCCGGACGACCCGCCCCACCCTGGTCGTCCTTGAAGGCGTCCGGTACCCCGCCCAGGTGACGCCGCTCGTCCCCAGCGCGCCCGGCAGTCTGGTCGTGGTCGCCCGGGAAGGCTCGTCACTCAGCGCCCTCCACCTCGACGAAGCCGAGTTCTTCCTGCTGGAGGTCCTGAGCGGTGACTACGCCGTCGAACTTCTGGCCGCCAAATCGGGGCATGCCGCCACCTCCGATGCCCCGGAGCGCGCCGCGCTGCGGGAGATCGCGGCGTTCTGCGACGGGTTGCCGCTGGCCCTCGTCCTCGCCGCCGCCCGGCTGCGCTCCGACTCCGCGCTGACCCCGGAGCGGCTCGTGGACGAGCTTCGCGATGAGAGGCAGCGGCTGAAGGGGATGGCAGTGAGCGATCAGCACAACCTCGACTCTGTCTTCAACACGTCCTACTCGGCGCTGTCCCCGCGCGCCGCGCAGCTGTACCGCGCGCTCGGAGAGTGGCCGGGAACCCGCATCGACGCCCTGGTCGCGGCTGCTGCCCTTGACGTGCCGGACGCGGCCGAGGAGGTGGCCGCCCTCACTGACGCCGATCTGCTGGTGGACACCGAAGAGGGCGACCACCGCTTCCAGCACGGCCTGCTGCCCGCGCACGCCCGCGGTCTCGCCGAACGCGACGATTCCGCGCAGGAGCGCGGAGCTGCGCTCCTCCGCATGCTCGGCGCCTACACCGGCCTTGTCGCCGAGGCTGACCGCGCGGTCATGGGGGAGCGGCTGCGCACCTCCCCTGAACGGGCCGCCACGGGCCGGTTCGCCGGTACCGAAGCGCGCTCCGAAGGACTTGCGTGGTTGGAGCTGCAGCGCATCGACCTGCATGCAGCGGTCCGCGCGGCTGCCCGGGCCGGCTTCGACGGAGAGGCGTACACGCTGGCGGAGGCGGCGACCGCCCTCTACCTGAACCACCGCCACCTGAACGACTGGGTGGAGACGGCGGAGCTGGGCGCGGATGCGGCGCAGCGCGCGGGCGCGCAGGACGTCGAAGCGCGGTTGCGCAGCCTTCGCAGCCGGCCGCTCACCGACCTGGGCCGGCTGGCGGAGGCCGGCCGCGAGATTGCGCGAGCGCTCGACGCCGCGACGGGCGCCGGCAACACGGTGCTCTCCGCGTCGGTGGCCGAGTTCCACGGCCGCTACCTCGACGCCACCGGCGCCGACGCCGAGGCGGTCGACGCCTACGAGCGGGCACGGCAGCTCGCCGGCAGCGCCGGCGAACGGCGCGGAGCGGCCCTGGCCGGCTATTTCCTCGGAACGGCGCTGGCCCGGATCGGCCGGCATGAGGACGCGCTGCGCGAACTGGAAGCGGCCCGCGCGGAGCTGGCCGGACTGGACGACGGCAGAATGGCGGCCCGTGCGGCCGCGAGTATCGGGCTGGTCCACGCCGCCAGCGGCGAGTCGGAGAGGGCACGCGCGCACCTCGCCGCGGCGCTGCCGGTGCTGGAAGGGCTGTCCTACGAAGCCGACGTCCGCTCGGTCCTCGCCGACCTGGATGCGGCCGACGGCGATGTGGCGGCAGCGCGGTCTCATCGGGAACGCGCACTGGCAGTGCTGGCGCCCGAGGACCGCCGTGTTCCGAAGCTGGAGGAGCAGCTCAGAGAGCTGGGCTGAGCGCCACCTTGTGCTCGGCCCCGCCGACCCGGCACAGCACGGTGCCGACGAGTGATCGGCCAGCGACAAGCAGGGCATAGACGGCGCCTGCCAGCAGGCATGGGGACAGCAGTGTTCCCGACTGCGCGGCGGCGTCGATCATCCGGCCGTCGCGGAGCGCCAGGGTGCATCCGGCGGCAGTCGCAGCAGCGGCGATCCGGCAGCCCGGGTAGGCGCCGAGCAGCCGCGCTGCGGTGGCCGCGGCCTCCTCGTCCCCGGCCGGCTGCGGGTCCCAGACCACCGCGGCGTTCTCCACCAGCATCCGGTCGGGCTCCCCCTCGGCGGCACTGAGGTGCGCCGGCCCCGGGTCGCGGTCGATGGCGAGCGCTGCTGCGGCAGGGAAGCGGTGAAGGTCGACACCGCCGTCCGTGACGGTGGTGTGCACCAGGAACGCGCCGACGCGCCGGGCGGGGCCGCGGAGCGGTGCGGCAGCCCGGGTCTGGGCTGCGGACGGGAGCGGGGCGAGCCCGAGCCGAGCGGAGACCGCTTCGGCAATGGTGCGCACGTCGTCGCTGGCCGGAGTGAACAGATCGGCGGCGAAGGCGGCGTACCGGTCCGGTGCATGCTGCGCGGCGACCGCGTCGATCTGGGCGGACAGGTCGCCCCCGAGGTCCAGGCGCGGTGCCTCCGCCCCCAGGGCAGCCATCGGCGTCCCCGGAACGACCGCCGTGCCGTCGCCGAACGCGCCCAGCAGCACCGGCAGGCCGAGCGCGGCGGCGTAGAGCGTCACTGAGCCGTGATCGCCGACCACGCAGTCCGCGGCGAGCATCGCGGCGTGCCAGCCCTCGTCGGGCGGCACCAGGATGAGCCCTCCGTCGACGGCGTCCGCCGTCTCCGTCCGCACCTGCCAGGCGCCTTCGCGCGACCAGACGTTGGGGTGCAGTACGGCGGCGACCCGGTAGGAGTCATAGGGCAGCCGGGCGAGGAGCAGCGAGTTGACGCGCGGATGCCGGCCGACGAGCGACTGCGGGCCCCACGTGGACGTGGTCAGCACGAGGCTCTGGCGGGGCGCGACACCGAGTTCGCGCCGGTACAGCTCGCGGAGCTTCCGGCCGGCGCGCAGGCGCTCGCGGCTGGGGTCGAGCGCGACGACGGTGCCTCCGCTGCCTTCGCCGCCCGCGGCGCGCAGGTACTCGGCCTGCCGCGGGTGGGTGACGACCATCGTGACGTGCTTGCTGCGCAGGAACTTCTCGCCGACGAGACCGGAGATGCGCTGCCCGGTGCCGCGCGCGTCGGGCACGAACTTGTGGAAGCCGATGCCGTGCGGGAGGACGAGGACGGGGCAGTCCAAGGGTTCGAGGTCGACGTTTTCGCTGGCGGTGACGGCCAGGTCGAAGCGGTGCCCGCCGACGGACTCCCACGGGATGATGCGCGCGCCGGCGCGGCGGAGCAGGTCCTCGGCGCCGTCGCTGTAGGCGGAGGTGCCCTCGACGGTGAAGGCGGTCTTGATGCGGTGGTCGCCGCGCAGCCCGTCGAGCGCTTCGAGGACCCGGATGGCCGACGTGAGTGTGCGGGCGACGGCGAGGACCTTTCGGGCTCCGCGATTGGCGGCTTCCCACCGCGCACTGTCCGTATCAGGGCCGGGCACTTCAGCCAACACTCGGCCCTCTGCGGCCGAGGGTTGGCTCAGGTCTGTGGCGCCCCGGTCTTGAACTCCCGTCCCTCACCCGCCCATATGCGCGGGGTCGGCCGCTGCCATTGCTGCTGATCCGGCGCAGTAAGGAGGGAACTGGGCATTGCGGGGAAAAGTGGGGATGCATTGGTGGCTGGGACTGCTGGACGCTGCGCGGGAACACAGTGGTTGTTCGCCCAACCGCGGTGCAGGGGCGCCGAAATGCGGGAAGCATGGGGTGCTGTGCGGGAACACGGTGGTTCCTCGCGCAGTCTCGCGCAGAGCGAACGCGGGAACGCGGGAACAATTTCTCGTCCTCTACGGGCCTCGACTTGGCCTTGCCAAGAGTTAGGCGCCTGATCGGGTGATCTAGTGGGCAGATCGTATCGACCAGTGCACGGGAGGACGAAAGGGGCAACGAGGGGTGGCCTCAGCACAGCGTCGAGACCGGGGCGGTTGGCGGAGGGGGCGCTGTCGGCGCGGGCCTTCAGGGGGCAGGCCCGGTGGCCGGCGGCGGTCGGCGGAGTGGTCAGAGCAGGTGAAGATCCGGATTCGGCGCGGGAGCGGAGGTCTGAACGGGCCGTGTTTCCGCTGACGCGGAGGAGGCGGCCAGGCCGGCGGCGGCCAGGACGCCGGCGGACAGGGCCGCGACGATGGCGGCTCGGACGGCGATGGGGTGGGTGCGCATAGCACCGCTCTATCGTGTTCGGCCGTCGCGCACCGGCGATTCCGCGAATCGGCGGCTCAGGCGCGGGTGGACGTGCCGGCCGCCCAGGCCAGGAGGGAGTGCACGTCCTGTTCGGTCATCCCGCGGGACGGGTCTGCAGGCACGAGCAGGGTGGGCGCCGTTCGGGTGCGGGCCCAGCGGCGGGCTTCGGGGGCGTGGGCGTCGTCGCTCCAGGCCGCGGGGCGATCCTCGGCATAAGCGGAGATCGCGGGGACCTTCGCCGCGGCCGGGAACGGGGCGGGCGGGAAGACGACGGCGGGGAACTGCGGCAGGTGCAGCGCGGGAGCGATGCACCGGTTCGCATCTGGGCCGCCCCAGCCCGTTGCCCAGACCGGATCGAAGACCCGGCCGAGGGCAGCCAGCCAGGTGCCGTGGACGGCGCTGAGGCGGACCGGCTCTTCATCGGGGAAGAAGCCGTATTCGCGGTAGCCGTCCGGGCATCCGCGGGCGGCGAACGGGTTGAGGACTCCGTCTACGTCGAGGAAGAGCAGCGGGCGGGCAGGGGCGGATGCTGCCGGCCCGCCGTCCGGTTTCGCGGGCATGGGGACAGGCTGCAGCGGCCCGCGCGCGGTGGGCAAGGGCAGCGGAGAAAGGTGTCCGCACGGGGATCGGCGGGGCGGTCGGGGAACGGGGACGGGGCAACTAGAGTCGCGGTCACGACACCGCCCCCCAGCGTGAGGATTGACGCAATGAACGACGGATCTGCGCCCGCTGGCGTGGACACGACGGTGCCGAGTTCGGCGCGGCTGTACGACTACTACCTCGGCGGTAAGAACAACTACGAGGTCGACCGGGCCGCGGCGGAGCGGATCCTCGCGGCGGTTCCGGAGCTGCGGATGGCCGCCCGGGCCAACCGGGCGTTCCTGCGCCGGGCTGTCGAGGCGATGTGCGCGGAGGGCGTCGACCAGTTCATCGACGTCGGTGCCGGGCTTCCCGCGGAGGGGCCGGTGCACGAGGTGGCGCGGCGGCACCTGCCGGACGCGCGCGTGGTCTACGTCGACCACGACCCGGCGGTGCGGGCGCACGCCGATGCGCTGCTGGTCGACCGGCCGGACAGCACCGCCGCCGTCCAGGCCGACCTGCGGGATCCGGACGCGGTCTTCGCCGACCGGGAGCTGCGCGAGCGGATCGACCTTTCGCGGCCGGTCGGGCTGCTGCTGATCGCCGTCCTGCACTTCATCAAGGACGAGGAGCAGCCGTACGCCCTGGTCGAGCGCTATCTGGAGCATCTGCCCCCCGGGTCGTTCCTGGTGATCTCGCACCTGGAGAAGGACAGCCAGCCGGAGCGCGCCCGGTTCCTGGAGCAGATGTATGAGTCCACTAGCTCCCCGGGCCAGATCCGGACCCAGGCAGAGGTCCGCCGCTTCTTCGACCGGGCCGCCCTGCTCGATCCGGGCGTCGTGCACCTGGCGGACTGGCGCCCGCGCGAGGGCGAGCCCCGCTACGGCTCCGACCAGGTCTGGGCGGTCGGCGGCGTCGGCCGCTTGGACGGTTGACGCCGGCAGCGCCCGGCCCCGCCGGAAAGCGGAACCGGCGTGCTGCGCCCAGAGTGTGCACCCCCTGCTGCCTGACTCGAGGTCAGAAATGAATGACGGACCGGCGCCCGCGGGCGTGGACACGACCGTGCCGAGTTCGGCGCGGCTGTACGACTACTTCCTTGGCGGAAAGAACAATTACGCGGTGGACCGCGAGGCGGCCGACCGGATGCTGGCGGCGGTACCGGAGATCCGGATGTGGGCGCACGCCAACCGGGCGTTCCTGCGCCGGGCCGTCGACCTGATGTGCGCCGAAGGGGTCGACCAGTTCCTCGACATCGGTGCCGGGCTGCCCGCGCAAGGGCCGGTGCACGAGGTGGCGCGGGAGCACTCTCCCGAGGCGCGCGTGGTCTACGTCGACAACGACCCGGTGGTGCGCGCCCACGCCGATGCGCTGCTGGTCGACCGTCCCGACCGCACAGCGGTCGTCGACGCCGACATGCGGAACCCGGACGCGCTGTTCGCACATGCCGGGCTGCGCGAGCGGATCGACCTGTCGCGCCCGGTCGGCGTCCTGATGATCGCCATGCTGCACTTCGTCCGGGACGAGCAGGAGCCCTTCGCGCTGCTCGACCGGTACCTGGAGCACCTGCCCGCCGGATCGTTCGTCGCCATCAGCCACGCGGAGAACGACACGCACCCGGAGCGGGCGCGGTTCATGGAGGAGATGTACCAGGCGACGAGCTCGCCCGGGCAGATCCGGCCGCAGGCGGAGGTGCGCCGGTTCTTCGACCGGCTCACGCTGCTCGAACCGGGTGTCGTGCACCTCGCCGACTGGCGCCCGCGCCCCGATGAGCCCTACTACGACCCCGACCAGGTCTGGGCCGTCTGCGGTGTGGGCCGCTGGGACGGGCCGGCCTGAGCGGCGGGCGCCCCGGGGCCGCCGGGCGGCCGGGCCTGGACCGCCGACGGCTCCGGGACGCGCCTGCCTCCGGGGCCCGACCGCAGTCCGGTGGTCCGGCTCCTGCGGGGTGATCGGCTCAGGGCGCCGTAGCGCCGACGAGCCAGGCGACCTTCTTCGCGGTCATCGGGATGGATTCGGACGAGCCCAAGTGCACTCCGAACGATGCCAGGAACGCGTGGCCGTGCTCGCGGCGCTCGCAGCCGATGTCCTCGACGGCGTACTCCGACTCGGGATTGCCGACCCGGAGCACCGGCGCCTCTTCGCCCGCCGCGCCCACCACCTCGGTGGTTACCCCATACTTCATGAGCGCTTCGGCGAGGAGCCCGAGTTGCCGGCGCTCGCCCGCCCCTTCTTCCGGCTCCGAGTCCGGGGCCGAAGCCGCGCCGGTCCGGGCGTTGTCCTCCGTGGCCATGGCGCCTCCTCCTCACGCGGGTGCTGCTCACCGCCATTGTCACCCCACGCAGAGTTACCCTGCCGTAACTAACGGTGCGACACGCCGCAGCGGTATCGCCGCCCATCACCGGACTTTTGCCAGCACCGCCTTTGCCAGCTGCAGCGGCGTGTGCTCGATCAGCACGTCGCCGTCGCGCTGCGCCGGCAGGATCCGCCCGGCGACCGGCCGCACGCCGCGCCACCAGCGCCGTGCCAGCTTCGGCCCGGGCGAGGCGAGATCGACCGTGCGCGTCCCCTCCGGCCCTTCGGCCGCCAGTATCAGCCGCCACGACCCGAAGTGCAGCGCTCCCGGACCGAGGTCGACCGCCGCCGTGTAGCGGACGCCCCGCTCAGTCCGCTCGGTGTGCAGGTCCAGTCCGACGGTGGCGCCGTCGGCGTTCACGGCGGTCAGCGCCAGTTCCGCCGCTTCGGCGGCCCGGGAGCGCACCAGGCCCTCGATCTCCAGCAGGTGCGGCCCGCCCCATCGCAGCACCGCGTCCGAGGCTGCGGCGGCCAGCGCCCCGGCATCCTCCGGCGCCGCGTCCAGCGGCTCGGTGGCCAGTGAGAGCAGCCCGTCCGCACTATAGAAGGGGTGCAGCAGGATCCCGGGCGGCGCATCGCCGCCCAGCACCGCGGCGACCCGGTGCGGCACCGCGGGGTAGCTCACGATGTGCTTCCACCGCGCGGCGCCGAGCAGCGTCCGCCCGATCGGGTGGTTGCGGCCCTTGGCGCGCAGCCGCAGGTTCCACAGCTGGGCGCCGTTCCGGTTGCCGCGGCCGGCGGCGAGGATCGGGGCGGCGCGCTCGCACGGCAGCGCAGTGGGGATCGCGGCCCGGAACCGGCCCGCGGCGTCGACCGGGCACGGTACCTCTGCGCTGACGTCGGAATGCCCGCGGGCGCGCAGCAGCAGCACCGCGTCCGGGTCGGGGGCCGACGCGCCGAGCACGCGCCCCGCCACGACGGTCTCCTCGGCGAGCACCGCGACCCGCTCGGCTTCGGCGTAGGCCGGCAGCAGGTGCCCGGTGAGGGTGAGCGCGCCGTGCCCGGTCCGCTCGGGCAGCACGGTGCGCAGGCGCTTGGCGGTGCGCGGGTCGGAGGGTGCGCGGCGCAGGTCGATCAGGTCGGCGTGCACCTCCCGCTCCTCGCCGCCGTCGGAGCGCAGCACGCTCCAGCGGGTGATGCCCTCCGGGAGATCGGCCGCATCGACCAGCACGGCTCCGCGCGGGTCGGTGCGGAGCCGCTGCTCGGCGCCGGTGCCGCCGGCGCTGCGCAGCACCACCGTGTCGGGTGGCGCCGGGAACAGCAGCTCGACCGACCCGTCGGGCCCCGCTGCCGCGGTGCAGCCGCCGGTGGCGGCACCGCGCGGAGCGATCACCCGGGGCGACGGCGGCGGGGTGCGCCGGCCGCGGCCGCGCGCCGCGAGCAGCGCGCCGAACAGCTCTTCGTGCCGCTGGGCGACGGTGTCCGGGGCGTAGCGGGCGGAAGCGCGCAGCGCGGCCCGCGCCATCCGGGCGCGCAGGGCGCTGTCGCCCATCAGCCGGTCCAGGCCGCGGGCGAGGGCCGCGGAGTCCTCGGGTGCGACCAGCAGTCCGTCCTCGCCGTCGGCGATGATCTCCCGCGGCCCGTGCGGGCAGTCGGCGGCGACCACCGGCAGGCCGCACCGCATCGCCTCGACGATGGACATGCCGAACGGCTCATCCCGGGACGGCACCGCGGCGAGCGCCCCGAGCGCCCAGGCTTCCTCGATCCGCGGGTGCGCGCCCATCATGAACGCGCGGTCGTGCAGGCCCAGCGCGGCGATCTGCCGCTTGCGGTCGGCCATGCCGCGGCCGCGGCCGTAGATCCGCAGCGTCCAGTCAGGGTAGTCGCCGCAGATCCGCGCAAACGCGTCGATCAGCAGGTCGTAGCCCTTCATCCCGGTGATCCGGCCGGCCGAGATGAGCTCCGGCGGCGCCGACCGCGCCTCCGCGTCGGCGATCAGGCCCGGTTCGGGCACGCAGTTGGGCACGGCCGCGATCCGCACGCCCGGCAGCCGCATCCGGGCCCGGTACGCGGCGGCGTCGGCCTCGGTCACCGGGCAGAGCGCGTCGAGCCCGCGGTAGGCGCGCGCCATCACGGCGAGTAGCGGAGCGTCGTACATGCCCAGCGTCAGGTGCTCCTGGCCGACGACGAGCGGGCCGGCCGGGCTCAGCCGCGCCAGGAGCACGTTGATCCCGGCGCGGGTGCCGACGACGACATCGGGGCGGCGGGCGGCGAGCAGCCCCGCGATCAGCGCATCGCTGCGTGCGCTGTGCCGGGAGTAGTGCTTCTCCTCGGCGGGGTAGAGGCGGGACGGCTGCTGCGCGCGCGGGTCGGGCGAGGTGCGGCACTCGTCCACCAGCGGGGTAACGGCGACGCCGGGCGGCACCGGAAGCGCCGGCTCGTCGGCGTCCCGGAACACCGACGCGATCTCCACGTCGTGTCCGCGCGCAGCCATCGCCCCGGCCTGGTTGAGGACGGTGCGGATCGTCCCGCCGATCCCGTAGAGGTCGTGGATGACGTACACGATCTTCACGGTGCCCTCCGGCTCCCGTCGACAGCATGGCGGCGCAGGAGGGGCGGCGGGAGGGGGCCCGACCGGGCGGGCGGCGCGCCCACCCGGCACAGCCAGCATCCTCCGCCGGGCACCGCAGGAGGAAGCGGACACGCCGCAGGCGCCCGCGGTGCAGGTCAGCGGCCGATCGCCAACCGCGCGGCGGAGGCCGGTTGCGGAGAAAACCCGTGTGTCGGCGGAGCGTCCGGTAGACGCGGACGGCACCGGTCCTTAACTCTGGGGAATCAAATAAATACGAAGCGTAATAATGGGGAGGTGCAGCGTGGCCGCAGCGGAGATGATCCCGCCGGCGCGCCCCGCCGTCGGCGAGGACGAGATCGCCGCGGCCGTGCGCGTGCTGCGCAGCGGGCGCGTCGTCCAGGGGCCGGAGGTCGCGGCGTTCGAGGAGGAGTTCGCCCCGCTCGCCGGCGGGCGGCACTGCATCGCCGTCTCCTCGGGGACCGCTGCCCTGCACCTGGCCCTGGCCGCTCTGGGCATCGGGCCCGGCGACGAGGTGGTCGTCCCCGCCTTCTCCTTCGCGGCGAGCGCCAACGCGGTGCGGCTGGCCGGCGCCGAACCGGTCTTCGCCGATATCGCCCCGGACGACTACTGCCTCGACCCGGACGCCGCGGCCGCCGCCGTCGGTCCGCGCACCGCCGCCATCCTGCCGGTCCACCTGTACGGCCACCCGGCCGCCATGGACCGGATCGGCGAACTGGCCCGCCGGCACGGGCTCGCCGTCGTCGAGGACGCCTGCCAGGCGCACGGCGCCGAGCTCGGCGGCCAGCAGGTCGGCGCCTTCGGCGCCGCCGGCTGCTTCAGCTTCTACCCGACCAAGAACATGCACGCCCTCGAAGGCGGCATGGTCACCACCGGCGACGCCGGTACCGCGCGCATGCTGCGGCTGCTGCGCAACCAGGGCATGGAGCGGCGCTACGAGAACGAGGTCGTCGGCGCGAACCAGCGGATGACCGACGTCGCCGCCGCCGTCGGCCGTGTGCAGCTGGCGCGGCTGCCGGAGTGGAACGAGCGCCGCCGCGCCAACGCCGCCCTGCTCGACGCGAAGATCGCCGACCCCGCGGCGACCCCCGCAGTGCGGCCCGGTGCACGGCACGTCTACCACCAGTACACGCTCCGCGTTCCCGGCGGGCGGCGCGACGCGGTCCGCACTGCGCTGGCTGACGCCGGAGTCGGCAGCGAGGTCTACTACCCGACGCCGATCCACCGGCTCCAGCCCTACCTGGGCCCGGACGGAAGCCCCTGCGCCGACCTTCCGGCGACCGACGCCGCGGCGGCGGAGGTCCTGTCGCTGCCGGTGCACCCCTCGCTCACCCCCGACGAGCTCGGCAGGGTGGCGGAGGCAGCCGCGGCGGCGCTCTCCGGTGCGGCAGCGGAGGGGCTGCGGTGAGCGGAGAGCACCTGCGGGCGGGCCTCGTCGGGCTCGGCATGATGGGGCGCAACCACGCCCGCATCCTGGACGGCCTGGAAGGCGTCGACCTGGTCGCCGTCGCCGACCCCGACGCCAAGCAGGACGCGGTGCCTCCCGGCGCGCAGCTGGTGCGCACCGTGGACGACCTGCTGCGGATCGGGGTCGACTACGCCGTCGTCGCCTGCCCGACCGCGCTGCACGCCGACGTGGGCGCTGCGCTGGCAGCCGCGGGTGCCGCCGCGCTCATCGAGAAGCCGCTCGCCGGCTCGGTCAACGAGGCCGAGCGGCTCGCTGAGGCGTTCGAGCGGTCGGGGACCGTCGCCGGAGTCGGCCACATCGAGCGGTTCAACCCGGCGCTGCGCGCACTGCGCGAGCGGCTCACCCGCGGCGAGCTCGGCGAGATCTACCAGGTCACCACGCGCCGCCAGGGCCCGTTCCCGTTCCGCATCTCCGACGTGGGCGTGGTCAAGGACCTCGCCACCCACGACATCGACCTCACCGGCTGGGTGACCGGGCAGCACTACGCCTCCGTCGCGGCACACGCGGTGTCCAAGAGCGGCAACGCGCACGAGGACATGGTCGCCGCGATCGGCCGGCTGTCCGGCGGGGCGATGGTGAGCCACCTCGTCAACTGGCTGAGCCCGCTCAAGGAGCGCTCGGCGGTGGTGACCGGGGAGCGCGGCTGCTTCGTCGCCGACACGCTCACGGCCGACCTGACCTTCTACGCGAACGGGGTGGTGGCCACCGAGTGGGAGGCGCTGCGCGCGTTCCGCGGGGTCGCCGAGGGCGACATGGTGCGCTACGCGCTGACCAAGCGCGAGCCGCTGCTGGTCGAGCACGAGAGCTTCCGCGACGCGGTGCTCGCCGCCGCGGGGGGCGGCGCCGCGGACAGCGCCGCCGATGCTTCCGCGGGCATCGTCACCCTGCGCGAAGGGACGGGGACGGTCGCCGTCGCCGAAGCCCTGCTCGACTCGGCGCGTGGCGGCCGCGTGGTCCTGCTCGGACCCGCCGTGCCGGTCCAGGCCGGCGCCGCGGACCGGGCGGCCGCTGCCGATCCGGCGGCGGGCGCACCCGGTGCGCCGGCACCGAGGGCGCCCGGCGGCGCGCAGCACGGCGGTGCCCCGGCCGATGGCGCGGTCGCCGGCAGCGCCGCCAACGATTCGGGAGTGGAGCAGGCGTGAAGATCCTCAGCGTGGTCGGGGCCCGGCCCCAGTTCGTCAAACTCGCCGCCGTCGCCCCGGCGGTCGCGGAAGCCGGGCACGAGCACGTCATCGTGCACACCGGGCAGCACTACGACACCGCCATGTCGCAGGTGTTCTTCGACGGTCTGGGCATCGCGCGCCCCGACACCGACCTGGGCGTGGGCTCCGGCGGGCACGGCCGGCAGACCGGCCAGACCCTGGAGCGGCTGGACGCGGCGCTCGCCGAGCACGCGCCGGACTGGGTGCTCGTCTACGGCGACACCAACGCCACCCTGGCCGGCGCGATCGCCGCCGCCAAGCTGCACGTCCCGGTCGCGCACCTGGAAGCGGGGCTGCGCTCGTTCAACCGGCGCATGCCCGAAGAGGTCAACCGGGTCCTCGCCGACCACGCCTGCGACCTGCTGCTCGCGCCGACCGCCCAGGCCATGCGCCACCTCGACGCAGAGGGGCTCGGCGCGCGCTCGGTGCTCACCGGCGACGTGATGGTCGACGTGTGCCTGCGGGTCGGCGCCGCGGTCGAGGCAGCCGACGCCGGCGCCGGCGCCGGCGAAGACGCCGCCGGCCAGCTGCCCGGCGACATCGCCCCCGGTGAACCCTTCGTCCTGGCCACGCTGCACCGGGCGGAGAACACCGACGATCCGCAGCGCCTGGAAGGGCTGCTGCGGGCCGTGTCGGAGCTCGACGTCCCGGTCCTGCTGCCCGTGCACCCGCGGCTGCGCGCCCGCACCGACGAGTACGGGATACCGCTGCGCAAGGGCGCGATCGTTCCGGTGGAGCCGCTGGACTACGCGGGGACCGTGCGCGCGGTTCGCGCCGCGTCGGCCGTCGTCACCGACTCGGGCGGGATGCAGAAGGAGGCGTTCCTGCTGGGCCGCGTCTGCACCACGCTGCGCACCGAGACGGAGTGGCCCGAGACGCTGGCCGACGGCTGGAACACGCTGGTCGCCGACCCCGCGGCGCTGAACCCCGGTGGGCTGGAGGAGATCGTGCTGCGCCCGGCGCCTGATCCCGCGGGCCCGTCTGCCGCGCCGTTCGGGACCCCCGGCGCCGCCGCCCGCGCCGTCCGCGCCCTGGAGGAGCGAGGGTGACCGCACACGCCCCCGCCCCCGGGGCGGCGGACCCGTCCGCCCCCTCGCCCCGTACCGCCCCCGCGCCGCCCGCCGTCCCTCCTCCGCCCCGCCCGCACCCCGAGCACGGTGCCGCGGATCCCCCGGCCGCCGCGCTTGCCCCGGGCAGCAGGAAACGGGGGCGCGCAGCTGGAGCCGAAGGCGGCTGCCGCGCCGCCGGCCGCGGCGCGGGCGGAGTCGTTCACCGGAGTCGGCCCGGCCCGGCCCGGCCGCCGCGCCGGCCAGGAACCCGGCCGCTGCCGGCCCGCCCGCCGCATGCGCGGCGGCAGCGGACGGCGGCGGCCCCCCGGACTGCGAAGCCCCGACACCGTTGTGCGCCGGCGGGCGGGGGTGCGGAACCCTCCGCCGCCCCGCCGGCGCAGCCATCCGTGTGACCCCGAGAGAGGCCAGTGGTGGAGACACGAACCGAACCGGACCGGGCGCCCGAGCGCGGGCGCATCGTCATGCTCGTCGACAACGGCGTGCGCGGCGACTCGCGCGTGCAGAAGGAAGCCGTGTCAATGGCCGACGCGGGCTGGGACGTGGTCCTGGTGGGGCGCTCGCCCAGCAGGCGCCGCCAGGAGTGGCGGCTCGGCCGCGCACGCGTCGTCCTGCTCCCGGTCCCCACGCCGCTGAACCGGCCGCGCCGCCGGCTGCGCCGCTTCTCCCCGCGCCACCCGCTGGCCTACCACAGCGAGCGCATCGCGGGCCGCCGCACCCAGGAGATGCGCGCCTGGCGCGCCGACCTGTACGTGCGGCGCGCCGCCGGTGAACTCGACGGGCCGCTCGGCATGCCGCTGCGCGCGGCGTCCCGCGGCATGCAGTCCTGGGTGAAGTTCCGCAGCCGCCAGCAGCGCGCCCGCGACGCCCGCTTCAGGGCGCCGCTGGAGGGCGCCGACCGGGTCCGTATCGCCCTGTGGCCGCTGCTCATGGGCGACCGCGCGTGGCGCCGGCTCCACCCGCACCTGTGGGACTGGGAGCTCGCCTACGGCACGGCCATCGACGCGCTGGAGCCCGACCTGCTGCACGCCAACGACCACCAGATGCTCGGCGTCGCCGCGCGCGCGAAGCTGCGGGCGGCAGCGCGCGGACGGCGGGTGCGGCTCGTCTGGGACGCCCACGAGTACGTCGCCGGGCTTGCGCCGCGCGAGGACCGGCCCACCTGGCACCCCGCGGTCTGCGCGCACGAGGCCGAGTATGCGCGGTTCGCCGATGCGGTCGTCACCGTCTCGCCCGGCCTGGCCGAGCTGCTGTCGGAGGACTTCGCGCTGCCCGCGCCGCCGACCGTGGTGCTCAATGCGCCCAGTGCGGCGCCGATGCCGGAGATGGAGCCGCCGCCCGCCGAACCGGAGGCAGGTCAGGGCGAGCTGCTGGAAGGGGCGCCGCAGGAGGCCGCAGCGGAAGAGCTCCAGGACAGCGGCCCGGGAGCCGACACCGCCACCGCGCCTGCGCCGGACGCCGGCGGTGCCGGCGGGCCGCAGGCCGGCCCGCCCGAGGAGCAGAGCGGCCAGGACGCGCAGGACGACGCGGCCGCGGAGCCCGGACTCCTCGACATCCGCGCCCGCGCCGGGCTGGCCCCGGACGTGCCGCTGATCGCCTACAGCGGCGGAGTCGCGCCCGGCCGCGGCGTCGACACCGCCGTCGAAGCGCTGCCGATGCTGCCCGGCGTGCACCTGGCGCTGGCGTCGGTGCCGCCCGGCAAGGAGTCGACGCGGCACGTCGACGCCGTGCTGGAGCTCGCGGCCGAGCTCGGCGTCGCCGACCGGGTGCACGTCTTCCCCTACGTGCCGCACTGGGAGGTGGTGCGGTTCCTGTCCACCGCCGATGCAGCGGTCTCCGGCCTGTCGCACGTGCCCAATCACGAGATCGCGCTGAGCAACAAGTTCTTCGAGTACGTGCACGCGCGGCTGCCGCTCATCGCCAGCGACGTGCGGCTGATGGCACAGGTGGTCCGGCGGCTCGGCATCGGCGCCGTGTACACCGCCGACGACGCAGGCTCGCTGGCCCGCGCGGCCGCGGAGGTCCTGGGCGATCCGGCGCGCTACCGGGAGGCGATGGACGCCTCGCCGGAGGTCGCCACCTGGTGGTGGTCGGAGCAGGCGGCGCGGCTGGACGCGGTCTATGCGGGGCTCCTGGACAGCGAGGCCGGCCGTCCGCCTGCGCCCGCGCCCGCCCGCGGGCGGCACGCGGCGGACCGCTCCGCCGCAGGCAGGGCCGGCAGCGGGGGCCGTCCTGGCGGAATGCAGGACAGCACCGGGGTGCCGCGGCAGGAGGAACGGCCCGCGCAGGTCGCCGGGCACAGCGCCCGGGCGGACGCAACGGGCCCGATCCGGCAGCAGCGGGCGGACCGCGGAGCCGGCGGACACGACACGGTGGCGGCGCCGCGCGCCGCAGAGGCGGGGGAGTAGGGCATGGACATCTGCGTCGTCGGACTGGGCAAGATCGGCCTGCCGCTGGCCGTGCGGTTCGCCGCCGGCGGGAACCGGGTGCGCGGGGCCGACACCGACCCGTCGGTGGTCGCGGCCGTCGCAGCCGGCCGCCCGCCGTTCCCCGGCGAGGAGGACCTCGACGTGGAGCTGAAGCGGGTCGTGGCCGACGGGCGGCTCACCGCGGACACGTCCACGGCGGAGGCGGTGGCCGCCTCCGATGCGGTCGTCATCGTCGTCCCGCTCTACGTGGACGCCGCGGGCGCGCCCGACTTCGCGGCGATGGACTCCGCGACCGCCGCCGTAGCGGCCGGGCTGCGCCCCGGCACGCTGGTCTCCTACGAGACCACGCTGCCGGTGGGTACCACCCGCGGGCGCCTGGCGCCCGCCCTAAAAGAAGGGTCCGGGCTGCGCCCCGGACCGGACTTCCCGCTGGTGTTCAGCCCGGAGCGGGTCTTCAGCGGCCGGGTCTTCGCCGACCTGCGCCGCTACCCCAAGCTGGTCGGCGGCATCGACCCCGCGTCGGGCCGGGCCGGCACCGCCTTCTACGGGGCGGTCCTCGACTTCGACGAGCGCTCCGACCTGCCGCGCCCCAACGGCGCCTGGGACCTGGGCTCGGCCGAGGCCGCCGAACTGGCCAAGCTCGCCGAGACCACCTACCGGGACGTCAACATCGGGCTCGCCAACCAGTTCGCCCGGCACGCCGACGCGGTCGGCGTGGACGTCCAGCAGGTGATCGACGCCTGCAACAGCCAGCCGTTCAGCCACATCCACCGCCCCGGCATCGCGGTCGGCGGCCACTGCATCCCGGTCTATCCGCAGATGTACCTGTGGAACGACCCGGGGGCGACCGTGGTGCGCGCGGCCCGCGAAGCCAACGCGGCGATGCCGGGCTACGCGGTGCGCCTGCTCGCCGAGGCGTACGGCCCGCTGGCGGGAATCGGCGTGCTGGTGCTGGGTGCGGCCTACCGCGGCGGCGTGAAGGAGACGGCGTTCTCCGGCGTCTTCGGCGTGGTCGACGCCCTGCGCGAGCAGGGCGCCCGGGCGTGGGTCTCCGACCCGCTCTACGGCCCCGAGGAGCTGGAGGCCCTCGGCCTGCCGGCGCACCGCGGCGAACCGGTCGAGGCCGCCGTCGTCCAGGCGGACCACGCCGAGTACCGCACCCTCAGCCCGGACGACCTCCCCGGAGTCCGCACCCTGGTCGACGGCCGCCGCATCACCGACCCGTCCGCATGGTCCACCGCCCAGCGCGTCGTCATCGGCGGCTGAACTCCTGCGGCATGCCCGGGCACCGCTCGACCAGGGCGGCGGTGCCCGGGAGGCCTGCTGCCGGCGGGGCGTACGGCAGCGGCGCCTGGCACCTCCGGCCACCGGCAAGACTGGTGGCATGACCGACGACCGTGCGGCGCTGCACGCCAGCTGGAACCGGACCCGCGGCCACCTCAACGCCGCACGGGCCCACCTCGCCCGTCTACCGGGCACTGATGACTCGGCAGCGCTGGAGTTCCTGGAGCACAACGAGCTCGGACTCGCCTTCGACTGCCTGGTCGACATCGGGGGCGGCCTCGACCTGCCCCTGGGTTTCTGGCAGGACCTGGACCGGGCGGCGCGGGAGATGCGGCTCTACAGCGATGCACTGCACCACCCCCGCCTCACAGCCGCCGACCTCTGCCGCCGCCACCTCGCTGCCGCCTCTGAACAGGAACACCTGTGAGGCGGTACCGCTCCAGCCCCGGCGGCCCCGCCGGCCGGCGCGCGGACGGGTGTCCGGCCCTGGCCATCCTTTTGCGCGCAGCACGGCCTCGGGCGCCCAGAACCGGTCTAACCTGGGGAAATGCGACCTCTCCGGTACTCCATCAACATCACCCTGGACGGGTGCTGCGACCACCGGGGCGGGTCCCCGGACGAGGAACTGCACCGCCACCACGCCGCGAACCTGGCGCGCGCCGACGCCCTCCTCTTCGGCAGGACCACCTACGAGATGATGGAGTCGGCCTGGCGGCTGCCGCTGTCCGAGGGCATGCCCGAGTGGACGCTCCCGTTCGCCCGCGCGATCGACGCCGCGAAGAAGTACGTCGTGTCGAGCACCCTGGGCGAGGTCGACTGGAACGCCGAACTCATCCGCGGCGACCTGGCCGGCACCGTGCGGCGGCTGAAGCAGGAGCCCGGCGAGGGCCTGCTGACCGGCGGCGTGCGGCTGCCCCTGGCACTGGCCGAACTGGGACTGATCGACGAGTACGAGTTCGTGGTGCACCCCCGGATCGCCGGCCGGGGCCCGACCCTCTTCGCCGGTCTCGCGAACCCCCTCGAACTGGAGCTCGTGGACCGCGCCGAGCTCACCTCCGGTGCCCTGGTGCTGCGCTACGCGCCGAAGTCCTAGCCGCCCTGTCTCAGCTGCCCCGGGCCTCCTCCGGCGGCTCGGGGACGCGCACGCCGGAGCGGTCCACCCAGCCCACCTGGCGCGCAGGAACCCCGGCGACCAGCGCGAACGGCGGCACATCCCGGGTGACCACGGCGCCCGCGGCGACCATCGCCCAGCGGCCGACCGTCACCGGCGCCACGCAGACGCACCGCGCCCCCAGCGACGCGCCCTCCTCCACCCTGACGCCCACGGCGTCCCAGTCGGCAGCGGACTTGCGGTCGCCGTCCGGGGTGACCGCGCGCGGTGCCCGGTCGTTGGTCAGCACTGCGGCGGGGCCGACGAAAACGCCGTCCGCCAGTTCCGCCGGCTCGTAGACCAGCGCGTGGTTCTGGATCTTGACGTTGGCGCCGATGCGGACGCCGGTGCCGACATAGGCGCCGCGGCCCACGATGCAGCCCGGCCCCAGCGACGCCTTCTCCCGGATCTGCGCCAGTTCCCACACGGCGCAGCCGGGGCCCAGCTCGGCGGTCGGGTCGACCTGGGCCGACGGTTGGATGCGGTACTCCATGGAGGCTCCGTTCCTCGACAGGTTCACCAGACTCCGCACGGCGCTGCGCGGCGGCCCGATCCCAGCGGCGTCCCGCGCTGCCTCCGCTACCCCGGGTCCGCTCCCCGCCCCGGCCGCTCCCAGGGGGCGGCCACCGGGAAGTAGGACGCGAGGAACGCGCGGATCACCGCGGCCTGCTCGGTGCGCGGCACCCGGTCCGGCGGCGAGTCGGTCACGCAGAACACGTCGTAGGAGCGCTTCGCCAGCAGGACCGACAGCCGCCGGTGGTGCTCGGGGTCGCCCGCGTCGACGTATTCGCAGTGGACCTCGCCGGGCACCGCCAGGCCCGCCAGCGCCGCGTAGTCGTGGTCCAGCGCGCCCGGCATGCTCACGTCGTCCGGCGAGCGGAACCGGTGCTCCGCCGTACGCGCCACCTCCTCCGGGAACGCCTCCGCCACCTCGGCCAGCAGCGACCGGCGGGTCGCGTGCGGCGCGTGCCGGTAGCCGTGCGCCGGGGAGCGGCCGAACCGCTCCTCGATGAGCGCCCGGCCGTTCTTCCGGGCCGCGTCATAGGCCGGGTCGGCGGGGTCGACCGGCGTGAACGGCACCGCGGTGGACGAGCGGAAGAACTTCGGCAGGCCGCTGGGCAGGAAGAACGCCTGCGGGCGCAGCGGGCGGCCGAGGAACACGTCGTCGTTGAAGACCAGCAGGTGCTCCGCGCTGCCGGTGATCCGGTACAGCCGCGAGCCGATCGCCCGCGAGTTGAACGTCGGCAGCCGTCCCGTGCCGCGGAACAGGTCGCGGTGGTCGACCAGCGAGATCTGCGGGTGGCCGGCGTCCAGCCAGTCCGGCACCTGCCCGTCGGTGACCACGTGCACGGTGCGGATCCACGGCGCGAACATCGCCATCGAGCGCAGCGCGTAGCGCAGTTCCCCGGCGTCGGTGAAGCGGTTCTCCGCCGCGCCGTCCGGGCTGGCCCGGCCGCCCTCCTCGGCGAGCGCGGCGTCGCGCCGCTCGCGCCACCGCGGGTCGCTGCCGTCCACCCACGGTACGACTGCGTCGATGGGGAAGTCGATGTCGTCCATGAGGGTCCGGGTGAACGGCTCCCAGGTGGGCCGCTCCCTGCCGTAGCGGGTGATGCGGGCCGGCGCGAGCGAGCCGGCCGCGAGGCCCGCGCCGATCGCGTTGCGGCGGGGCGCGGTGCGGCCACCGGAGCCGTCATCGGCCCAGAACTCGATGTCGGCGCCGTAGCCCGCGCCGTAGCGCAGCGTTCGGGTGCCGGTGATCGATGGCCGGAACACGCGCAGCCCCGCCGAACCGGTGACCAGGTCGACCGCGCCGAGCAGGCCCGCCGGGACCGGTTGCGGCGGCGCGCCGCGCGGATCGATGGCCTGCACATAGACCGGTGCGCTGCCGTGCGCGGCGGCCAGCGCGGACGCGGCCTCGGCCGCGCGTTCGGCCCCGATGGCCAGCCGCGGGTTCCGGCCGGAGTGCCGGACGAGATGGTGCGCGATCCCGGCGGCGTCCAGGGCGCCGGCGGCCAGGTCGAGATTGGCGCCGAGCGCGTCCTGCGGCTGCAGCCCGTCGCGGACCTCGGTGACCTGCCCGCCAGAGCGCTCGGTGCCGGGCAGCTCCAGCAGGGCGCGCTCGTGCTCCTTCAGGCCGGGCACCCGCGGCCGGGTGTGCTCCCAGGCGGGCGCGGGGAGCACGGTGCCGCCGCCGGCCGCGGCGGCCGCGGCGAAGTGCGCCGCCCGGTCGGCGCGCGCTGCGGCCCGCTCGGCCGGCGGGACCGCCGCCAGGGCGCCGAACAGCTCCTCCCAGCGCTGCGCGACCGCGTCCGGGGCGAACCGCCCGACACCCGCCAGTGCGGCCGCCCCCATCCGCTGCCGCAGCTCCCGGTCGCCCATCAGCTTGGACAGCGCCGCCGACAGCGCGCCCGCGTCGTCGGCCGCGCTGAGGAACCCGTCGGTGCCGTGCCGGATGATCTCGGCCGGCCCGGTCGGGCAGTCGTAGGACACCGCCGGAACCCCCGCCGCGAACGCCTCGGTGAGCACGGTCGGGAACGCCTCCGTGCGCGAGGAGAGCAGGCACACCGACGCGCGCGCCCATTCCTGCGCCATGTCGGTGCGGGCCCCGGCGAACTCGACCCGCCCGGCCAGCTCCAGCCCGTCGGCCAAGGAGCGCAGGCCCGGCTCCTCCGGTCCACTGCCGCAGATCCGCAGCCGCCACTCCGGGTGCTCGGCGGCCGCGTCGGCGAACGCCCGGATCGCGTGGTCGACCTGCTTCTCCGCGACCAGCCGCCCCGCGAGGAGCACGACCGGTGCGTCCAGCGAGGAACGCGGCGCGAACCCGTCGGGAGCCGGGTTGGGCAGCACGTCGAGCCGGGGCGCTGCGGCGCCGAGCGACGCCGCGAGCCAGTCGCGGGAGGCTTCGGTGAGCACGGCGACGGCATCCATCCGCGGCGCGTACGGCAGGAGGGGGTCGCCGCTGGGACCGCGCATCTCCGAGGCGCGGTGCTCCTGGCCGACGAGGACGGCATCCGGCGGGGCGAACCGCGCGGCCAGCGACGTCAGCGCCGGGGTGGTGGCGACGAGCACGTCGGTGTCCAGCCGCGGCAGGGCCCGCATCACCTCCAGGTCGCACAGCCGGTGGAAGCCGGGCTCGCCGCCCGGCGGCACCAGCTCGCTGGGCAGTGCCGTGAGCGCTGCCAGCTCGGCGTCGCCGGGCTGTCCCGCGGTCTGGCCGCTGCCGGAGCGGATGGGCCGATGGACGGGGCCGCGCGCGTCGACCATGTGGCTGACGCGCACCCGCTCATCGGTCGCGAAGAAGGGGGCGTCGGCGGTGCGCAGTACCGACAGCAGCGCAATGTCGTGCCGGTCGGCGAGCGCGCGGGTCTGCGCGAGGACGGCGGCCTGTGTCCCGCCCATCTCGTCGAGGCGGCCCAGCAGGTAGGTGATCTTCACGTCGGGGCTCCTAGGGCGTGCGCGGACGCCGCCCGCCGGACACGTCCACGGGGTCGGCCGGCGGAGCGCCGGCGATGCGGCGCCCGGGACTGCGGCACCGGGAGGGACGCGTCGGAGGGCAGCGGGCTTCGGAGAGGGGCTCTGGGGCGCTCGGCGCTCACCGGGGGAGGCCGAGCAGGTTGGCGGAGACCGTGAGCACCCCCTCGTTCGTGGCGGAGGTGCGGATGCGCACGGGAGGGCCGTCCGGCGGAAGGACGGTGCGCGCGGGCGCGCGGAACGGCTGGTCCGGCGGCAGCAGGGCGCCGGGGCCGAGGCGCACGCGCAGACCTGCGGCGGGTGCGCCGGTGCCGGCGGTGCTGTCCGCGCCGCCGCTGCCCGCGCCCGCCGAGGGCGGTGCGACGGCGATCTCCCAGCGGCCGCCGGCCGCGGCCATCGCGGAGACCGGCAGGTCGATCCGGAAGCCGCCCGTCTCCGGATCGCTCCGGGTGGCGGCCGGGACGGGAGCCCCGCCGCCGGCGGGGACCGCGAACGCGGCGGGGTCGGCGGAAGGGGGTGCACCGCCGCGCCCGGGGCCGGTCAGCGCGGCCAGCACCGTCGCGCAGTGCGGGCGCAGCAGCAGGCCGCGCAGCTCTGCTGCGGGACTGCGCGGGCGCACGGACAGGACGGCGCGGCTCAGCGCATCGGCCTCCACCGCGAATTCCCGCCCGCAGACCGCGCACCCCGGCACCGCGGTGGGCGCCGCGGCCGGTGCCTCCAGTACCCGCCGTCCGTCCGCGGTCACCACCGCGAGCTCCCAGCGGCCGTCCGGCACCTCCACGGTGCTGCCGTGCAGCGCCAGCGACGCTCCGATGCCGCCCGGTGCTGCACCCGGCGGCGCGAGTGCCGCACCGGCTGCTGCGGTGTTCTGCCGCCGGTGGCTGCGGGCGGGTTCGCCGGCGCGGCGGACCGGGACGGCGGAACCGCCGGCGGCGCCGCCGCGGCGGGCGGCGGGGACCTCCGGGCCGCAGCCGGTGCGGTGCTGTGCCGCTCCGCGGCCTTGCTGCGCACCCGAGAAGGCGGGGCCGGTGCCGGAGCCGCCGGCGGCCGCTGCTCCGTCCGCGGCGGGGGCCAGGGGCAGGCGGATCCGGCGGCGGCCGCTGCGGAGCTCCAGGTCGGCCGCGCCGGTGAGGGGCAGGCGGACCGTCAGAGTGCAGCCGTCGAGGACGGCGAGCAGTTCCGGCGCGGTCCGGGGCGGGCCCCAGCGCGCCGCGGCGGAGCGGATCCGGCCCGCGGCCGCGCGCCGGATCCGCTCCGGGCGCAGCCGCGCCGGCAGGACGCGGGGGAGACGGGTCACGCACCCTCCAGTGGGTCGGTTCCGGTGGGCCCCTCCGCCAGCGGTTCCGCGCCGGCGACGGGCCCCGCCTGGCCGGGGAGCGGTCCCGCCGGGCCGGCGGCCGCGTCCGCGCCGCCGGCGGCATGGCCGGCCTCGAAGTCGAGATCACC
>NZ_BAAGXT010000018.1:0-104678 GCF_054779695.1 Nocardiopsis coralliicola | reverse complement strand
GGGGCAGCGCGCCGGCGGCGGCGAGCGCCTCGGTGACCGCGGTGCGCGCGGTGCGCAGCGCGGCGGCGGCCCCGGCAGCGGCGCGGGCGGCAGGGCCGCCGGCGTCCGGCGCATCGAGCAGGGCCTCGTCGAACGCGGCAGGGCCGGGCATCAGCCGATCTCGCGCGCCTCGTCGACCAGCAGCACCGGGATGCCGTCCCGGATCGGGTAGGCGAGCCCGCTCTCATCGCAGACCAGCTCGCCGGCCTCGGCGTCGAGGCGCAGGGGCTTCTTGCTCTTCGGGCAGGCCAGGATCTCCAGCAGCCAGTCGTCGATCTTCGCGCTCATGGTCGTCCCGTTTCTTCGGTCGGTGCGGCGGTGGGTGCTGCGGCCGGTCCAGCCGCCTGCGGAGCGCCGGTCAGGCCCGCACGATGGACAGGACCTCGTCGCGCAGGCGCTCCATCGCGGCAGTGTCCGGCGCCTCCACGTTCAGCCGCAGCAGCGGCTCGGTGTTGGAGGCCCGCAGGTTGAACCAGCTTCCGTCGCCGAGGGTGACGGTGAGGCCGTCCAGGTGGTCGGCCTGCGCGCCGTCGCGGCCCGCGAACGCCTCCTCGACGGCAGCGGCCCGCCCCTGCTGGTCGGCCACCTCGGAGTTAATCTCCCCGGAGGCGGCGTACCGAGTGTATTCGGCGGCGACCTCGGACAGCGCGCGCGCGTCGCTGCCGAGCACGCGCAGCACGTGGAGCGCGGCGAGCATGCCGGTGTCGGCGCGCCAGAAGTCCCGGAAGTAGTAGTGCGCCGAGTGCTCTCCGCCGAACACGGCGCCGGTTTCGGCCATGGACGCCTTGATGAAGGAGTGGCCGACGCGGGTGCGCACCGGAACACCGCCGTGCTCGCGCACGATCTCGGGTACCGCCTGCGAGGTGATCAGGTTGTGGATCACCGTGGCGCCCGGCTCCTTGGCGAGCTCCTGCACGGCGACCAGCGCGGTGATCGCGGACGGCGGCACGGCGCCGCCGTTCTCGTCGACGACGAAGCAGCGGTCGGCGTCGCCGTCGAAGGCGAGGCCGATGTCGGCGCCGGTGGCCCGCACCCGCTCCTGCAGGTCGACGAGGTTGGCCGGGTCGAGCGGGTTGGCCGGGTGGTTGGGGAACGAGCCGTCGAGCTCGAAGTAGAGCGGCACGATCTCCAGCGGCAGCGCGGGCAGCAGCGCGTCGCCGAGCACGGCCGGCGCGGTCAGGCCCGCCATGCCGTTGCCGGCGTCGACGACGACCTTGAGCGGCCGGATGGCGGAGAGGTCGACCAGCGAGCGGAGGAACTCGGCGTAGGGCTGGAGCAGGTCCTGCTCGGTGACGGTGCCCTGCTGCGCGGCGGGCTCCGGGATACCCTCCTCGGCGATCCGGCGGATGTCGGCGAGGCCGGAGTCCTCGCCGATCGGCGCCGCGCCGGCCCGGCACATCTTGATGCCGTTGTACTGGGCCGGGTTGTGGCTGGCCGTAAACATCGCGCCCGGCATACCGAGATGCCCGGACGCGAAGTAGAGCAGGTCGGTGGAGGCGAGGCCGGCGGAGACCACGTCGACGCCCTGGGCGGTGGCACCCTCGGCGAAGGCGTGCACCAGGCCGGGCGAGGAGGGCCGCATGTCGTGCGCGACGACGATGGACGGAGCGTCGGCGACCTTCGCGAACGCGGCACCGATGGCGCGCGCCACCTCGGGGCCGAGCGTGTCCGGCACGATGCCGCGGACGTCGTACGCCTTGAAGATCGCACCGAGGCCGCCGGGGCCGCCCGTGTTCTGTGCGCCGTTCTCCGCCACTGCACCAACCCATCTGTCCGGATGTGCGTCTGCTGCCTGCAAGGTTCACCGGCGACGGGCCGGCCGGCCGCACGCCGCCGGCCGCGGCGGTGCCGCACGGGCAGCGGGGACGCGCCGGGACCGCCGCGGAAGACCAACGTACAAGAACCCGGCCGCGGAGTCCGGGACGGAGCTGCATCCCCGGTGCCCGGCCGCGCTGCACCGGGCAGGGGCGGGGTGCGGGACGCGGCGCCCGGGGAAACCGCGGGTGAAGGCTCGGCGCCCCGCGGGCGGGTCAGGAATCGGTTTCCGGCCGGACCACGCGGAGGTGGCCCTTGCCGTGGCCGCCGGAGGGCTCGGGGCGCGGGGCGCTCTCGCCGGCCGGCATTCCGCGCTGCGGCGCCTTGGGGCGCGCTGCTTCGCGGACGGCGTTCGCGAGCGCTTCGAGGTCGTCGCTGCCCGGACCGCCGGTGGAGTCGGCCGGAAGCCGGACGACCTCCCAGCCGCGCGGGGCGGTGAGCCGCTCTGCGTGCATCGCGCACAGGTCGTAGCAGTGCGGTTCGACGTAGGCGGCGAGCGGACCGAGGACCGCGGTGGAGTCAGCGTAGACATAGGTGAGCGTGAAGACGGCTGGCTGTCTGCACGCGGTTCGCGAGCAGCGTCGGGCAACGCTCACGAGGACCGACCCTATGCCTTTCCCCGACCGGATGCCAGCACCGGGGCACTGCTGCGCTTCGCGCGCCGATGGCATACTCTCGAAACGTGCGACGAGTGCGTCTACACAGGGCTCAAGCCGACCGCTTCCGGCGCCGGGACCGGCGGGGCCGCGGGATCCGCGGACCGCTGACTCCGCCCGAGGCGCCCATCACCCGTTCCCGCGCGCAGGTCTTCGACGACCTCGTGCTGGACGCGGTCGAGCGCCTGGAACGGGTCTGGTCCCGCGAACTGGCCGCCGTGGAGTTCCTGGTCGAGGACGTTCCGCGGGTTCCACCGGGGGTCACCGCCGAGGACGGTATCCCGTATTCGCGGCTGGAGACCGGCCGCGACGGCCGGGCCCGCATCACCGTGTACCGGAGGCCGGTGGAGATCCGCACCACCGACCCCGAGGAGATGGCACTGATGGTCTACGAGACCGTCGTCGAAGAGGTCGCCAACCTCCTCGGGCTGGAGCCGGAGACGGTCGATCCGGAGACCCGCGGCCAGACGTGACCACCGGCACGGCCGCCCACCGTGCCCCGCCGCCCCGGTCCGCTCCGGGGCGCTTGTCCCCTGCCCGCCGCCGAGGGGCCGGCCCAGGCCGCCGCTCCGGTGCCGCACATGCCTGCCGCCTGCGGGGGTGAAGCACGGCCCGGAGAGGACACGGTTCCCGCGGAACCGTCCTGCGGCCGCACATGCCGGGGCTCGGCGGGCCCTCTGGCCTCTCCTCCGCAACGGAACCGCTGCACCGCAGGCCGCGAAGGCCGCATCCGGCCCCTGCGGGGATGGTCCCGCCTTGGCGGCGGCCGCCTGGCTCCGGGAGTCCGCACCCCGCCCGTGCGGGGATGAGCCCCCGGCGCAGCCCAGCGGCGCCGCCTCGCGGGCCGGCATCCCGCGCGTACAGCGATGGGCCCTCGCAGCCGGCGCGGTGCAGCCGCCCGGGGTTCTGCACCCGGCGCACGGGGGGCGTGGACCGGTCCTCGCGGATGTGGCCCTGCGGATGGCTGGCTTCGCCCTGTGCACGCCGGGACGGACCGGCGGCGCCATGGCGCGCTGACGGTGTCTGCGCCCCGCCCATGCGCGGACCGACTCTCCGCCGGCGCCCCGCCAACCTGCGGTGGCGCCTGCGCGCTGCGCACGCCGGGACGGACCGGCGGCCGTCGCCAAGGGGCACCGACACCGCCCCGCCTCCCGTGTGCGGGAGTGGACCCTCGGCATCGGCCCCGGGCACCGGATCGGCCGTCGGCGCCCCGCATGCGGGATGGCTCCGGGCGCGGCGCGGGCTTCCGGCCGCGCCCGGCGCTGCGGGGCGGCCGGTCAGCCCGCGGGCCGGCCGGTAGCGGCCGGGTCGACGGCGGTGAGGGAGTTGACGGCCGGCGGGAGCCGGACCAGGGACGGGGCGGGATGGATCGGGAGGACGGTCGTTGACCGGCCGTCGCCCTTGCCGCGGGTCAGGACCGCCGCGGCGTGGACCGGACCGGAGCCGTCGCGCACCTCGACCAGCACCGACGAGCCGGCGGCGCCCTCGACCTCCTGAGCGGCGGTGGTGCCCGCGCCGGCCTCGACGCGGACCGGGTCGCCGGTGGTGCCGTCGTCGGCGACCGGAGTGACGATCACCGACGCGTCCTGCTCGACCGCACCGAGCAGCAGCTCCAGCTTGGTCCCCTCGGGCACCGACGGGACCACTCCGGTGGCGGCGGCGCCGGGCTGCAGCGGGGGCACGGCGGCAGTGGAGGTGCTGTCGTCACCGCCCTCGCGCTCGGACAGCACACCGGCCACAACCGGCCGGTCCGCCTCCACGACCACGGTCGCCGGCTCCTTGTCGATCGGGCCCTCCAGGCTCAGCGCGGCCGAGGCGGCCGGCGGGACGTCCAGTCCGGTGAGCGCGTCGTGCTCGACCTCGCCGTCCGGGGTGAAGACGCGGACATCGGCCGTCGCGGGCTCGTCGCCCGGCGCCGCGACGACCAGCGTGCGCGAACCGCCACCGCCCGGCACTCCGCCGACGGTCTGGCTGCGGGCGGGCCCCGCGGTGGCCGCGGACCACTCGGAGCCGTCCCCGTCGCGCTCGGCGTACAGGCCGGCGGCCACGCGGCCGGCGTTGGTGCGCACGTGCACCGCCACGGCGCGGCCCGAGGAGCCCAGTTCGGTGAGTTCACCGAGTTCGACGGCCTCCTCGCCGTGCGGCGGCACCTGCACGCCGCGCACACCGTCGTCGATCACCGGCCCGTCGGCGGCGTATACGTCGACGCTGGCGACCGCGGTGCGGCCGTCGATGTTGGCCAGGTGGGCCGTGAGCTCCTCCAGTTCCGCGCCCGAGGGGGCGGTGAACCAGCTGCTGATGCCGGGGTCGGGGCAGCGCACCGCGGTCAGGTCAGTGGCGTCGTCGCCGTCGTCCAGGCTGGTCTGGGCGGCCTCCAGGCCGGCCGCGAACGCGCCGCTGGCACGCAGCGCGGTGCTCCGGCCGTCGTCGGCGTCGGGCTCGGCGCTGACCGGCTGGCCGGGCAGCTCGCCGGCCGCGAGGCGGCGGCCGTCCGGCCGGTTCTCGGTCACCTCCAGGTCGCCGTCCTCGTCGCCGCCGTAGGGGGTGAACCCCACGGCCTCGGTGTCGGTGCCGCCGACCGCCGGCGGACACACCCGCAGCGCCGACTCGACCCGGCCCCATTCGGCCTCACCGCCGGCCGGCGCGGCGTCCGACCGGGTCACCAGCGCCACCCCGAACAGCGCGGCCAGCGCCAGCGCGACGAGGCCGAGCAGTGCGAACCGGTTCTCCACGATGAGCTTCACGCTCCGCGGCCCCCCTTCCTGCGGGTCCCGCGCGGCCGGCGCGGGCGTGCCGCGGCGCGGATCTCTTCGGCGCGGCGGTCGTCGTCCGGGGTGCGGGCGCCGGGCGAGGCGAGCACCAGGGCGGTGGCGATCAGCAGCAGCTGGACGGCGAGCCAGGTGTCGCGGACCGCCGAGGAGTGCTCCAGCGCGACGGTGCCCCCGCCGGCCGGCAGCGGGAACAGGGTGGTTCCGGTCCGGCTCTCGGCCGGGCGCAGCTCCTCCCCGTCGAGGGTGGCGGTCCAGCCCGCCGCGAACGGTTCGGCCAGCGCCAGTGTGCGGCCGGATTCGCCCTCGGGCACCGCGGCGGTCTCACCGTCGGGGTCGATGTCCAGCGCCACCGGGCCGTCGGGGTCTCCGGCGTCCTCGGCGGCACCGCCGTCCGGACCGCCACCGCTGCCGGATGCGGTGTCGACGCCGGAGTCGGTGCCCGTGCCGCTGGATCCGGTACTGCCGTCGGGCGGCGGCAGGATGCGCAGCCGCCCGGGGTCGCCGCTCACCCGCCACAGCCCGAACTCGTCGTTGAGCATGCGGCGGTCCAGGCCGGGGGTGCCGTCCAGGGTGTCGACGAGGGTGACGTCGGCGTCGCCGCCCGCATCGGGGCGGGGCACGACGACACTGCCGACCCCGAAGAACGCGAGCTCGCCGACCTCACTGCCGCCGCGGCCGGCAGCCAGCGAGGCGACCGCGGTGGACAGGTGGCCGCCGGCGGTTGCGTCAGCGCCGATCTGCTCGGCGCCGGTGCGCGGCTCTCCCGGGCGGAGCAGTGCATACCGGAGCGGGCCCTCGGCGGTGGGCCGCAGCACCAGCGCGGTGGCCGCCGCCGGATCGCCGGCCGCCGCGGCGACCTGGCCGGGTACGGCGGGTCCGGCGCCGCCGCGCAGCGGGCCGTCTGCGCCGTTCCACATCCAGGCGCCGGCGGCGCCGACCGGGGTGCTCAGCGCGAGCACGGCGGCTCCGCCGGCGAACAGCCGGCGGAGCCCGCCGGCCGACCAGAGCACGCCGAATGAGTGCGCGGAGACGGCGGCGGTGAGCAGCAGCGCGGTGCCGGCGAAGGCGAGCGCGACACCGGGCCAGCCCGGCGCTTCCGGGCCGCCGTAGGCCGGCTCCACCCAGATGCGGCTGACCAGGATCGCGACGGCGACGCCGAACAGCGCGATACTCCAGCCCACCGCGATCATCATGCGCCGGCGCAGCAGGAGCAGCGCGGCCAGCGACGCAGTGAGGAAGCCGGCGGTGACCCAGGCGGGCGGGGTGCCGGTGCCGCCGGGCGAGAGCATCAGCAGCTCGTGCGCAGCGGCGCCGGGCGCGGACAGCTCGGGTCCGTGCAGGCCGTACTCGGTGAGCCAGAGCGACGGGTGCACCAGGAGCTCCGCCGACCAGGGCAGCAGAAGCAGCAGCGGCGCGCCGACGGCGATGCCGATGCTGACGTAGAGCCGCCGGCCGAGGTGGCCGAAGGTGAGGGCGACGACCGCGCCCACCGCGACGGCGAGCAGCCACACCAGCGGGACGAACGCGGTGGCCACCGCGAGGAGGAGCCCGAGGCCCCAGGCGGCGCGGCGGGACCGCTTCGGCGGCTGGTTGAGCATGCGGGCGCCGAGGATGCCGAGGACCGGCAGGAGCGCGTGTACCAGCGCGGTGCCGACCCTGCCCTGCGCGATGGCGCCGGTGGCCACGGGCAGCAGTGCGTAGCTTCCGGCCATCCACAGCTGCGCCGGCCGGAAGTGCAGCACCTGGCGGGCCAGCAGGTAGGCGCTGAGGCCGGCCAGCGGGATGCAGCCGAGCAGGATCGCGGTGACCGCCAGCCACGGCTTGCCGAAGGCGAGCGTCGACAGCACGGCGAGGATTCCGGTGGACGGCGGCGCCGGCCCGTCCGCGCCGATGCCGGTGGCCGGAGCGCCGGACAGGAAGAGGTCCCACAGATCGGAGGCGCCGCCGGTGACCGGAGCGAGCGCGCCGCCGGCGAGGATCCCGGGCGCGAGCAGGCCGCGGCCGCCGATGAGCGCCACCGCGGTCAGCGCGAGCACCAGCAGCACGCCGGGCCGGGACAGGGAGCGGCGGAGCAGCCCGTGCTCGTCGCCCAGGACGGCGTCGTCGCTGCCGGGAGAGGTTCCGCCGCCGTCCCGCACGGCCTGGTGGCGGCCTGTCGCGTCGCCGACCGCGCGGTCGCCGGAGAGCAGGCCGACCACGGCCGCGGAGAACTGGCGCAGCGCGACGCCGCGCGCGAGGAACGGGCGGATCGCGCTGTAGGTGCGCTTGCGGTTGCGCAGCCGCCGGAACCGGGCGGCGGCGAGCCGGGCCGGGCGCAGCAGTACGGACGTGAAGGCGACCGCCTCGTCCAGCGCACCCGCAGGCTGCTTGGCCGCGATGAGCATGAGCACCCGCAGCGCGGAGCCGAAGGCGTTGCGCAGCAGGGCCCCGACCATCCCGCCGAACGGCAGGTTGGCCAGCAGGACGTAGAGGGCGTTGCGCCGGTCCAGCCGCCGCGGGTGGCCGCTGCCGACGGCGATCGGGCGGCGCCGGCGGCCGGCGGCTTCGGCGTGGTAGGCGACGGCGCCGGTGGCGAGCACCACGCGGTGCCCGGCCGAGCCGACCCGCCAGCAGAAGTCGATGTCGTCGCGGAAGAGCAAGAGCGCCGGGTCGAAGCCGCCGAGCGCGTCCCACACGTCCCGGCGGACCAGCATGCCGGCGCTGGACACGGCGAGGACCTGGCGGTCGCCGTCGTGCTGGCCGTGGTCGAACTCGCGGGGCTCCAGGCCGGTCTCGCGGCGGCCGGCGCCGTCGATGGTGACGCCGGCCTCGACGAGGAGGCGGCGGTCGTAGAAGTCGCGCAGCTTCGGGCCGAGGACGGCGGCGCGCGGGTCGCCGGCGGCGGATTCGAGGAGTTTCTCCAGCGCATCGGGCGCAGGCGTGCAGTCGTCGTGGATCAGCCAGATCCACTCGCGTGCGCCCTCGGCTGCGCCGGGGAACGGCTCGCGGAGCCGGGGCAGGGCGAGCGCCGCCCGGACGGCGTCGCCGAATCCGGTGCTGCGCGGCACCTCGGTGACGGCGTCGGCGGCGATGTAGGAGGCGAGGATCTCGCCGGTACGGTCGCGGCTGCCGACGTCGACCCCGGTCACGCGCTGCACGGGCCGGGTCTGCTCGCGGACGGCCTCCACGGTCTCCTGCAGCCAGCGCGCACCGTCGTGCGCGACGATGACGGCCGTCACGATCTGGAGGGCGGGGTCCTGGGGTTGCACGGCCAGTGGGTCTCTCGGGGTTGCAGAACAGGGCAGAACAGGGCGTTTCGGGGAATCTGAGGGTGCTCGGGGAGAGTATCGGCAGATCACCTTACGCCACACGGGCCGCACGGGTGTGCCGGTCGCGGACACCGGGGTGCGGCGGGTGCCGGGGAGAGCGGCGGCGGGGCGCTCGCCGCCGCGGAACCCCGGCCGGACCGGGCGGCGAGCGAGCACGCGGTGCGGAGAAGCCGCACCGAAGAACACGGCGAATGGTGCGAACGGACTGCGGCACCGGTTTCCGTCCGGGGCGGTTTGTCCCGGGAAGGCCGCGGCGGCGGAACAGGCGCGGGTACGGTGCGCGGATCAAATCCGGATAAGAATGGCGGCGCCCCGGGGCGAACACCCCGGGGCGCCGATCGCCGATGGCGGCTACAGCATGTCGGCGAGGAAATCGAAATCCCCGCCCGCGGCTTTCTTGAGCCGGCGGCGCTCGCGCTCGGAGAGTCCCCCCCAGATACCGAAGCGCTCGTCGTGCTCCAGCGCGTATTCCAGGCACTCGGCCCGGACCTCGCAGGACTGGCAGACCTTCTTGGCCTCGCGGGTGGAGCCGCCCTTCTCGGGGAAGAACGCCTCCGGGTCCGTCTGAGCGCACAGTGCGCGCTCCTGCCAGCCCAGATCGTCGTCTGCGCCGTGCGCCAGCGGGATGACCTCGCTCATGCGCACCTCCTATTGCCCCCCATAGATGTCCCCTCCCATTCGACCCCCGGGAGGGTGGAAACACACCCTGAAATTACACGCGCGCGAGTCGCTACACGTCAAGCGCGTTGCGCCGTATTCCATTGAATACCATGTAACGGTCTGCCAACGGCGGTCTCCGACACGGGACAGTAGCGATCGGACCGCCCGCGCACGGGGCGAACGGGGCAGAGTGGATGCACTGCGCGGACCGGGCGGAGCGGGTGCGCCGGGCGGCGTGTCCCGCCTCCCCTCGCGCCGAGCGTGCGGGCCGGGCGCTCCGCGGGGCCGTTCGCCGGTACTGCCGGACATCCGGCACGGCGCAGCCGGGGAGGACGGGCCGCGGAACCGCCGCTGCAGGAGAGCGGCGGCAGCTGCGGAGGGAGCGATCGCGCCGGCCGCGGGGGCCTCCGGGAGACCCGCATCCGCCGCGGGGACCGGGGCGGGCGGGAGCGGGCCGCTCCATCCGTGGCCGATGCGCGGCGCGGGGGACCCGCGGAGAAGAACTGGTTGCATGCGCCGCTTGGGGCGCCCAGCCCAGCGCCGGGGGTGCGGGACCTGGCGGTACCGCACCCCCGAGCGTCAGCGCTGGTTGTCGTCGCGGTACCAGGACTGCTGGTCACCGGAGGACTCGCCGGCCGGCCGCGCCTGGTCGCCGGCGTCGTGGGCGGGGTCCGCCTGCGGCGCGTACTGCGACGGGTCGTAGGCCTGCTGCTGGGCGTAGGGGTCGTACTGGCCCTGCTGCGCCTGCTGCTGGTACGCGTCGCCGTACGCCGGCTGCCCGCCGGTCCCGTACGCCTGCGCCTGCTGCTGGTACGCGTCGCCGTAGGCCGGCTGCCCGCCGGTGCCGTACGCCTGCGCCTGCTGCTGGTAGGCGTCGCCGTAGGCCGGCTGCCCGCCGGTGCCATACGCCTGCGCCTGCTGCTGGCCGTAGGCGTCGTAGGCCTGCTGGCCCTGCTGCTGGTAGGCGTCGCCGTAGGCGGCCTGCTGCTGCGCCGCAGGGTCGGCGTAGGCCTGCTGCGGGTCGGCGTAGGCCGCCTGCTGGTAGGCGTCGCCGTACGCCGGCTGGCCGCCGGTGCCGTACGCCTGCGCCTGCTGCTGGTAGGCATCGCCGTACGCCGGCTGCCCGCCGGTCCCGTACGCCTGCGCCTGCTGCTGGTAGGCATCGCCGTAGGCGGCCTGCTGCTGCGCCGCAGGGTCGGCGTAGGCCTGCTGCGGGTCGGCGTAGGCCGCCTGCTGGTAGGGGTCGCCCTGCACGTACTGCTGCTGGTAGGCGTCGCCGTAGGCGGCCTGGGCACCGGTCCCGTACGCCTGCGCGGGGTCGGCGTAGCCCTGCTGGGCGTAGGGGTCGGCGAACGACTGCTGTGCACCGGTCGCCGGCGCGTAGCCCTGCGGCATGCCCTGCTGCGGCATCGCCTGCGGCTGCGGGCGCGGCACCAGGTTCGGGTCGTTGAAGACCCGGAACAGGAAGAGCGCTGCGAACACGATCACCGCGGCGGCGCCGCCGATCTCGAAGAGCTGCGTGAACGCGAGTGCGATCCCTCCGTCAGCCGCGGCCACGAAGCTCATGATGAGGGTGATGAGCGCGAACAGCGCGCCGACACCGAGCAGCACCAGCGCGAAGACGACGATGCCGGAATTGGCCGTGGACCGCTGCGGAGCGGTGACGGCGAGCAGCACCGCCACGACCACCAGCAGGACGTTGACCGGGCTGAAAACAGAGCCCCCGCCGGCCGCGAAGGACAAGCCGGCGGATCCTCCGGGTCCGCCCATGCCACTGAAAATGCTGATCATGCCTGCGACCATCGTCGCCGCCACAGCGCCGAGCAGCGCCCAGGCTGCGGGTATCCGCAAGCGGTTGATTGCTTCGTTGTTCAAGAGAGGTTCCCCTCCGCTGCGTCGCTGTCGCGTCGGTGGAAGCTTTGCATAACGCCAGTCTGCCAACACCGGCGTCCGGATCCGCCCGGCGAATGCCGGGGGCGGCGCGGCGGGGGGTGCGTCCAACTGCGGATCGCGCACCACTCGCCCCAGGGGCCACCGCACGCACGCCGCTCCAGCCTGCCAGACTTGTCCGTATGCGGATAGTCGTACCGGCCGGCGGTATCGGAGGCGCGCGGTTCCTGCGCGGACTCACCTCGGCGCTGGGAATCGAGACGGGACAGGGCGGCGGCGCCGCGGACGTGACCGGCGGTGATGACCGCGGCGCAGCTCAGAGCGGCGCTCCGGGCGGTGCGGACGGCGCCGGGCGCGGCGGCGCCGCTGCACCGGACGGAGCGGCCGGGGCGCCGGGCGCGGGCGAGATCACCGTGATCGGGAACACCGGCGACGACATCACCCTGTTCGGAATGCGGGTTTGTCCGGATCTGGACACCGTGATGTACACGCTGGGCGGCGGCATCGACGCGGAGCGCGGCTGGGGCCGCGCCGCGGAGTCGTTCACCGTGAAGGAGGAGCTGCTCGCCTACGGCATGCAGCCCGACTGGTTCGGGCTGGGCGACCGGGACACCGCCACCCACATCGTGCGCTCGCAGATGCTGGCGGCCGGCTTCCCGCTGTCTGCGGTCACCGCGGCGCTGTGCGACCGGTGGCAGCCCGGCGTGCGGCTGCTGCCGATGACCGACGACCAGGTGGAGACGCACATCGTCGTCGCCGACCCGGAGACCGGCCGGCGCCGGGCGATCCACTTCCAGGAGTGGTGGATCCGGCACGGCGCGGCGCTTCCCGCGGAGTCGATCGTGTCGGTGGGCGCGGAGGAGTCGCGGCCGGGGCCGGGCGTGCTGGAGGCGGTCGCCGAGGCCGACGCCGTGCTGCTGCCGCCGTCGAACCCGGTCGTCAGCGTCGGCTCGATCCTCGGGGTGCCGGGGATCCGGGAGGCACTGGAGAAGGCGGTCGTCGTCGGGGTCTCCCCCATCATCGGCGGCGCTCCGGTGCGCGGCATGGCCGACGCGTGCCTGACCGCGATCGGTGTCGAGACCTCGGCCGCGGCCGTCGCCGCGCACTACGGTCCCCAGCTGCTGGACGGCTGGCTGGTGGATGAATCGGACACTGCCGCCGTCGGAGACGCGCCCGGCCTCGACGGGATCGAGGTCGAGTCGCGGCCGCTGTACATGAGCGGGCCGGCGGAGACCGAGGCGATCGCCCGGCACGCACTCGATCTGGCGCAGCGGATCGCCGCGCACCGCGGGGAGGGCGCATGACCGCACCGGACACCGCTGGCGACCTCTCCGGAGAGCGCACCCGCGCCGCGTTCGAGGTGCGCGCCCTACCGGCTCTGCCGGAGGTGCAGTCCGGCGACGACCTGGCCGCGCTGATCGCCGGTGCGGCATCCGCGGCGGGCGCCGCACCGCGGGACGGCGACATCGTGGTGGTCACCTCGAAAGTGGTCAGCAAGGCGGAGGGGCGGGCCCGGCGGATGGACCGCGAGGCCGCGATCGACGCCGAGACCGACCGGGTCGTCGCCCGCCGCGGCGCCACCCGCATCGTGCAGACCCGCACCGGGCTGGTGACGGCGGCGGCCGGGGTGGACGCCTCCAATGTGGAGCCGGGCAGCGTCCTACTGCTGCCGGAGGACCCGGACGCGTCGGCGCGGGCGGTCCGGGCCGGCCTGCAGGAGCGGTTCGGCGTGCAGCTCGGGGTCGTCGTCAGCGACACGTTCGGCCGGCCGTGGCGGGTGGGCCAGACCGACGTCGCGATCGGCGCGGCGGGCGTGGCGCCGCTGGAAGACCTGCGCGGCACCGCCGACGACCACGGCACCGTGCTGGAGGTGACGCTGAACGCCGCCGCCGACGAGCTGGCGGCGGCAGCGGAGCTGGTGAAGGGCAAGGCGGCGCGCACTCCGGTGGCGGTGATCGGCGGGCTCGGCCGGCTGGTCACGGCCGAGGACGGCCCCGGTGCAGCCGCGCTGGTCCGCCCGGCCGACGAGGACCTCTTCCGGTACGGGTCGCGCGACGTCGTGCCGGCCCGGCGAACGGTCCGCAGTTTCACCGCCGACCCGGTCGATCCGGCCGCGGTGCGGCGCGCGGTTGCCGCGGCGGTGACGGCGCCCGCGCCGCACCACACCACCCCGTGGCGGTTCGTGCTGCTGGAGGACGCGGAGCGGCGTACCCGCCTGCTGGATGCGATGCGCGAGGCGTGGGAGGCCGACCTGCGCGGCGACGGCTTCTCCGCGGAGGCGATCGCGCGACGCACCCGGCGCGGCGACGTGCTGCGGAACGCGCCGTCGCTGGTGCTACCGTTCCTCGTGGCCGACGGTGCCCACCCCTACCCCGATCCGCGCAGGTCGGCGGCTGAGCGGTCGATGTTCCTGGTGGCCATGGGCGCCGGCGTGCAGAACCTGCTCATCGCGCTGGCGATGGAGGGCCTGGGGTCGGCCTGGGTGTCGTCGACGATGTTCTGCGCCGACACGGTGCGCTCCGTCCTGGACCTTCCGGACGGCTGGCAGCCCATGGGCTCGGTGGCGGTCGGGCACGCAGCCGGCCCGGCTCCGGAGCGGCCGCCGCGGTCGGCGGAGGCGTTCATCGAGGTCCGCTGAGCGGTCCGCCTTCCCAGGCGGGCCCTGCCCGCGCTGGAGGCGCCCGTGTCCGACGAGCACCTGGTCCTCGTAGGGCTGGTGATCCTGCTGGTGGTGTTCGGCGGCCGGCTGCTGGCCGGCCGCCTGCGCCTGCCCGACGCGGTGGTGCTCGTCGTGCTGGGCGTCGCGGTCAGCTTCGTGCCGGGCGTGGACGACCTGCACGTCTCGCCGGACGTGATCCTGCTGCTGTTCCTGCCGCCGCTGATCTACAACGCGGCGTTCTTCTCCTCGCCGCGGGACATGCGCTCCGAGGCGCGGCCCATCATCGCGCTGGCCGTGCTCACCACCCTGGTCAGCGCATTCGCGGTAGCGGGCGTCATCCACCTGGTGCTGCCGCACGCCGGCTGGCCGGCGGCGATCGCGGTGGGCGCTGCGGTGGCGCCGACCGACGCGGTGGCGTCCGCGGCGATCCTCAAGCGGATCGGCGCGCCGCGGAGGGTCCTCACCCGGCTGGAGGGGGAGAGCCTGATCAACGACGGGGTGGCGCTCACCCTGTTCTCCCTCGCCGTGACGGCGATGATGACGCCGCTGTCGGTGGCCGACGGCGTGCTGGAGCTGCTCCGCGTCGTGGTGGGCGGCCTGCTGTTCGGCGGGCTTATCGCGGTGGCGGTGACCTGGGCGCGGAAGAGGTTCGGCGACGCCAACGCGCAGCTGGTGCTCTCGCTGATGACGCCGTTCGTGGCCTACGTTCCGGCCGAGGCGCTCGGATTCTCCGGCGTGCTGTCGGCCGTCGTCGCGGGCTTCTACCTGGGGACGCACGGCGAGGGCCTGCTGCCGCCGGCGGTGCGGGTGACCGGCACGACGATCTGGCGCGGCCTGGTCATGCTCCTCGAGTCGACGCTGTTCGTCCTGCTCGGGCTCCAGCTGCACGAGGTGTTCGCGGCCGTCGCCGGCGTCCCGCTGCCGCGGCTGGTGATCGGCGCGGCCGCGGTGCTGGCGACCGCGGTCGCCGTGCGGCTGCTCTGGGAGCTGGCGGTGCCGTGGCTGCTCCGGATGGCACCGGGCCGGCTGCGGGTGCCGCCGGAGTCGGCACGGTTCCAGATCGTCATCGGCTGGAGCGGAATGCGCGGCGCGATCTCGCTGGCGATCGCGCTGTCGCTGCCGGTGACGGTGAACGGCGCGCCGTTCACCGACCGCAGCCTGCTGCTGTTCTTCGCGGCGGTGGTGGTACTCGGCACGCTGATCGGGCAGGGCACGACGCTGCCGTGGGTGCTGCGCAAGACCGGGCTCGCCGGCGGCGAGGACCGGGACCGGGAGTACGCGCTCGCCAAGGAGGCGATGGGCCGGGCCGGCCTCGCCCGGCTGGACGAGATGCTCGACGACGAGGACCTGGAGCCCGAGCAGACGGACCCGGTGCGCCGCCGGCTCGCCGAGGGCGTGCGCCAGGCGCGGCGCCACCTGGAGCACCTGGACGCCGGCAGCGCTGACCGGGACGGACTGCGGCAGCAGCTGCACGATGTGGCCTACGTGAAGACGGAGGTCCGCACCGCGCAGCGCACCACCGTGGACCGGCTCTACCGCGAGGGCGAGATCGGCTACGAGACGCTGCAGCGGATCCGCCGCCAGCTGGACCTCACCGAGCCGCCGGAGCAGCCGCCCGCGCAGTGACGGCGCTGACGGCGCCGCCGGAGACCCGCTCGACCAGCTCCTCCCAGCGCTGCGCCACGGTACCCGGCCGCCACCGGTCGGCCGCCTCCAGCGCGGCGCTGCCCATGCGCAGCCGCTCGTTGCGGTCCTGCACCAGTTGCAGGAGCGCCGCCGAGAGCCCGTCGGTGTCCTGGTCGTCGACGAGGAGGCCGGTGCGGCGGTGGTCGATCATCGCGGCGGGGCCGTGCGGGCAGTCGAAGCTGGCCACCGGGACGCCGGCGGCGAACGCCTCGCAGATCGTCATCGGCAGGCCCTCGCGGCGCGAGGAGATGGCGACGGCGGAGGCTTTGGCGAATTCAGCCGCGGTGTGCGCGGTGCGCCCCATGAGCAGCACGCGGCCGTGCAGCCCGGATGCAGCGATCGCACGTTCGGCGTCGGCCCGGCGCGGTCCGGTGCCGTAGATCCGCAGCCGCCACTCCGGGTGCTGCCGCGCCACCGGGGCGAAGGCGCGGATGAGCACGGGGAACTGCTTCACCGGGATGAGCCGGCCGGCGGCGGCGACCACCGGGTTCTGCAGCCGGGACCGGGCGTAGACGCCGTCGGCCAGCGGGTTGTCCATGGTGGCCAGCCACGGGCTGTCCCGGCCGAGTCCGAGGTAGTCCTCGTAGGCGCGGCGGTCGGCGTCGGTCAGCACCGTCATCGCGGTGAGGCTGCGGTGCACGGTGCGCACGTGGTCCAGCACGTCGGGCCGCTGCTGGACCAGGTTGAGGTGCTCCTGGCCGATGCGCACCGTGCCGGGGCGGCCGAAGGCGGCCAGCAGCGAGTTGACGCCGGGCCGGGTTCCGACGACCACGTCGGCGCCGGTGCGGCGGAGGTACTCGCGGACGGCGCGCTCGGTGGCGGCGTTGAACACCGCGGTGCTGCGCTCGGCCTCGGAGGCGGGCACGGCCTCGGCCGGCTCCCGCTCCAGCGCGGCGGTGGCCCGATCGGGCTCGGGCCGGTCCCGCCAGCTCGCCGCGCAGGTGAGCGAGCGCATCCCGACCGCCGGGTCGACCGGGAAGAACGGGCGCGCGGCGCCCTGGGCGAGGCTCACGATCTCCACGTCGTGCTGCCGCGCCGCCAGCCCGGCGGCGAGGTTGACGGTGGAGCGGATCGTGCCGCCCATGCCGTAGGCGTTGGCGATCAGGAAGGCGACCTTCACCGGCCCGCCTCCCCCGCCTTGCGGCCCGGCCCGGCGCTGTCCCGGCCGGTGCGGTCCGGCCCGGTGCGGCCGTCCGGGGGAACCCGCTCAGACCGGGCGCCCCGTTGCGGAACGGCCGGCGGAAGCCCGTCCCCCGGGGGACCGCCGGCGTGCGGAGCCGATCCGGCGCGGCCGCCACGCGGCGACCCGCCGCCGCCTTCCGGCGGCCGCGCAGCCGGCGCCGGTTCCGCGCGCCCGGCCGAGCCCGAGCGAGACCGGTCAGACTGCAGCGGATCGCTGGACTGCAGGCTCGGCCCAGCGGGGCCGAAGGCGCCAGGCCGAGAGCGGGCGGTCGGGGCCGGCCGGGCACCAGCACGGCCCAGCGCAGACGGTTCGACCCGGCCGTCGGCACCGGAGCCCGCGTGTTCGCCGGGGCGCCCGCCGGGAAGACCGGAGTCCGCTGCCAACGGGGCCGGCCCGCTCGCGCCGTCCTGTGCCGGCGCGGCGGAAGCGGCGGGACCAGACCCGCCGTCCTTCCGCAGGTTGCCCGGGTGCGGCCGCCTCGGCGCCGCGGGACCGAGAGCGCCCGGCCCGGATCGGGCGGTTGGCGCCGGCCGGGCAGCGCTGCGGCCGGGCGCTGCGCCCCCGGCCTCCGGAGCCGGCGCGGCCGCGGTGGATCCGCCGCCCTTCGGCGGTGCGCTCGGCGAGGCGGGGACGGCCTGGGCCACCGGCCTGATCGCGAGCGTGCGCGGCAGGGCGAAGGAGGCGCTGCCTCCCGGCGCGGAGGCCGCTGCCGTCCGTGCGGCGGCCCGCTGGGGCTGGCTCGCCGAGCCGGCCCGGGTCGGGGCGCTGGGCTCCGGAGCGCGGTGCGGGCGGGGCGGGGCGGGGGCCGGGTCGGAGTCGGAACGTGCGGTCGGAACCGCGGGCCGGTGGCGCTCGGGCTCCGCGCCCGTGGCGTACGCGGCGCTCGGCGCCCCCTGGGGTGCGGCGGGCTCGGCGCGGACGACGAGGCGGTCGCCGGCGGCGAAGGCGGGGCGGAAGGCGACGGCGCGTCCGTTGGGCAGCGCCGCGATACACCGCGGGAACGACGCCTTGTGCCGCTTGTCGGCCACACCGTCGCAGCGCACCGCACAGGGCAGCGGAGCGGCGGCGGCGCCGTGGACGGTGAGCGTCCACACCGGCCTCGCCCGCTCAACGGCGGCGGCCTCGTCGGCCGCAGGGCCCAGTACCGCGCCGGGCGCGAACACCGCGGCGGGGATGGTGCAGGTGAAGTCGCGCCCGTCCAGCAGGACCGGCAGCCGGCGTTCGGCGCCGCCCGCGGCGGCCACCAGCTCCACCGCCGCGCCCGGCGGCACCTCGGGCACGTAGGCGAGGAAGCCGGACACGGTCAGCCCGCTGCCGTCGGCGTCGACCGTACGCAGCTCCGCGTGCGGGCGCGCGGTGGCGGCGCGCACCCGCAGCCGGCCGCCGCCGGTCCGCACCGCGGTGAAGGTGCGGGTGCGGTGCCGGCGCGCGTAGGAGAGCGCGTCGAGTTCACTGAAGCAGGGGTCGGCGGTCTCGATCGGGTCCCAGACGCGGCTGAGCGGGCCGCCGGTGGTCCACCGCAGCACCCAGGTGCCGTCCGGGAGGCCGGAGAGGTCGACCTCCACTCGGCGCCCGTCGATGCGGGCCCGGCGCCGCACCCGGCGGACGCCGCGCTCCGCCGCGGACTTGGTCGGCACGAAGGTGAGGGACGCCCGTCGCTGGGGCGGGGCCGCCGTGATCAGTTCGAGTACGTCGTCGTCGCGTACCCGGCTCGCCTCGACCAGCATGCGTGCGGCTCCCCCCGTCGCGGTGCGGCCGGGCGTGCTGGCCGGCCTGCGACGACCCTAGATAGCCGCCCTCCAGCGCCGACTCAACGCAGGAACAAACCGGGGCAAATTCCGATGAACCGCCCGCCGCTTCGCGCGATCGGCGAGAAAGTGCTCCCACCGGGCGAGGACCCCTTCGAGCGCATACGTGGAGGAGGATTCCAGCGCTCCGGCGGACATCCGGCGGCGCAGCGCGTCGTCGGCCACCATCCGGCGGAGCGCGGCGCTGAGCGCGTCGACGTCCTGATCGGCCACGAGCAGGCCGTTGCGGCCGTCGGAGATGATCTCGCGGGGCCCGTGCGGGCAGTCGAAGCTGACCGCGGGCAGCCCCGCGGCGAACCCCTCGATGAGGGTCATGCCGAAGCCCTCGACCCGGGAGCTCACCGCCAGCAGCGACGCCTTGGCGAGCTCAGTCGACAGGTCCGCGGTGCGGCCCATGAGCTGCACCTGGTTGCCGAGGCCGCGGCGGGCGATGGCGGCGCGCAGCTCTTCGGCCTGCCGCCCGCCGCCGTAGATGCGCAGCCGCCACTCCGGATGGTCGGCGGCGACCGGGGCGAACGCGTCGAGCAGCTTGGGGTACTGCTTGATCGGCGACAGCCGGCCGGCGGCCGCGATGATCGGGTTGGCCTGGGTGCTGCGCGGCTGCGGGCCGGGCGGCAGCGGGTTGGGCAGCACGGTCGGTGCCGGTGCGTCCCGGCCGAACAGGCGGCTGTAGGCGGCGCAGTCGGCGTTGGTGAGCACGGTCAGCCCGTCGAGCCGCGGGTAGAGCCGCGCTATGGCGGCGCGCACCTCGGGCGCGTGCTCACCCAGATTGACGTGCTCTTGGCCCAGGGCGAGCACGTGCCGCGGCGTCCACGAGGCCAGCAGCAGGTTGATGCCGGGCCGGGTGCCGATCACCGCGTCGGCGCGGGTGGTGCGCAGGTAGCGGCGGAGCGCCGCGACCGCTGCGGTGGTGAAGCTCTTGTTCCGGCGGCGCTCAGGCTGGGGGATGATCCGCCGTGCCTGCTTTCCCGAGTCCCGGTCGGCCGGGCGGGCCGACTCGCCGACGCGGGCGAGCGAGGTGACCCGAACGCCGTCGGGCACGGTGAAGAACGGCTCCTCGCGGTGGCGGACGAGGCTGACGATCTCGACGTCGTGCCGCGCGGCGAGCCCGCCGGCGACGGTGAACACGGTGCGGACGGTGCCGCCCATGCCGTAGGCGTTGGCGATGACGAAGGCGATCTTCATGTGGCGTGCTCCCATGCCGCGCCGCGGCCGTCTCCTGCACCTCCGCGGGCCCTGCCGCGCGCCGCCCGGAAGGCGGCGCGGGCACGGGGCGCCGCACCGTTCGGAGGCGCCGCGCTGTCCGCGGGGGCGCCGGCCCCGCCGGGCACTGCGGGTTCGGCGCCCTCGCCCGCGGCGAGCGGCTGCGCCACTCCGGCGCCGGTGTCCTGCCAGGGCGGGTCCGCTTCGGCGGCCGCGGGGGGCTCGGCGGCAGCGAGGAGGGAGAGCTCGTCGGCGACGGTGAAGTAGGGGCCGACGCGCACCGAGCCGTCCAGGCCGGACTCGCCGGCGGGGAAAGCGGTCTCCGGGTAGACGGCCTTGCGCTTCTTACCGGCGACATCGTCGAAGTGCGCGGCGATCCGCAGCTCCGCGGCCGGGTCGGGGGCCGGACCTGCCGGGCCCGCGAGGCCGCTCGGCGCGAGCCAGAGGTCCCACTCGTTGTGCGGCCGCTCGGGGCGGTACCGCTCCGCGATCGGAGCCAGCGGGATCGTGCAGGAGAAGGCGCGCCGGTGGAGCCGGGCGGGCAGGACGAGGAGCCCGTCCAGTTCGCGCTGGCGGACGACGACCACCGGCTCCCCTCCCTCCGCCGCGGTGGGGTCGGCGGCGTAGGCGAGCACCCCGGAGACGGTGACCCCTTCGGCGGCGGCCGCGGTGTCGATCCACTGCACTTCGGCATAGGGGGCGACGGGCTCGGCATGGACGAGCATGCGGCCGTCAGCGGCGCGGCCCGGGGTGAGCCGGATGCTGCGGGGCTGTTCCAGAGCTGCCGCGCGGTCGCCGAGGTTCAGGCCGGGATCGGTGGTGGTGACGGGGCCGCTGCGGCCGCCGCGGGTCCAGCCGACCTCCCACGAGCCGGCGGTGATGCGGTCCGCCGGAAGCTTCGCGGTTCCGTCCGCCCCGTCCCACTCGACGGCGCACTCGACCGGATCCCCGCCGCCGGACGGCACCATGACGAGGTCCGGCCCTCCGCCGGCCGCGCCGAATGCTGCAGCCCGCAGGTGGAGCACATCGTCGACGTCGATCCGATTGCATTCGGTTAGCACAGCGATACCCCCGTATTGCCCGCCCGGCGGTCACGGTACCGCCCAACGGTTAAAGGAGCCTTAACAGCGCCGCAATCGGTGTGCCATCCCACCGTGTCGCAGCGCCGCGCCCGCCCGGAGTGCGGTGTAGCGCACGCATCGTCCGCTTTGCCGCGGCGCGGCCCTGCGCCGAACGGGCGGAGCGAAGCCCGGCGCCGGCAGCGCTGCGCAGCACGGGGCACGGAGGCCGCACGGGGCGGGCCCCTGCCCGGCCGAAGCCGTTCGGGGCGCGCCTGCCGGGCCGCGCTGGGCGCCGCCTGGCCGGTACCCGCAGTGGGACGCGGCAATGGCCGGCCGGGTGTGCCCGCGGGCCGGCTGCGGCCGGATCCGGCCGCAGCCGGCCCGCCTGTCCGCAGAGCGGTCAGTCTGCCTGCCGGGCGGCAGCGGCGGCGGAGCGGTCCGGATCGGGGGCCGCAGGCTTCTCCGCGCGGAGCAGGACGATGCTGCCGCGGGTGTTGGGCGACGTGCGGTCGGAGAGCGCGATCAGGGGGATGAGCGGCGCGGCCGCGTTGAAGCCGTAGCGGCCGCCGTACGCCGACAGCGTCAGGTAGGCGCGCTCGGCGGCGCGGGATCGGAACTGGTAGCTGTGCTCACGGACTGCGAGTCCGCGCTCAGCCAGCAGCGCCGTGAGGGTTTCGTGGGTGTAGGTGCTGCGCACGTCGTAGCGGCGGCTGTGCGCGGTGAACAGGTGCGGCCACTCCCCCCGCCGGGACAGGCAGTCCGCCGACATGGCGAGCGTTCCCCCGGGTTTGAGGACCCGCGCGATCTCGTCCAGCGCGGCGCCGCCGTCGGCGAAGTGCTCGATGGCGCAGACGGACAGCACGGCGTCCACCGAGGCGTCGCGGAGCGGCAGCGCCAAGGCGTCGCCTTCGATGAGGCCCGGGGCGTCGCGCAGCCGCGCGCCGCGGAGCATCTTGCCGCGCGCCAGATCCACCGAGAGCGCGTGCGCCCCGCGGCGGCGCGCCTGGCCGGCCCAGTAGCCGTCGCCGCCGGCCACGTCGAGGACGGTTCGACCGCGCAGATCGCGGCCGAGCCAGTCGAGCAGGGTCGATGCCTCCCGCTGGCGGCAGATATGCACCCGGTGTCCGGCGAAGGCAACGGCGTCAGTGATTCCCACGGCCCCAACCCTAGGGCGTGTTAGGTGGACCACTGCCCTGCTGCGCGCCGCCCTGGCGCGCCCGTCGCGGCGTTCTCCTCAATCGAGGAGGAAAACCCCGCCCTGACCCCCTCGCCGGCCGTGCGGCGGGTGCACCGCCGACACCGCTCGCGACAAACGCCACCCACCACACACGCCCTCGGCGCCGCGCCCAGCGCGGACCACGCTCCGCACCACTGCCGCGTGCCTGCGGCCGCCCCGGACCCCCGGGCCCGCACCGGCCGGCGCGGGACGGCGCTCCGCCTCCACCGGTGGCGGCCCACCCGCTCCGCCGGCCCCCTGCACCCGCTTCAGCCCGCACGCCCACTGCCGCGCACCTTCCGGAAGTGCCTGGGCTGACCGTCCCAGCACCTCTTGACCGGCACATCCCGTATCTGGCGCGCGGGAAGGCACTCCCCCGCGGCAGGACCCCAAGCGCCCCCTTCCCGCCCGGGCCGCAGCCCGGGTGTGCCGTCGCGCAACTTCCAGCAGCGCCCGTGCTACCGGGTCCCCCCGCTCCGCCTGCCCGGTCCGTGCCGGCCCCGGGTCGGGACCCTCGTGCCGGCCCACCCGCCCGGCCGCCCCACCCAACAGCGGCGTGCGTACTTCTCCGCGCTGCATCCCGGCGCGGGAGGCAGCTCCGGGAGCCCGCCCGCCCGGCGGCGGAGATACCCCGCCGCTGCGTCCCCGCCCCGACCCGCGGACGCGGCGTCCGCCGCCGGGCGTTCTCGGCAAGCGCCCGGACTGACCGTTCCCTGCGCCAGTGCGCAGCTCGCTCCGCAGGCTCGGAGAAGGCGCTCCGGCCCTCCCACTGCAGGACAACCCCCGCGGCCGGCCCCCTGCGTACCGCTCCGCCCTGCTGCCCGACCGGGCCGCGGCTCGCGTCCGCTGCCGCGCACCTTCCGGGCGCGCCCGGCTCGCGGGACGGCACTCCCGTCCGCCCGCGGTGGCCCGCCCGCTCGCCACCCCCTCCGAACGGCGGCGTGCATACCCGCTTCGCGCTGCATCCCGCCCGGTCCGCTCGCCGTCTGCTGCCGGACGCATCGGGGCGCCCCGGGCTGCCTGGCCGGCGCATGGCGCCGCGGCCGGCGGAGACGGTGGCCCTGCCGGAGCGCGGGGTACCCGGCCGGGCGGGGCCGGCTCGATACGCTGGCCGGCGTGCTGGAGCGAGTGCGCCGGGGAATCGGCCGGCTGCGGGGCGACCGGCGGGTGCGGTTCGCGGTGCTCGCGGTCGTCCTCGCCTGCGCCGCCGTTGCGCTGTGGGCCCGGTGGGACGAGGCCGGCGCGGCGCTGGCCGCGCTGCCCGGATGGGTACCGGTGGCCGCGGTGGGCGCCGCCGCGCTCGGGCTGGCCGGCCAGATGCTCGCCTGGCGCGCGCTGCTGGCCGGCCTCGGCGCGCCGCTGCCGGCGGCTCAGGCGGCCCGGATCGTCTTCGTCGGCCAGCTCGGCAAGTACCTGCCGGGGTCGGTGTGGGCGTTCGCCGCGCAGGTGGAGCTGGCCCGGGACCGGGAGGTGGCCCGCCATCTCGGGGCCTCCGCCACGGTGCTGGCCGTCGCCGTGACACTCACTGTGAACCTCGCCGTGGCCGCCGGCACGCTCCCCTTCACCTCCGCCGACGCCGCGCGCCGCTGGTGGTGGGCGCTCGCCCTCGCGCCCGTGCTCCTGGCCGCCCTGCACCCCGCGGTGGTGACGCGCTGCCTGCGCGCCGCGCTCCGGCTGCTCCGGCGCCCCGCCAGCGACATCGCGTCGCTGCAGATCGGGGCGGGGCCGATGGCGGCCGCGATCGGCTGGACCCTGGCGGCCTGGGTGCCGCTCGCCGTGCACATCGGCGTCCTCGCCGCCGGCGCCGCCGACGGTGGAACCGGCTCCGCCCCCGGCGGGGCCGCCCTGTTCGCCGCCGCGACCGGCGCCTACGCGCTGGCGTGGACGCTGGGCGTGCTCTTCGTGATCGCGCCGGCCGGCCTCGGCGTGCGCGAACTGGTCCTCGTGGTCGCCCTCGCCCCGCTCCTCGATCCGGGCGCCGCGCTCGTCGTCGCCGCCCTGTCCCGACTGGTCATGACGGTCGCCGACCTCCTCTGCGCGGCCGTCGCCGCGGCCGCGGCCCGCCGCCGCTGATCCGCCGGCGCCCACTGCACTGCGCGGGCGGGTACGCCCTAGGGCGCGGTGAGGGCGCGGACGTACGCCGACCAGAGGCGGTCGGCTTCGGCGGCCGGAGCCGCCTTCTGGGCCCCGGAGCGGAGGCGCGCGGCGGTGGCGGGGTCGCGGAAGGCCTCCAGGGCGCGGGCGAGGTCGCCGGGGTCTCCGGGCGCGCAGAGCAGCCCGTCCGCGCCGTCGGCGATCCGGTCCGGCAGGGTTCCGGCGCGGGTGGCGATCACCGGCAGGCCGTGGGCGCGGGCGAGCCACACGTTCTGGGTGGCGGTGGCGGTCCGGTACGGGAGCACCAGCGCGTCGGCCCCGGCGAACAGCGCGGGCACCTCGGCCGCCGGGACGTAGCCCTCGCGCAGCTCCACCCGGTCGGCGATGCCCAGCGCTCGCGCGAGGGCGGCCAGCTCCCCGGAGCCGCCCCAGAACTCCCCGGCGACGGTGAGCCGCGCATCCGGGCCCGCCCCGGCAGCGAAGGCCCGCAGCAGCACGTCGACGCCCTTGTAGGGGCGGACGATGCCGAAGAAGAGGAAGTGCGGCGGACGGCTCTCCGGCGCTGTTCCGGCCGCTGCGGCCCCGCCGGGCTCCGCCCCCGCACCGTCCCCGGATGCGGCGGTGCCCGCATCCGCCGGCGCGGGCAGATGCGGCGGGAGTTCGGCGACGCGCACGTCGGCGCCGGGCACGAGGCCGCGGGCCAGTTCGGCCTGCTCCGCGGAGTGCACGATGACGGTGTCGGCGCGGCCGAGCAGGGCGGCCATCAGCGCGGAGTCGCCCGGCCGCGGCTCGTGCGGCAGGACGTTGTGCGCGACGACGGCGGTCCGGGCGCGGCGCCGGGCCGCGGCGAGCAGCGCGGTGTAGGCCGGCGCCTGGACCGGGGTGAGCACCGCGGCCGCGACTAGGTCGGCCGCGCGGCCCGCGCGCAGCCCGGCCCGCACCCAGCTGTCCGGGCGGTACCAGGCCAGGTCGCGGCGGAGGGGCCGGTACTCGGGCCCTTCCGGTTCGCTGATGGTCTGCACGCCCGGGTAGAGCGCGGCCGGGTACTGGGCGCGCCAGGTCTCCAGCACGGTCGGGTGGCCCGCTCGCGCCAGGCGGTGCGCCAGCTCGGTGGTGTGCCGGGCGCCGCCGCCCTTGTAGGGGTGGGCGGGTCCGGCGAGCACGATGCGCACCGCCTCACGCTCCGTTCCGCGACCGCACGATGAGGTCGGCGAGCAGCGCCATCGCGCCGATCAGCAGCCCCGTCATGAGGAGCATCACCGTGTTGTTGGGGATGTAGAGCGGGTTGCGCACCTGGTCGAAGACGAACTTGGCGGTGCCGATGCCGAACAGCCACAGCGCCGGCGGCATCAGCACGGTGAGCGGGTTGAAGTACATCACCATCCGCAGCACCTGCAGCAGGTAGCGGTAGGCGTCCCGGATGAAGTGGAACTTCGACGAACCGGACCGCTTCGCATAATCGATCGGCACGTAGGCGATGCGGTGCTGGTTGGACAGGAAGGCCAGGGTGATCGTGGTGACGCAGGAGAACCCGGGCGGCAGCAGCCGCAGATAGGGCAGCGACACGCTGCGGCGGAACGCCCGCAGGCCCGAGTTGAGGTCGGGGATGCGGCTGTTGGTGAGCCGCTCGGCGATCTTGCGCACCACCCACTTGGCGGGCACCCGCAGCACCTTGTGCGTCCCCGCCTCGGTGACCCGCGCACCGACGACCTGGTCGAGGCCGGCGTCCTGCTGCAGCATCCCGACGAGCTCGGGGATGCGCTCGTTCGGATAGCTCATGTCGGCGTCGGTCCACACCACGATGGAGCCGCGGGCCCGCTGGGTACCGAGCCGGCGTACGGTGCCGGCGCCGCCGTTGTGGCCGAAGGCGACGACTTCGAGGTGCGGGAAGCGCTGCTCGGCGGCGCGCAGCCGCTCCAGGGTGGCGTCGGTGGAGGCGTCGTCGACGGCGAGCAGCTCGTACCGGTAAGGCGAAGCGTCCATCGCGGCGCAGATGCGCTCGACCTCGTCGATGACGTGCGCCTCTTCGTTGAAGCAGGGCAGCACGATGCTCACCGTCGGCGGTGCACCGCCCTCCACCGCCCCGGCCGGGCTGTCCTGCGCGGCCGCATCGGCCGGCGCGGCTGCGCCGGCCGCGGAGACCTGTATGGCGGCGGCGTCCTCGGCTCCGGGCGCGGCGCGGCCGGCCTCGCTGAGCGCCGTCTCCCGGCGCGCGTCAGGGTCCAGGGTCACGGTCGGTCCACTCCTGTCTCGGTCTCCGCGGTACCGCCGGATGCGGCGCCCCGCGCCGGCGCGGGGCGCTCGTCGCCCGGGGCCGGGGCGCGCTTGGGCTCGACGGCGATCCAGATGTTGCCGGTGAACGCCCACGAGCCCGTCGGCGGTTCCATCAGCGTGCTGGGGTCCTGCTCCGCTTCGACACGGAACACGTGCTGGGTCTTGTCCGCCGGCACGAAGCCCAGCAGCGCCTCCTGGTTCTCCGCCGCGAGGACCGGCGTCCGGTCGCGGGCGCGGATGCCGTCGACGGCGCGCGCGACCGCGTCCAGATCGGCCGCCGCCGACGCCACCGGCACCCGGCACATGCCGCGGATGAGCTGGCCGTAATAGTGGCCGACCCCGTCGACCAGCACCACCGAGGCATCCGGTGGCAGCGCGCGGCAGAGCCGGTCGGCGGCGTCCACGCTGCCCGCGTCGGAGCGGTAGCCCATCGCGCCGGCGGCGGTGACGGCCGCCGGCACCACCAGCAGCAGGGCCGCGACGGCAGCGGTGGGGCCGGGGAGCGCGATCCGGCGGCCCACCCAGTCCGCGAACCAGACGGCGAACAGGATGAACGCGGGCAGCACCAGCACGACGAGGCGGCGGCTCGCCCACGGGTGGTCGGGGGTGATCGCCGGCCGCGCCAGCGTGGCGGCCACCGACCAGGCCAGCACCATCGTCGGCAGCACCCAGTCCGGGGCCCTGCCCTGCAGGATGCGGCGGACGAGCAGCGCGGCGCCCGCGGTGGCCGCGACGACGGTGACCGGGCCGGCGTACCAGCCGACCCAGTACAGGCTCATGTCGTAGTAGTTGCGGTCCGGCTCGTAGGCGAGCCCTTCGATCCGCTGCAGCTGGCCGACGAAGTCGGCGGTGGCCTGGTCGCCGTGGCCGTACTCCGGCAGCAGCAGCGGCCGCAGCGCGAGCCCGGCGGCGGCCGCCGCGACGAGGACCGCCGCAGCGGTCGGGAGCCACCGCGGTCGGCCGGGGGGCGGCAGGCCGCGCCGCCACAGCGCCGCGGTCGCGACGGCGGTGGCGACGAGGACCGCGGCGCAGATCGCGAGGAGCGGGTCGAGGGAGTCGGAGAGGTGGTCGAGGTAGGGCCGCGACAGGCCGAATCCGGCGATCAGGCCGTAGCAGGTGCCGGCCGCGAGGCCGAGGGCCATCGGCACCGCCTGCGCGCGGCGGGCCAGGAGGCAGATGCCGAGGAAGACGACGACGGGAAGCAGGTCGCGCAGCGCGTCGATGCGCACCAGCAGGCCGAGCCCGAAGACGAAGCCGGCCGCGCCGGCCAGCGCGTGCGGCAGCCCCCAGCGGCCGCGGAGCGGCGCGCTGCGCGCGAGGGCGTCGATCGCGAGGCTGAGTGCGCCCAGCAGGAGCACCTGGGCGACGGGTTCGCTGTAGGTGGAGCGGGCGGTGATCTGCTCGGGCAGGGTGACGGCGAGCAGACCGGCCGCGAGCGGCGCCCAGCCCGCGCCGACCAGCCGCGCCGTGAGCCCGCCGAACGTCAGCACCGCGAGGCCCCCGACGATCGGCGGGACCAGCACCATGCCGGCCGGTCCGGCGATCCAGTGCCCGATCGCGTAGACGAGCGGCGCCCCAGCGAGGAACTGCGGCCAGATCTCGTCGCCCACGGCGTAGAAGGCGAGGCTCTCGTAGGTGAGCCCGGGATCGTTGCCGGCGATCAGGTCCCGGCCCTGCGGGATCGGCAGCGACCCCTCGCCCGCGATCCAGATCGCGAACTGGGCGTAGGAGGACGGATCGCGGCGGACGACGAGCGCTTCGGCGTGGTAGAGGAGCTGCACGGCGGCGAACGCCAGTGCGATGGCGCCGGTGAGCAGAACCGGCCACCACGGTTCAGGCGCGGCCTGACCGGAGCGCGCGGGCAGCGCAGGAGTCCAGCGGGCCGCCGCGTACAGCGCCGCGGCGACCGCGGGGCCGCCGAGCACGGCGCCGAGGACGGGGGTGAACACGCCGGCGAGCAGGAGCGGGAAGGCCACCGCGAGCCACGCCGCCAGCCCGGCGGCCGGCAGCACGGTGGCGGCCGCGAAGACGCGGCCCGGGTACGACGGCATGCAGGCGAGTGTGCCAGTCCGTGCACGCTCAGGCCGCATGGGCGCGCATCGGAGCGGAAGTCGCGCCGCCGCGGGCCCGCCGGCTCCGGGCACCGTCGGGAGCCTGCCGCTCCCCCGCCCCGCGCACTGCGCAGCCGCGGTGCGGGCGCCCCGCCCCGCTGGCAGGCCGGATCGCGGGCGATGCCGTCCCCCGCCCGCGCACGCAATCGGCGCGGCCGGGCGGACCGCCCGCCGGATGCACCGCGCCGCCGGTCCGCGCGCAGCGCTCCGGCCTCCCAGCCCCGGGCTCCGAGCTGCGCCAGCGGGGGAAGAGAGGCACGGAGCCGCCCGGCTCTCCCGACCCCCGCATGGCCGGGGCAGGCCGGCGTCCGCCGTGCCCCGCCTGCCCGCAGCAGTGCAGGGAATCCCCTCCGCCTGCGCCCCGAGCGGGCGGAGGGGCAGACACCCCAGGACGGGTGCACCGGAGGCGAACTGCGCCGCGTAGAGCCCGCACCGCCCCCACTCCGCGGTCGGCCCGGGCCACCCCACGCGGCCCCTGACGGAGCAGCGGGACCCGTCCGGAGACGCACGGGGGGAGGTCGTCCGGCCGCTCTCCGGAAACGCGGGCGCGCCGCATTGGCCGCCCGCAGACCGGCGTCCAGTGTGCCCCGCGGCCTCCGCGGCCGGGCGGGCGTCCGTCCGCTGACGGCACCGGGGCCTGCCGGGTGGATGGCGTTCACCGCGAGCGGTGTCGGCGGTGCACCCGTCGCACGGCCGACGAGGGAGTCAGGGCGGGTTTTCCTCTTCGAGGAGAGGAGAACGCCGCGAGGGGCGGGCCAGGGCGCCGTGCAGCAGGGCAGGTGTCCACCCGATAGGCCCTAGCCGCTCCGGGTCGCTGCCCGCTGAGCGCGCCGGCACCAGACGGAGGCAGCCGCGGTCCGGTGTCTGGGACGGCGGCGGGTCCGGTGCCCGGGGTCAGTCGGCCTGGGCGCGCATCTGGAAGGAGGCGGTGCCGCCGTCCACCTGTTCCAGGTCGACGGCCAGGACGCCGCCGTCGAGGGTGATCCGGGCGGTCTCTGCGGCCGGGGCGGTGCACTCTTCGCCCTCGCCGCGGTCGGTGACCTCGGCGGTGTATCCCTCGGTGGGGTCGGCGTAGCCCTCGGTCAGGGTGAGGTCGTAGAAGCAGTCGCCGTCGTCGTCGTTCTCCAGGGTGGCGGTGCGCTCGCCTTCGCTGAGCGGCATCTCCCACAGGGCGGTGCCCTGGACCGCTTCCCAGTCGCCCTCGAACTCGGTGGTGAACTCGGGGACGACCATCGGCTCCGAGCTGGGGCCGGTGGGCGACGGCGACGGGGACGGGGAGGCCGAGGTGCCGCTCTCCCCGCCGCCGGCCCCTTCGGTCGGCGACGCGCCCGGCGCGGGGCCCCCGCCGCGGAGCCCGATCAGGTAGGCCGCGGCGGCGACGAGGGCCGCCAGCGCGAGGACGCCAGCGGCGATGAGCAGCGGGCGGCCGCGCCTCTTCGGCGCGACCCGAGTGTCCGCGGCGCTCGCCCCCTCAACCCGGGTCGGCGCCGACTCCACCGGCACCGCGGCCGGCGGCGGAGCCTTGCGGCCGAGCAGCATCATCAGCAGGTCCTGGGACGGCGGCCGCTGCGCCGGGTCTTTGGCGAGCGCGGCCTGAACGGGGCCGAGCAGCCGCGCCGGAACGCCGGCCAGGTCGGGGGCTCCGGAGACGATGCGGTGCAGCACCTCGGGCACGGTCTGCCCGGCGAACGGCAGCCGTCCGGTGGCGGCGTAGGCCACCGCGCAGCCCCATGCGAAGACGTCGGTGCCCGGGCCTGCGCCGGATCCGTCGATCTGCTCGGGCGCCATGAACGCCGGCGTGCCGACGGTGCTGGAGGTTCGGGTCGCCGCCGACACCGGCAGCTGGGCGATGCCGAAGTCGATGACGCGCGCGCCGCCCTGGGCGAGGAGCACGTTGTCCGGCTTGAGGTCGCGGTGCACGATGCCGGCCTCGTGGATGGCGACCAGGGCGGTCGCGATGTTGACGGCCAGCCGGTCCAGGTCGGAGCCGGTGATCGGGCCGCGGTCGCGCACCGCGGCGCCGAGCGACGGGCCCTCGACGTACTCGCTGGCGATGTAGGGCGGCGATGCGTCGAAGTCCGCGGCGAGCACGGCGGCGGTGCAGAAGGACGCGACGGTGCGCGCGGCTTCGGCCTCGCGCTGGAACCGGCGGCGCTGGTCGGGGGCGTCGAGCGCGGACGGCGCGAGGGTCTTCACCGCGACCCGGGCGCCGTCCGGCGCCTCGGCCAGGTAGACCGTTCCCTGGCCGCCCTCGCCGAGCCGGCCGAGCAGGCGGAACGGGCCGATCCGGCGCGGGTCGGCGTCGGTCAGAGGGCGGGGCTCGCTCACGGCGGGTCCTTCGTCGGCAGGCGCCGGCCCGCTGCGGGGCCCGGCGGTGTTCTGGATGGGCGGTCGGTGCGGATATTCGGGTGCGGCCGCGGGCGCCGGGCCGGAGCAGCGGCGCGCGGAACGCCGTCGTACCGCCCCCTCATGCGGCGCAGTGCCGCGCCGCCGGTACCGAGTCTGCCGGTTCATCCGGCGCCGCGGCAGGGCCGCCCCGCCGAACCGGCACTTCCGCGCCGCCCGGTGCGGTGCCGGGCGGTGGCGCGCCGGCGCTGCCGGCGCCGTCCGCGAGTGCTTCCCGCGATCCGGGCGGGGCACCCGGCGGGCACCCCCGAGCGAAGGTACCGGACCGCGATCCGCCGCCCCGCGCAACAACTCCGGGTCCGGCGGCATGGGCAGACTGTGACCACTGGTGCGACCGGCGAGTAGCATGTGCGACGTCTCGCCCCCCGTGAGCCCGCGAGGCGACCCGCACCAGCGAAGGACCCCACTTTGTCCGCGGACACCCCTGCCGAGCTCTGGCGCGCTGCAGCCCGGGCCCCCGACCGCCCGTTCGTCACGGCCTATGACGCCCGGACTTCAGGCCGGGTGGAGCTCTCCTGCGCCACCTTCGGCAACTGGGTCGCCAAGACCTCCCACCTGCTGCTCGACGGCCTCGGCGCAGCGCCGGGCGACCGCGTCGCGATCGTACTTCCGGCGCACTGGCAGACCCTGGTGTGGCTGGTCTCCTGCTGGAACACGGGAGTCGTCCCGGTGCTGCCCGGGGCCTCGGGGGCGGCGCTCCCGGAGGCGGACATCGAGGTCACCCACGGCGGGCGCATCGAGGCGGCGCTGGACGGCCCGGCGCAGGAGGCCGTCGCGGTGTCGCTGCACCCGCTGGGCGCACCGCTGCCGGACTGCCCGCCCGCGGCGCTCGACTACGCCGACGAGGTGCGCGTGTATCCGGACGCCTTCACCGGCCCCCCGCCGGCGGCGTCCGCGCTGGCCCTGGAGGTGGCCAGCGGCAGCCTTCCGGCGGCCAGCACCGGAGCCGAGCTGGCGGCCGCGGCCCGGGAACGCGCCCAGAAGTGGGCCCTGACCGCGGACGACCGTGTGGCGATCCTCACCGCAGCCGGCGGTGCGGACGGCGCGGACACCGCCGCGGCGTCCGCGGAGCTGCCCCCCGCAGCGCTCGCAGACGCCCTCCTCGCCGCCCTGGTCAGCGAGACTCCGCTCATCCTCACCCCGGGTATCGATTCGGATAACCTGCAATCACGGCTCGATATGGAGCACGCCACCGCCCTCCTCGGTGCGTCCCCCGCCAGCTTGTCGGAGGCACTCCCCCCGCCCTCGGGCGACATCCGGCCCCTGTCCTGACGTCTCACCCTTTGGTTCCCGATGCCACGAAATCGCCCCTCACCACGTGCGTCCTCGCGGGGACACGCCGCAGCGCGGCGGGCGCTCTCGCCGCGCCGCATCATCGCGGTCGTAACCACCGGCCTGCTCATCTGCAGCATGCTCACCGGCTACGGCATCTACTGGAACATCTACAACAAGATCGACCAGGAGAGCATCGACACCGACGCCTTCGGCGACCGTCCCACCCGGCTCGACGGTGTCGTCAACATCCTGGTCATCGGCTCCGACGTGCGCAGCGGTGACAACGCCGACTACGGCGACGCCGAGGGCGAGCGCCCCGACACGCTCGCCATCGCCCACGTGTCGCCGGCCAAAGACAGCGCCACCCTGGTGAACATCCCGCGCGACTCGGTGGTGGACCAGCCGGCCTGCAACCCGACCGACGACAAGCCGGGCCAGGACGCGCACACCGCCATGGTCGGCGAGGCGATGAACAACGGCGGCGTGCAATGCCTGTGGAAGACGGTCGAGGGCCTGACCAACGTCCACATCGACCACTTCGTCAGCCTGGACTTCATCGGCTTCAAGGAGATGGTGAACGCCCTGGGCGGCGTCACCATGTGCGTGCCCGAGCCGATCAACGACCCCAACGCCGGCCACCTCGACCTGGACGCCGGCGAGCAGAAGCTCGACGGGGAGGAAGCGCTCGGCTTCGTACGCTCCCGCAAGGGCCAGGGCGACGGCAGCGACCTGTCCCGGATCGACCGGCAGCAGGAGTTCATGGGCGCCATGCTGCAGGAGGTCATGAGCGGCGACATCCTGTCCAGTCCGACCTCGCTCAACGGCTTCCTCGGGTCGGTGGCCGACTCACTCACCACCGACGACAAGCTCACCGTCTCCGCGATGGGCGATATCGCGGTGGCGATGCGCGAGGTCGACCTCGGCGACATCGAGTTCGTCACCGTGCCCAACACGCCGCACCCGGCCGACCCGAACCGGATCGCCTGGCATGAGCCGGACGCCACCGAGCTGTGGGAGTCGGTCGCCAGCGACGAGATCAGCGGCGGCAGCAAGGACGACTCCAGCGGCGGTGGCGGCGAAGGCGGCGGCGAGAGCGGCGGAGGCGGCGAGAGCGGCGGCTCCGGCGGCGGTGGCGACGCGCCGGACGTGGACCCGTCCGCGATCTCGGTGGAGGTGCTGAACGGCACTGACATCACCGGCCTCGCCGACGAGGTCTCCGCCGGGCTGGTCGGGATGGGCTTCCAGCCCGCCGGCACCGGCAACCCGATGGGCGAGGTGCCTGCGGCCACCACCGTCTACTACCCGCCGGGCAAGGAGGCGGAGGCCGAGGCCGTCGCAGCGAAGCTGACCAACGCCACCACCGAGGAGAACGCGGTGCTCGGCGACACGCTGCAGCTCGTGGTCTCCCAGGACTGGGACGGCTTCAAGGAGGGAGCCGGCGGCGGAGGCAGCGGCGGAGGCGGCGGGGGCGCCGGCTCGGACGGCAAGAGCGCAGCGGACGCGCAGACCGCCTGCTGACCCCCGGCCCTGCGGCCTCCCGCGGCAGCACAGCACGTAACGGGGCGGGCCCGGCACCGGATTTCCGGTGCCGGGCCCGCCCCGTTGCGTGTGCCGCGGAGTGCTCTGCGGCTCAGACGGCGGCCGGCTCGGGCGCGGGCAGCTGCACCGGCTCGGGCGCAGTGCCGTCGACGATGAGGCGGGTCCACATGTCGCAGACGGCGTCCAGCGCGTAGTTGCCGGTGACCTCCGCCTTGGCGGCCGCGCGCGCCTCGTCGAAGCGGCCCTCGGCGACGGTCCGGTAGATCGCGTCGGCCATCGCCGCGGTGTCCTGGTGCAGCCAGCGCGGCCCGTAGATGGTGTCCGCGCCCGGCCAGGCCAGCACCGCCGGCACGCCGCCGGAGGCGGCGCACTCCGCGGGAGCCAGGTGGAAGCTCTCGTCGTCGCTGGTGGAGAGGGCGAACCCGATGCGGCGCAGCCACGCGGCGACGTCCGGACCGAACGGGTCGAAGATGACGCCGTCGGAGAGCAGCGGGTCGCGGCGGATCTCCCGGTAGGTGCGCTCGTAGTAGGCGCGCTCCTCGGGCCGGTTCCAGATCCACCAGTAGTCCCACGGCTGCTTCGACTTCACCGCGAGGGTGAACCGCCGGTCGCGGCGGCGCAGCTCGCGCAGCACCTCCAGGCCGCGGTCGAGCCGCTTGCGGGACGGCGCGATGCCGATCATGCCGAGCGCGAACTCGGCGCCGGGCAGCTTCGGCCGGTCGAGCTGGGCGGCATCGACCCAGTTGGGCAGGGTGACGACCTTGTCCTGCGGCCAGCCGGCCCGTTCCCGGGTGAGGTCGGCGTAGTAGGGGCTGACGCAGATGACCGCGTCCACCTTCTCGATGTCGAGCCGGCGCGGCCACTCCGCGTACAGCTCGAACCGGTGCAGCCGGACCAGGAGGCGCTGCCCCTGGCGCTTGTGCTTGGCGTAGAACAGCGCGTTGGGTCCGCACCACTCGCAGATCACCACGTCCGCCCAGGCAGCGAGTTCCTTGCTGCGGTAGGCGTCGTGGGCGCGCAGCGACTCCCACTCGTCCAGCCGGACGTCGAGCCCGGGCAGCGCGGTGAGGTGGTCGGCGAGCCGGGTAAAGAACTTCAGGTCGTGCCCGGCGATGACGACCTTGAGCGGCCGGAGCGGGTCGGTTCCGGGCGGGCCCTGCGGGCAGGCCGCGTCCAGCAGGGCGGCGAACCGCTCCGCGGCCCGTTCCAGCCGGAAGCCGGCGGCGGCCGCGGCGCACCGGCCGGCCGCGAGGGCGCGCAGCTCCGGGTCGGTGGCCAGGGCGATCACGTCGGCGACGTCGCCGGTCTCCGAGCCGGGCTCGGCGAACAGCGGGTAGTCGGCGCCGAGCAGGTCCTCGTGCGCCGGCGTGCGGTTGAGGACGACGGGCAGCCCGGAGGCGCCCATCTCCAGCACCTTCGTCGACAGTTCGAGGCTGGCGTCCAGCGACGGGTCGCGCCAGGACAGGCCGACGTCGGCCGCCGCGGCGATGCGCTGGGCGTCAGCGCGGGCCATACCGCCGTGCCAGGTGAGGCCGGACGTGCCCTCCAGGGCGCGCTGCATGGCCCGCGCCCACTCGGGCTGGTCGCCGTGGATCTTGTCGCCGACCATGTCGAGCTCGGCGGTGATCCCGCGGTCGGCGAGCGCGGCGGGCAGCTCGGCCATCTCCAGGGTGTTCCAGCGCGGCGCGAACTTTCCGGTGTAGACGAGGCGGAGCGCACGGCGCCGCTCGCCGACCGGCCCGTCAGCGGCACCGGCGGCACCGGCGGCCGCGTCCGCGGCGGGGGCGCCGCCGGGGCCCGCGGTGGCAGCGCCGGCATCGTCCGGCACGACCACGACCGGCGGCGTCAGCACGCTCTTTCCCCCGGCCGCGGGAACCGCCGACTCCAGGAAGCAGCGCAGGTCCTCGGTCTGGCAGAGCAGGTAGCGGGAGGCGACCGCGATGTCGGTGAGTTCGGAGACCGCGCCGGCGGTCAGCTCCGGCACGCTCTGCGGCACGTCGGTCAGGTACGTCCACAGCCGGCCGGCCAGCGCGCTCTCCTGCGCCGCCGCGACGGCGAGCCGGCGCCCGCGGACCACGACCAGGTCGAAGCGCGCGTCGGCGTCCAGCCCGGTGATCAGGCCGACGGCCTGCTCCGGGGTGAGGCCGCGCGGCCCGGCGTCGCGCACCAGCCCCTGCTCGTGCGGCCGGACGACGTCGACGCCGTCCAGATCCGCCAGCGGCGCGATCAGCCGGTCGGTGGTGACCTCCGCCTTCAGCAGCAGGGTCACCCGGCATCCCGCGGCGGCCAGCGCCTGCACCGTCGACTGGGCCCACACCGCGGACCCGTCGATGACGTTCATGTCCACGTCACCGTAGACGAGGGCGCGCCGTGGGCTGCCCCCGCTGTACTCCTTCACCACGTCCGCCCTCTCCGCTCTTCCACTCCCGGCCGCCGTCACGGCGCCACCCCCAGGGCGAGCAGCCGTGCACCGTGCCGGTTCCACGTCTGCGGGTCGAGCCCGCGCTCCACCAGCCGGGTCCGCACCAGTTCGGGCGCGAGCGCTCCGGTGAAGGCGTGCGCGCCGCCGGCTCCGCCGGCCGCCTCGCCGACCGCGTCGGCGCCCGAGCACTCCGCGGCGCACACCAGGTCGGCGAGCCGGTCGGCACCGCCCGGCCCCAGTGCGCCGCTCCACAGCAGCGACCAGGGCGCCGTGGCGGCTGCGGCGAGCGCCGCGCGGCGCCGCGCCAGCGGCGCCTCGGCCGGCACGTCGGCGACGCGGACCGCCATGCCGAAGCTGCGCAGACGCTGGACCCCGGTGAAGGGTTCGGCGCTGCGCGCCACGACGACCTCGGCCGGCGGGTGCGTCTGGCTGAGCACGTCGTCGGCGAGGGCGAGCGCCTCGGTGTCGTCGAACGGCTCGGCGAGCACGGCGGCGCGGCGGCCGGCCAGCGGCATATCGGCGCCGGCGGCCGCCTCCAGGCCGGCGAACACCTCGGCGAGCCGGACCGGGACCGCGTCGGTGAAGAACACCGAGCGGAGCACCGAGCGCACTTCGGCGGGCGACAGCGGGCCGGCCTCCTGCAGCCGCGCGAGTTCGCGCTCGGCCGCGTCGGAGCGGAGCGCGCCGACGTCGGCGGGAACACCGGTGCCGCGCGCGTCCGCGGCGCCGCTGCCGCCGAGCACCAGCGCCCGGGCACCGCAGACCAGCGCCCGGTCGGCGGCTGCCTCGTCCGCCACGACGGCGGTGGTGGCGCCGCGCAGCAGCGCCGGCAGCTCCTCCCAGCCCACCGCGGCCTCGGCGGCGCCGATCCGGTCGGCGAGCCGGCCGGCCACCGGGCCGAGCGGCCACGGCGAGGGGGCCCGGACCGGTCCTTCGGCGCGCTCGCCGTCCGCGGCGATCGGGTTGAACCGGTGCAGCGGAACTCCGGCGTCGCCGTGGTGGACCGTGTCGAAGCCGAGGTTGAGCAGGGCCGGCGGCGCCGGCGCGTCCACGATGAGCACCGTCGGCACGCCGCGCGCCGCGGCCGCCTCCAGCACCCAGGCGAGGACGCGGGTCCGGTCGGCGGCGGCCGGATCGCCGGCGTGCGCCCAGGAGCTGCCCACGCCGGGCAGCGCCGCCGATGCCGAGACCAGGACCGCGTCGACGTCGACCGACTCGAACACGGGCTGGGCGTCCTGCGGGCGGAGCGGCACGACGCGCAGGTACGGGTCGACGTCGGCGGCGATCTCCGGGGAGAGCACGCCGGCGACGGCGAGCCGGTCGTCGCGGACGCCGATGGTGCCGCTGAGCAGCCGCACCTCCTGGCGCTCGGTCTCATACGAGCGCACCGGGTCGGGCCGGCGGCGGCCAGTGGCCTGCACGGTGCCGCCCGCGCGGCGCCACAGCCGGAACAGGTCGCCGGGCAGCCGCACCAGGCCGCGGCCGGGCTTCTTGGCCGCCGCGGTCAGCGCGCGCCCCACCTGCAGCGACGTGGATCCTTCCAGGGCGGCCAGCCGCGCCTGGGCCTCCTGCAGCTGGGCCTCTCGCTCGGAGAGGGCGCGGCGCAGCTGCTCGGTCTGGCTCTGTTCGCGCCGTTTCACGTCTCGCCTACCTCGCTGCGTCGGTTCGGGGGATGTCTCGGGGCGCGGCGTGCGCACCGGCTTCCGCGGCCGGCACGCTCTGCGCCGGCGCCGCCGGTACCGGCGTGCCGGTGAGCACGGCGGCGATGCGCTCGCCGGCCCGGCCGTCCCACAGCGGCGGAACGGCGCCGGTGCCGGCCCCGTCCTCGAGGGCCTTGGCGGCCAGCCGGGGCAGGTCGCCGAGCTCGTCCGGCGGGACGAGCCGGTTGGTGCCGTGGCTGACGGTCACCGGCCGCTCGGTGTTGGGGCGCAGCGTCAGGCACGGCACCCCGAGGATAGTCGTCTCTTCCTGTACGCCGCCGGAGTCGGTGACCACGGCCGCGGCGCCGCGCACCAGGGCGACGAAGTCGATGTAGCCGAGCGGCTCCAGCAGGTGCACCCGCGGGTGGCTGTCCAGGCCCGCGGCCGCGAACGCGTCCCGGCCGCGCGGGTGGACCGGCATGACGACGTCGACCGCGTCGGCGACCTCGTGCACCGCCGCGACCAGCCGCGCCACCGCGTCCGGCCGGTCGACGTTGGCCGGCCGGTGCAGCGTGGCGGCGACGTAGCGCTCGGGCAGTCCGATGCGGGCGCGCAGCCCGTCGGTGTCGAACCGGTCGAGGTGGGTAAGCAGGGTGTCGATCATCGGGTTGCCGACCAGGTGGACCCGGTCGACCGGGACCCCTTCGGCGGCGAGGTGGCCGACCGCTTCCGGACTGGTCGCGAAGCAGACGTCGCTCAGCGCGTCGGTGACCCGCCGGTTGACCTCCTCGGGCATCGTCCGGTCGAAGGAGCGCAGCCCGGCCTCGACGTGGGCGACCGGCACCGACAGCTTCGCGGCCGCCAAGGCGGCCGCCACCGTGGAGTTGACGTCGCCGTAGACGACGACCGTGCCGGGGCGCTGCCGGACGAGCTCGTCCTCCAGCCCGGTCAGCAGAGCCGCGGTCTGCTCGGCCTGGCTGCCGGAGCCGACACCGAGGTCGGTGTCGGGGCGCGGCAGCCCCAGGTCGCGGAAGAACACCCCGGACATGCGCTCGTCGTAGTGCTGCCCGGTGTGCACGACGCGCTGTTCGGCGCCGCGCCGCTCAAGGGCGGCGACCACCGGGGCGGCCTTCACGAAGTTCGGCCGCGCGCCCACCACGTGCAGGAACGGGCCCGCCACTGCTGCCGGCCCGGCTGCGGACCCCGCTGATGACACTGTGTTCCTCACTGACGTCGGGTTGCCGGGTGCCACTGGGTTCTTCGGTGACACTGCGTTCCTCTCGGATGTCGTGCGTCGGACGGCGCGCGGTCACCCGCCGTCCATCCCGGGGTGGTTCGATGCCCACCGTGCAGACCACCGTGACGAGGCCCGGACCGCTGCAGCGCACCCGGGCCGCCTCCTACGCGGCCTCGCTGGCCGTCCGCCATCTCCGCGACGAACCGGCCCGCGCCGGGCTGCTGGCCCTGCGGGTGCTGCCCGCCGGGGTGCGCCGCCGGGTGCGCGGAGCCGCAGCGCGCGGCGGGCCGCTCGCCCGCGCCCACGCCCTGGCCGACGCCGGGGACACCGCCGCAGCGGCGGCACTGCTGCGCCGAGCCGCCCATGGCTCCTCCCCCCGGTCACTGGCCCGGATGGCCGCGTTCGCCCTCGCCCTGCGCGACACCGCGACGGCGGACGCGCTGGTGTCGGCGCTGCCGAAGGGCCGCCGCCGGGCCGCGCTGGCGCTGCGCTCGGACCTGGTTGCCGGGCGCCGGGCGCCCGACCCGCTGCCTCCCGTTTCTGGCGAGGCAGCCTCGGCCACCGTAGACCGGGGGCGGAGAACGCGGCGCTACCGCACGGTGAACGTCGGGCGATCACCCGGAACTGACCGGGCGGGTACGCTCCGTGCCCTCCACCTGGTCACCAACGCCCTTCCGGCGACCAACGCCGGCTACACGCAGCGGACCCAGCGGATCGCGGCGGCCCAGCGCGCGCTCGGCATCGACGCACAGGTGGCGACGTGGCCCGGCCACCCGGTGAGCGCGGGCAGCGCGGACCCGCGGCCGCGGGTGGAGGTGGAGGGCGTCTGCTACCACCGGCTGCTGGGCTGGCGGGCGCCGCGCGGCGCGGCGCTGCCGGGCGCCGCGGGGCATGCCGCCGCCGAGCACGCGGCGGCGGTGAAGCTCGCCGGCGCGCTCGTGGACCGGCTGCAGCCGGACGTGCTGCACGCCGCCAGCGGGCACCGGAACGCACGGCTCGCGCTGGAGCTGGGCCGCGCCCGCGGCCTGCCGGTCGTCTACGAGGTGCGCGGCTTCCTGGAGGAGTCGTGGCTGTCCCGGGATCCGGCCAGGTCTACCGGCGACGCCTACTACCGGGCCGAGCGGGCCGCGGAGACGGCCTGCATGGCGGCCGCAGACCTGGTGGTGACGCTCGGCTCGGCCATGCGCGACGCGATCACCGCCCGCGGTATCGACCCCGACCGGGTGCTGGTGGTGCCGAACGCGGTCGCGGAGCCGTTCCTGGAGCCGCTTCCGGACGGCGGCCCGGTGCGGGCCGCGGCCGGCGCGGGCCCGGACACGTTCACCGTGGGCACGACGACGTCCTGCTACTCCTACGAGGGCCTGGACACACTCGTCGACGCGGTGGCGCTGCTGCGCGCCCGCGAGGTGGACGCGGCGCTGGTCGTTGTCGGGGACGGTCCGGAACTGCCGGCGCTGCGGCGCCGCGCCGCCGAGGCCGGGCTGGGCGGCGCCGCCTACTTCCCCGGCCGGGTCCCGGCCGACCAGGTGCGCGCCCACCACGCGGCGCTCGACGTGTTCGCGGTGCCGCGGCGGGACGACCGGGTGGCGCGGCTGGTGACCCCGCTCAAGCCGGTGGAGGCGATGGCCGGCGGCCTGCCGGTGGTCGCCTCGGACCTGCCTGCGCTGCGCGAGGCCGTCGAGCCCGGCGCGACCGGCCTCCTGGTGCCGCCGGAGGACCCGGCGGCGCTCGCGGACGCGCTGGCGCGGCTCGCCGCAGATCCGGCGCTGCGGACGCGGCTGGGCACCGCCGGGCGGGAGCGGATCGGCACCGACCGCACCTGGGCGGCCGCTGCCCGCAATTACGAACGGGCCTATACCCGGCTCGTGAAACGCAAGTGAACTTCCGTTGACACCGAAAGCAGCGTGAAACCGGAAGCGACTCCGCGGTGAATTCCGTCGATTCATTCGGAACACCGCTCCACCACCGGGAGAAATCGCTCTACAGTCGGCACCGGGACACCGGGATGGTTCGGTCGCACCTGTCCGAACCAGGCCAGACCGTGGGGATGGTGCCAACTCGGAACTACTCTCGGGCGTCTACGCATCGCGGGAGAAATCAACACCGCCGTGCGGAAGAAATCCGCATTCGCCGCCCGATCCGCCCGTCTGCATTCGCACGTCTCCGCTTGATCCGCGCATCGCGGCTCCCCGCTGAATCGCGCGGTGCGCACGAACCTCCCAACTGTCCGAACCGCTCGAACTGCACTCGCAGCGCTCTACGAAGGTGAGGGGCCACGTGGACGTCGCCACTCCGCGCAGCACCGGAACGACCGACCTCGTTGTCATCGGCCTCGGCTATGTCGGGCTTCCACTCGCCCACGAAGCCGTCCGCGCCGGGCTGGCCGTCACCGGCCTGGACCTGGACCCGGCCGTGGTGGACGGGCTGAACGGCGGACGCTCGCACATCGACGACCTGTCCGACGCCGACGTCGGCGCCATGCTGGACGGCGGGTTCACCGCCACCCGCGACCCCGATGCGCTGTCCGGCGCCGGCGCCGTGGTGATCTGCGTCCCCACGCCGCTGTCCGACGAGGGCGGCCCCGACCTGGGCGCGGTCACCGCCGCAGCGCGCTCGGCCGCCACCCGGCTGACGCCCGGCACGCTGGTCGTGCTGGAGTCGACCACCTACCCCGGTACCACCGAAGAGGTCGTGCGGCCCATCCTGGAGGAGGGCGGCCTGGTGGCCGGCGCCGACTTCCACCTCGCCTTCTCGCCGGAGCGCATCGACCCGGGCAACCCGTCCTTCGGGGTGGCCAACACCCCCAAGGTCGTCGGCGGCCTGACCGAGGAGTGCAGCCGCCGCGCCGCAGAGCTGTACGGCCGCTTCGTGGACCGGGTCGTGCGGGCCCGCGGCACCCGCGAGGCGGAGATGGCCAAGCTGCTGGAGAACACCTACCGCCACGTGAACATCGCGCTGGTCAACGAGATGGCGGTGTTCTGCCAGGAGCTCGGCGTCGACCTGTGGGACTCCATCGCGTGCGCCGCCACCAAGCCGTTCGGCTTCCAGGCGTTCTACCCGGGGCCGGGCGTGGGCGGACACTGCATCCCGATCGACCCGAACTACCTCTCCTACAAGGTGAAGACTCTCGGCTACCCGTTCCGCTTCGTCGAGCTGGCCCAGGAGATCAACGCCCGGATGCCCTCCTACGTGGCCCAGCGCGCCCAGGAGCTGCTCAACGACACCGGGCTGGCGCTGTCCCGCTCCCGGGTGCTGCTGCTCGGCGTCACCTACAAGGCCGGCATCGCCGACCAGCGGGAGTCGCCGGCCCGCCCGGTCGCCAGGAAGCTCGCCGCGAAGGGCGCCCAGATCACCTTCCACGACCCCTACGTCGCCGAGTGGTCGGTGAACGGCGCGGACGTGCCGCACGCCGGCGAGGACCTGGAGCGGGCGCTCGCCGAGGCGGACCTGACGATCCTGCTGACCGACCACGCGGACTACCGGCCGAAGCTGCTCGCCGAGCACGCCCGGCTGCTGCTGGACACCCGCGGCGTCATGCGGCGGCTGGACTCCGACGGCCCGGCGGCCGACCGCACCACCGCCCCGATCGAGCGCGAAGGCGTCCAGGTCCTCTAGTTCCAGGCGGACACCTGCCCTGCTGCGCGCGCCGGCGCCACCCGCCGAACACGCCCCCGGCCGCTGTTCGGCGCGGTGCCGCTGCGCCGCGCCAGCACCGCCCACTGCACCGCGGCGGGCCGCATCCCGGACGGGGTGCGGCCCGCTGCGCTATCCGGTGCCGGCCGCGACCGCCCGCCGGGCTGCGCGCACGGGGTCCCGCCCCGAGGCGCTTCGGGGTCGAAGGCGGGCGTATGCCAGCGCTTCACTCTCCGTTCTCCCCTGCTGCTTACGGTGAATCCATGCACGTACTCGTGGCCACCGTGGTGCACCACCCGGAGGACGCCCGCATCCTGCACCGGCAGATCCGCGCGCTGTTGGACGCCGGGCACGAGGTCACCTACATCGCGCCGTTCCGGGAACGCCGCGTCGCGCCGTGGCCCGAGCTCACCGCGGTCGACGTGCCCCGGGCGGCCGGCCGCCGGCGGCTTCGGGCGCTGCGCGCCGCGCGGGCCGCCATCGCCGAGCACGCCGAGCACGCCGACGTCCTGCTCTTCCACGACCCCGAGCTGATGCTGGCGCTGCCGCGGCGCCGCGCCGGCGGGCCCGCGGTGGTCTGGGACGTCCACGAGGACGCCGCCGCGGCGCTGCTGACCAAGCCGTGGCTGCCGCAGCCGCTCCGCCGGCCGCTCGGCCCGGTGGTCCGCTCGTTCGAGCGCCGCGCCGAGAGCGCCATGCACCTGCTGCTCGCCGAGGACGGCTACCGGGACCGGTTCCGGCTCGACCACCCGGTGGTGCCGAACACCACCCGGGTACCGGAGCGCCCGGGCCGGCCGCCCGGCCACGAGCGGGTCGTCTACCTCGGCCACCTCTCCGAGGCGCGCGGTGCCCGGGAGATCGTCGCGCTGGGCCGCCGGCTGCGCCCGCACGGCATCCGGGTCGACGTGATCGGGCCCGCCGACGAGCAGGTGCGCGGCCTGCTGCGGGACGCCCAGCGGGAGGGGGCCGTGCACTGGTACGGCTTCGTGCCCAACGACCAGGCGCTGCGGATCGCCGCGGGCGCGCTGGCCGGGGTGAGCCTGCTGCACGACACCCCCAACTACCGGCACTCGCTGCCCACCAAGGTGGTGGAGTACATGGCGCACGGCCTGCCGGTGATCACCACCCCGTCGCCGGTCGCCGAGGCACTGGTGGCGGGGCGGCCGGAGGGGCCGTGCGGCATCGTGGTGCCGTTCGGCGACGCCGCCGAGGCGTCCCGTGCGGCGCTGCTGCTGCGCCGGGACTCGGCACTGCGGGCCCGGTTCGCCCGGGTGGGCCACGCGATCGCCCGCGGGCACTACCACTGGCCGACCCAGGCGCCCGCATTCGTCAGCGCGCTGGAGCGCTGGGCGGCCCAGGCGCGCAGCGCCCCGGCCGCCCCCGCGCCGGTGCCGGCGCAGCAGTCGCGGAGACAGTCGTCACACGAGCCCCTGACCTGGAACAACCCGCCGGGGCGGCATGTTGTTGATCTTCGTCCGTGACCGCTCGGCCCCTGTGGGCCGCCACTGATGGAGATCCCGCTTTGCTGCACGACCCCGCCGCCGATACCACCGCCGACGCGTCAACCGATGACCTGCTCGCACTCGGCAAGGACGCGCAGGACCTGCTGTTCCGCGCGGCCCGCACGGCGAACACCTTCAGTGCAGAGCCGGTCAGCGACGCGCAGATGCGCGCCGTGCACGACCTGGTGAAGTACGGCCCGACCGCGATGAACATCCAGCCGCTGCGCGTCGCCCTGCTCCGCTCCGAGGAGAGCCGCCGCCGGATCGGCCCGCTGATGGCCGAGGGGAACCGGGCCAAGACCGTCGGGGCGCCGCTGGTCGCGGTGCTCGCCACCGACCACGACTTCCACCTGCGCGGCGAAGAGGTGTTCCCGGGCCGCGGCGAGGTGATCGCGGGCGCATTCGCCGACCCGGCCGCGCGGACCGGCGCCGGCGGCCTCAACGCCGCCCTGCAGGCCGCCTACTTCATCATCGGCGTGCGCGCGGCGGGGCTCGCCGCCGGCCCGATGGCCGGCTTCGACGCCGCCGGAATCGACGCCGAGTTCTTCGCCGGCACCGAGCACCGCACCTTCATGGTCGTCAACATCGGCAACCCGGGCGCCGACCACCCGCAGTTCCCGCGCCTGCCCCGGTTCGAGTTCGACGACGTCTACACGGAGTTCTGACGGCCTGCCGGAAGCAGAAGGCCCCGCAGGGATCGTGCCCTGCGGGGCCTTTCCGTGTCGGGCTGCCGGACGCCCGCCGCTGCCGGTCAGATGACCGGCGGGCGGCCGAGCCGGGTCATCCGCCACACCGTGGACCAGGAGATGGGGGTACGCGGCCCCGCCTCCTCTCGCCAGCCTTCGCGGAAGCCGGCGAACCACGGGCGCAGCTTCGCCGCCGAGCGCTCGCGCAGCACGGTGAGCACGGCCCAGTCGGCCAGGTAGACCGCCGCGACCGGCCACGGCAGGTTGCGGCGGGCCAGCCAGACGCGGTTGCGGGCGTTGAGCCGGAAGAAGTCGGCGTGCCGGGTGGGTGCCACTGCCGGGTGGTACATGACCGCCTCGGCGTCATACTCGATGTCGTAGCCGGCATCGATGATCCGCCACGCGAGGTCGGTCTCCTCGTGGGCGTAGAAGAAGTCGCCCGGCAGCCCGCCGCCGGCCTCGAAGGCGGTCCGGCGGATCGCGCACGCGCCGCCCAGGAACGTGGTGACCCGGCTGGACCGGGCCGGGTCCCCGGCGCGCAGCCGCGGCACGTGCCGCCGCTGGTCGGGGCCGCCGTCCGGGTCGGCGATGCGGAACGACAGCGCGCCCAGCCGCGGGTCTTCGGCGAACCGGCGGGCGATGTGCCGGCCCAGGTCGCGGGAGCGGTACCAGCCGTCGTCGTCGAGGAAGAGCAGGATGTCGCCATCGGTGGCGGCGGCGCCCTGGTTGCGCCCTTCGGGGATGCCGACGTTCTCGGCCAGCCGCAGGGTGGACACGCCGTCCGGCAGTTCAGGCAGGTCAGCACCGTTGCCGACGACGATGACGTCGATCTCAGCGTCCCGCTGCTCGGTCACGCTGTCGATCGCGCGGCGCAGCTCCGCCGGGCGGTTGCCCATGGTGAGCACGATGCAGGAGATCGACGGCCGGTCGCGGCGCGCGCCGGCCGGCCCGCGGGCCGGGTCGGGCACCGGGTCCGACGGAGCGGGCTCGGAGACGGCGGCTCCCGGGACTGTGGATTCCGAAGCAGGGCGAGGCATGTCCACCGATCGACGAACGGACAGGGACCAGGGAAGAGTCTGGGTGGGCAGGCCGCGCGCGGGCTCGCAGGCGGACGCCGGGTGGCGTGCCGCTGAATGCGGCGTGCGCAGCGGTCGGACCCAAGGTTACCTTCGCAGCCGCGCCCTAACGGCCGGATAAGGCGCGCGGCGGTACTGCGGGGCGTGCCGGGGTGCGCACCGGAGCGCGTGCGGCTGCTTCCGTGCCGGGGGCGCGGCCGGCCGGCCAGAGCTGCGGAGCGCAGCGGGGAGCGGGCCGGGCGGTGCCGCGCCGCAGGAGCGCGGCCGGCGGCGCCCGCGCCGCCGCTGGAGGGCGGCGCCGGCGCAGCGGCTACTCCAGGCGCCGCGACGCCAGGACGCTGACCAGGTGCAGCACGGTCTGCAGTGCCGCGATGGCGACGCAGACCGCCATCAGGATGCGCGTTGCCGCGAGGTCGCCCAGGAAGGCGTCCACGACGGCCGCGGCGAGCACCAGGATGGACAGCTCCACCGCCTGGATCGCGCGGTGGAACCGGAGCGCGGCAGCAGCGCGGCGGGCCAGCCCCAGCCCCGCCGAGCGCGGCGCCATCGCCGCTTCGGAGATTTTCTCCGGCAGCCCCGCCTTCGCGCGGGCCACCACGACGTTGTCCGTCTCCACCTTGATGAGGGCGGCGCCGAGCGCCGCCGCCATGCCCGCGATCACCCATCCGCCCGCGGCGAACTCGCCCTGGGCGCGGATGCCCAGGCCGATCAGCAGCGCAACCTCGGACAGGTAGTGGCCGATCCGGTCCAGGTAGATGCCGGCGACACTGGTCCGCCCGGTGTAGCGCGCGACCTCGCCGTCGCTGCAGTCCAGCAGCAGGTAGATCTGCACCATCAGGAAGGCGGCGATCGCCGCCCCCAGGCCGCCGAAGGCGACCACGACGCCGGCGAGCACGCCGAACGCCATCATCAGGTAGGTGATGGGGTTCGGCGGCACGCCGAGCCGGATGAAGAACGCGCTGAGGTAGGGCGAGAGGTCGCGCATGTAGAGGCGGCCGGCCCAGTGCTCCTCGTTGACGCGCTCCTTGATCCCGGCCGGCTGCCCGCCGGCGCGGACTTCAGCGACCGACGGCTTCGACATACTCACCCGCGATCCGCGCGATCTCGGCTTCGGACAGGTCGAGGTGCTCGAGCACGGTGTAGCGCCCGGGGCGGGTGGCCGGTGCGTGCGCGACCGCCTGGACGAACTGGTCCAGGTCCAGGCCCACGTCGGCGGGGAGGGTGGGCAGCCCGTGGCGGAGCAGGCAGTCCCGCAGGTCGGCGACGCGCGGGCCGCCGGACTCGGGCAGGTACCGCTCGCGCAGGAACGACGCGAACAGCGCGCCGATGCCGGCCAGCTCGCCGTGGTTGCTCACCCCCGGGTGGAGGTGCGTGATCGCGTGCAGGATCTCGTGGCAGGCGCCGCTGGCCGGCCGGGACGACCCGGCGACCGACATCGCCATGCCGGAGAGCACCAGCGCCTCGGCGAGGACGGTCAGGAACTCCTGGTCCTCCACCGAGTCGCGCCGGTGCAGCACCGCTTCCGCGGCGACCCGGGCGAAGGTGACGGCCATGCCGTCGACCGGCTCGCCCTGCTCGCGGCCTGCCAGCTCCCAGTCGGCGATCGCCGACAGGTTGCTGATCACGTCGCCGATGCCGGAGCGCACCAGGCGCTGCGGCGCGGCGCGCACGTAGTCGACGTCGATGACGACGGCGATCGGCATGGACACGCCGTAGGTGCCCTTGCCGCTCTCGTGCTCCAGCGACGCCGTCGGGGAGCAGATCCCGTCGTGCGCCAGGTTGGTGGCGACCGCGACCATCGGCACGCCGGCCATGGAGGCCGCGTACTTGGTGACGTCGATCGTCTTGCCGCCGCCGATGCCGGCCACCGCCTCGTAGGCGCCGGCCCGCAGCTTCTTGCCGAGGTCGGCGGCGGTGTCCACGCTGCCGCCCTCGACCTGGAACACCTCGCAGTTGGGCAGGTCGAGGTCGGCGGCGATCTGGGCCCCTTGGCCGGGCCCCACGGCCACGGCGATGCGCCCCTCCGTCGCGATCCGCCGGTCGGAGAGGACCGAACCGAGCGAGGCGATGGCCCCGCGGCGGACGTCGATGGTGAGGGGTGAGGGCAGCATCCGGGCTAGTAGCGGCATGCGATCTCCCGGGCGCGCTCCAGGTCGGTGTGGTCGTCGACCTCGACCCAGTCGACCTTGCCGATGGGGGCCGTGGCGACCTTGCCGCCGCGGTTCACCAGCTCCTGGTAGCCGTCCTCGTAGTAGAGCTGCGGGTCGCGCTCCCAGGTGGCCTTCAGCGCGTCGGCGAGGCGGCCGGCGATCGAGCCCTCGATGAGGGTGGCGCCGATGTACTCGCCCGCGGCCTCAGCCGGGTCCATGAGCTTGGTGATCCTGGTGAGGTGCCCGGTGGCGTCCAGGGTCACCTTCATCTCCTCGTCGCCGAGGGACTTCACGTTGTCGACCGCGAGCAGGAGCTCCGGGCCGCGCGCGGCCAGCAGGGTCTCCTCGATGCTCACCGGGTGGACGGTGTCGCCGTTGACCAGCAGCACGCCCTCGGCGAAGTGGTCGCGCGCGGTCCACAGGGAGTAGGCGTTGTTCCACTCCTCGGCCTTGTCGTTGTAGACCAGGGTGATCTTCACGCCGTGGCGCTCTTCCAGCGCCGCCTTGCGCTCCTCAACGGCGTTCGCGCAGTAGCCCACGACGACGACGACGTCGGTCAGGCCCGCGGCCGCCAGGTTGCGCAGCGAGATGTCCATGATGGTGGTCTCGCCGTCGACCGGCACCAGCGCCTTGGGGAGCGTGTCGGTGTAGGGGCGCAGCCTCCGGCCGGCTCCGGCCGCAAGAACCATACCGAGCATGTACGCGCGTTCCTCCTTAGGTCGTGGAGGCGTCGGCGCCTCCCCGTACGTTTCGCGGGATGTCCGCCGGGCCGGCCACGGGGGTGAACCGGAGCTCCCAGGCGAGCAGCACCGCGAGGTAGCCCGCGAGCGCGCCGTAGGCGAACGGGAGCCAGCCCAGTGCGCCGGCGGCGGCGATCAGCAGCATTCGGCCGTCCCAGCCGAGCATGGCGCGCTGGAACCGGTCGGGGGGACCGGCCGCGCGGCGCGCCCGGGAGACGGTATCGCAGTGGTGCAGGACCACCACGGTCAAGAGTACGAACACCAGCGGACCCGGGACGCCGGCCCCGAATCCGAGGGCGAGCAGGTAAAGATACTCGGTTCCGCGGAGCAGGGGCAGCACGGCCCGGTCGTGCCGGCCGCTGTGCGGGTGGCGCGAGGCCAGCCCCGTCAGCAGCAGGGCGGCCACCGGTGCGAACAGCGTAATGCCTGTCGAAGCCCCCAAGCCGACGGCGAGGAGCACCGCGGTGACCGCGGCGGCCGTCAGCGCGGGCGGGAGCGGCGGAAGCGCACCGGCGGCCAGCGCTCCGAGCCACCGGCTGACGTGACCATCATCACGCAGGAATCTGATGCCGTCGGGTGCGGCGGTCGACGGATCGGGGTATGCGGGCATGCCCTACCTCTCGGTCGCGCCCGGCCGGGGGTCGGCGAGCGCAGCGGCCACCGCGACGGAACAGCCGGTAATCAGTGCGATGAAGGTCACCCGGGCATCGGCGGTCACCGCGGTCACCGCGATCACGGCGAACCGGAGGGGGACCGGGAACGCCGCGGCGGCGCGGAGCGGGCCGGGAGCGAGCGCCGCCGCGGGCCGCGCGCCGGACCTGGCGCGCCGGGTGGAGCCGGAGGAGCGCAGCGGCTCCGGCGCGGTGGCCGCGGTGTCCCGGAGTGCGTGCGCGATGAGCGCGCCGGCACCCCAGGCCCATGCGTCCTCGACACCGGACGCCGTGCCGCCGACGGCGAGCCCCGCGTAGACGGCGTACTCCCGGAGCCGGCCGAGCGCGGTGGCGAGCCAGCCGGAGTAGGCGTCGGGCACGGAGTGGTCCCGCACCGCGTCGGCAGCGAGCACCGCGCCGAGCAGCGCCGAGCCCGCGATGGCGCCGCGCAGGTCGCCGCCGGCGAACCAGACGGCGGCGAGCACGGCGAGTACCGCGCCCACTTGGACCGGCACCGCTGCGGTGGGCGGCGCGAGCCGCACCGGTGTCCACGCTGCGGCGCGCCGCCGCAGACCGAACGCACTGGTCACGGCCCCTCCTCTGCTCCCGTGTACCGAGCGTCACCCGAAACGGCCGTTCGGGCAAGCGTCGACACACACCGGCACACGGGGAGCGAAAGCCGACACCGCACCGCAGACCGGAGCGGCCCGGGAGCGCGCACCGGCGCGGAGGGCACGGTCCGGCTTCCTGCGGGCCGTTCGGAGCGGATCGGGAGAGGCGGCGGCGCGCAGCTGCGGACCCGGCACGCCCTGGGCCCCCGGTGCGCGGTGCACCGGGGGCCCAGTCAAGCTGCGCTGTCAGCGGGAGGGGAAGTGCGGCCGGCCGTTGCGCCGGGGCCGGGCCGCGGGCGTCACGCGGCTTCGCCGTTCTCCTTGCGGTCCGCGGCGCCGTCGGCGTCCTGCTCGCCGTCCTTCTTCTTCCCCGGCTCCTCGGCCGCCTTCTTCTCCTCGGCCTTCCTCTTCTTCGCCTCGGCCCTGCGCTTCCGCTCCGCGGCCTCGTGCTTGGCGGCCTCGAGCTCGGCCTTGGTGTCCTCGTTGTAGGCGGCCAGCGAGGTCTGGATGTCGGCGTCCAGCTCCAGGCGGCCCTCCTTGACGTAGAGGCCGCGGTTGCAGAACCGCTTGAGGTCGCCCTCGTTGTGCGAGACGAGGACCATGGTGCGGTTGTTCTCCAGCATCCGCTCGATCGCCTCGTAGCACTTCTTGCGGAACGCCTTGTCGCCGACGGCGAGGACCTCGTCCACCAGCATCACCGGGTGCTGGAGCTGGGAGATGAGCGCGAAGCCGAGCCGCACCTTCATGCCGCTGGAGTAGTGCCGCACGGGCATGTCGATGTAGCCGCTGCGGAGGTTGGCGAACTCGACGATCTCGTCGAACTTCTGCTCGAGCATCTCCGGGCTCATGCCGTGCAGCGAGCCGACCAGGTGCACGTTCTCGCGGCCGGTCAGCTGGTCGTTGAAGCCGGCCCGCAGCTCCAGCAGCGGGGCCACCTTGCCGCGCACGGTGACCGAGCCCTCATCGGGGATGAGGACGCCCGCGATGAGTTTCAGCAGCGTCGACTTGCCGGTGCCGTTCTTGCCGACGATGCCGACGCAGTCGCCGGCGGCGACGTCGAAGGAGATCCCGCGCAGCGGCCAGAAGTCGTTCCCCTCGGGGTTGGGGTCGCGCTTGGTTCCGTGGATGAACATCTCCCGCAGGCTGCGCTTGCGCCGGCGGTTCATCGCGAACCGAATGCCGAGGTTCGTGGCCTCGATGACCGGTTCCGCCATCACAACTCCTTCAGGACGGACGTCTCCAACCGCCGGAACGTCCAGTATCCGACGATAAGGGCGATGAGCGCGCCCCCGATCGAGGTGCCCAGGATGAACGCGTTCGGCGCATCGGCGGGGTACCAGACCGCGTGGTGCATCTTGAAGATGCCGAGGAGGGGGTTGAGCTCGTAGAGCACCTTGAACCATTGGGGGAACGCGTCGGAGTCGAGCACCATTCCGGAGGGGATGATGATCGCCGACGCGTAGAACAGGACACGGTTCAGGATACGGACGATCCGCTCGACGTCGCGGACGAGCACGTTGACCGAGGCCAGCAGCATCGTCACACCGAGCGTGAAGGCGTACTGCACGAGCAGCGCCAGCGGGAGCCAGACGAGCAGCCCCATGAGGTGGGTCTGGCCGCCCAGCGCGAACACGAACAGCAGCAGGACCGGCCAGGTGAACAGGTAGTCCACGAAACCGCGGGTGACCACGGCGATGGGGAAGATCTCCCGCGGCACCTTCATCGTGGTGATGAGCTTGGCCTGCGAGATGAGGGCTTTCGGCGCCTCGTTGAGGGCGGAGCTGAACCACAGCCAGGGCAGCAGCCCCGAGATGAGGAAGAGCAGGTAGCCGCCTGGCGCGTCATCGCCGCCGGGGACGCCGCGGTTCGTGTTGAAGATCAGCCCGAACACGAAGAAGTAGACGCCGGCCATTGCCAATGGCTCGAGCATCGACCACGCGTAGCCGAGGATCGACTTCTGGTACTTGACCTTCAGGTCTCGCCTGACCAGGAGGCTCACGACCTGCCGGTTCTGCCAGACGGACAGCGCCCTTGACGCCACCGCCACCTCCTTGAGGGTGTGCGCTCTGCCACTTCTGCGGCCCGGCCGGACGCGACGGGGGGACGCGGGGGCCGACCGGGGGGTGAACCGTGCACGCCGCGGGGCGCAGCGGCGGGCCGCTCACGGGCGCTCGCCCGGACGGCCGTGCGGTTCGGGGCCTGATTGCCCGGGGGCCGAGGAACCGGGCCGCGAATGATGCGGCACCGCCCCGGGCGTGACAAGGCTACCGGGGCTGCGGACGCGATCCTTCCGCGCGGGGCGATTGTTTCCGCGACCGTTCCCCTGCCGCCGCTCGGGCGCCGCACCGGCCGGGCAGCGCAGCGGGCGCGGCACGGCAGCCCGTTCCCGGCCGGGCCCGGCAACCTCGTAGATTCGTCGGTGGCGGCCCGGAGCGGGCCGACCGGGCACCGCGCCCGGCCTTCCACCGAGAGAGGTGCGCGATGCCGCACGTGACGGCGGCGGTCCTCGCCGGGGGCGTCGGGGCCCGGATGGGCGGCCCCCTGCCCAAGCAGCTGCTCCCGCTGGCGGGGCGGCCGGTGCTGGCGCACTCCCTCGCCGCGTTCGAGGCCGCGCCCGAGGTCGACGAGATCGTCCTCGTCATGGCGCCGGGGCACCGCCCGGCGGCCGAGCGGATCGCCGCCGAGCAGGGGTGCTCGAAGGTGACCGCGGTACTGGAAGGCGGCGAGACGCGCACCGGCAGCTCGGTGGCGGCACTGTCCGCGGTCGCCGACCGGGGCGACGGCGACCTGCTGCTGATCCACGACGCAGTGCGCCCGCTGGTGCACGCCGGCACCGTGCGGGCCGTGGTGGCGGCGCTGGACGCCGACGGGGCGGCCGGGGTGGGCGTGCCCGCCTCCGACACGGTCGTCCATGTCGAGCAGTGCGGCGACGGCACCGAGGCCATCACCGCGGTCCCCGACCGGACCCTGCTGCGCCGCATGCAGACCCCGCAGGGCTTCCGGCTGGGCGTGCTGCGCCGCGCCTACGCACGCGCTCTGCAGGACCCGGAGCTGGTCGCCACCGACGACTGCGGCATCGTGCTGCGCTACCTGCCGGGCGAGCGGGTGGCGCTGGTGCGCGGAACGGAGGACAACATCAAGATCACCCACCCGGGGGACATCGAGGTCGCCGAGGCGCTGCTGTCCCAGCGGAAGGCCCTGCAGTGAGCGCGGCGCAGCCGGTCGCGCCGGCGCTGTCCCCGGTCGAGGTCATCGGGCACCGCGGATTGGGCCGCGGCACGGCCGGCGGGTTCCGGGAGAACACCGTCGGGTCCTACCGGGCCGCGCTCGGCGCCGGCGCGGACCGGGTCGAGATCGACGTCCGCCGCACCGCCGACGGCGCGCTGGTGCTGCACCACGATGCGGCGCTGGCGGACGGCCGGCCGATCATCGAGCTGACCGCCGCCGAATGCCGCGCGCGCGGGCTGGCCGGCCTCGACGAGGCGCTGGACGCGCTGCCGGCGGACGCCGCGCTGGACGTCGACGTGAAGACGGTCATGGAGGACGCGGTCGACGCTGCGGCGGACACCACGATGGGACTGCTCACACCGGTGCTGCTGCGCGAGGCGGAGCGGCGCAGCCTGTTCGTCTGCTCGTTCGACCCCTCCGTGCTGCTCCACGTGCAGCGCGCAGCACCGCAGGTGCCCACGGCGTGGATGCCCTATGTGCGCAACCCGCTCGACCAGGCGGTGGCGGGTGCGGCCGGAATGGGCTGCCCGCTGGTGGCGATCGACGCGCGCTCGTTCGGCCGCACCGGGGATGCTCCGCGGCCCGGGCGGCGCAGCCCGGAGGCGACCGTGGACATCGCGCACCGGGCCGGCCTCCAGGTGCTGTGCTGGTGCCCGGACCCGGTCGACGCGGTGCGGTTCGCCGCCGCCGGGGTGGACGCCGTCGTGGTGGACGACGTCCCCGGGACGGTCGCCGCGCTGCGCGGCGGCGGGAGCGCGGCCGCACCGGACGCCGCCTCCGCCGATCCGGACCCGGCCGGCGGGAGCGGCAGCGCACACGGTGGGGGCGGCACAGCGTCCGGTTGACGCGCAGAGCCGTGCCCCGGGGCGGTGCGCGCCCCGGGCGCGGATACGCGGTGGGCCGCACGCAGCAGGGCCGTACGGAGCCGCCAGGGGGTGGCGGCGTCGCGACCGTGCCGCCCTTCCGGCCCGGTCGTCCAAGGCGTGTGGCAGCGTTCGCCGCGCGCGGTGCGGCCAGGCGCAGCCGGCACACGGCCGGCGAGGGGGCGGGGCGGGACCCCGCTCCTCCTGCCCGCCTCCCCGGCTGAGGGGGCACGCGAGGGGCGTGCCGGGGCGGTGCGCAGCAGGGCAGCCGCCCACCCGCACGCTCTGGGTCAGTTGCGGGATTCCGCGCGGCGGGCGCGCGCGGTGCGGGAGTCGGCGCCCAGGCTCGGCGGGCTGGTGATGAAGCCGGCGCCCCACGCCATGTGCATCGTGGCCAGCGCCACCGGGACGAAGGCGCGGCCGCTCAGACCCAGCCCCTTGCCGAGCGGCAGCGTCGCCGCGGTGACGGCCGCCAGGTAGCCGGCCGGCACCAGCCAGAACGGCCACCAGTAGAACCCGCCGGCCAGGCCGACCGCGATGCCGGCCAGGGCGGCCGGCGGCGCCAGGTAGCGCAGGTTGATGGTGCCCGGGTGCTGGCGGGATACGACCCGCCGCCACCGGCCGTAGTGGAAGTACTGCTTGGCGAGCTTGCCCACGGTGGGCCGCGGCCGGTAGGAGACCCGCATGCGCGGCTCGAACCACACGGTTCCGCCCGATTCGCGGATGCGGTGGTTCATCTCCCAGTCCTGGGCGCGCAGGAAGGCTTCGTCGTAGCCGCCGACGCGCTCCAGCGCGGTGCGGCGGAACACGCCCAGATAGACGGTGTCGGCGGGACCGCCCTCGCCCCCGGTGTGGAAGCGGGCGTTGCCGACCCCGATCTTGGAGGTCATCGCGGCGGCGACCGCGCGCTCCCACGGCGTCTCGCCTTCGGCCGCCATGATCCCGCCGACGTTGTCCGCGCCGGAGGACTGCAGCGTCTCCACGGCCACCCGCAGGTAGTCCCCGGGCATCATGGCGTGGCCGTCGATGCGGGCCACGATCGGATGCGAGGAGGCGCCGATCGCGGCGTTGAGGCCGGACGGGGTGCGGCCGGTCGGGTTGTCGACGACGACCACCCGCGGGTCCGCTGCGGCGATACCGTCGGCGACTTCCCGGGTGCGGTCGGCCGAGGGCCCCACACCGAGCACCACTTCGAGCTCGCCCGGATAGTCCTGGGCGAGGACGTGGCGCACCGCGGCCTCGAGGTGGCGCTCCTCATTGAGGACGGGCATGACGACGGATACGGCCGGCCAGGTCACAGGACTTCCCACGGATCGCACGGGTCGGATTTCCGTCGTTACGGTACTGCACCGCGCGACGGTCCCGGCACTCCGTGCGGGGCCGGGGTGCGGAACCGTGCGGGCCCGCCGGGGCGTCCGAAACAGCCGGCGCCGAGTGAACCCGGCGGAGCGCGGGCAGGACTGCCGGAGCCGCGCGGCGCCGGCGGACGGTACGACAACACGCCGGTGCCCGCGCGGCCGACGGTTCGGTGGATCGGATGACAACCTGGGAATCGGGAGCCAGGGGTCATCAGGGGGCTGGAGGACACCCAGTGGGCGAGCGCAGCGGTGACGACGGGCAGGAGGCGTTCCGTCGGGTTCGCTCTTCGCCGACGCCTCCCGAGGACGGCGGGCGGCGCGGCCCGGTGCCGCCGCCGGGCCCGGTGCGGCGGCGGCGGTTCGCACTGCTGCTGGCCGGGACGATGTCGGTGCTGGTGCTGCTGGCATCCGGCACCGCGTGGGCGATCACCGGATGGGTGTCCGGGCAGATGAGCCGGTTCGACGTGTTCGGCACCCTCGGCGACCGGCCGGACGCCGGGCCGACCGGCGCACTCAACTTCCTCGTCATCGGCTCTGACTCGCGCGAGGGCATGGACGGTGCGGCACAGAGCGACCTGGGCGTCGGCAGCGCGGAGGGGCGCCGGTCGGACACGATGATGCTGGTGCACCTCAACGAGCAGCGGGACGCACTCACGGTGGTCGGCATCCCGCGCGACTCGTGGGTGGACGTGCCCGGCGAGGGCAAGGACAAGATCAACGCCGCCTACGCCTACGGCGGCCCGCAGCTGGCGGTCGAGACCGTCGAGGCATCCACCAGCGTGCGCATCGACCACTACGTGGAGATCGACTTCGGCGGGTTCGTGGACGTGGTGGACGCGCTCGGCGGGATCGAGGTGTGCCTGCCCGAGGCGATCTCGGATGAGAAGGCCAAGCTCGACATGTCCGCCGGCACGCACACGGTGGACGGCAGCGAGGCGCTGGCGTTCGCCCGCACCCGCCAGACGGAGGGCGGCGACCTGGACCGGATCGACCGGCAGCAGCAGGTCATCGCGGCGCTGCTGGAGTCGGCGATGAGCAGTGACACGCTGTCCGACCCGGACCGGTTCGCGACGTTCCTGGAGACGGCGCTGGGCACGGTGACCGTGGACGAAGGTCTGGACACCGCCACCATCAACGAGCTCGGCGGGCAGCTGCGCTCGATCGGGCTGGACGACGTCACGTTCACGACGGTGCCGATCGAGGACCCGGCCTACACCACGCCGCGCGGCGACTCGGCCGTGCTGTGGGACCGCCCGGAAGCGGCCGGCCTGTTCCAGCGGATCACCAAGGACCAGCCGCTGGAGGGCGGCGCCGGCGACGGGGAGAAGGCTGACGGCGAAGGCGGCGGGAGCAGTCAGCCGCCGGCGCCGGGCGAGGTGACGGTCCAGGTGTTCAACGGCATCGGGACGCCGGGGATCGGGGGTGAGGCCGCCGCCGGCCTCACCGACCAGGGCTTCGACGTGCCGGGCCAGGCGCAGAACTGGAGCAGCCGGGACGTGGAGACGACGATCGTGCGCCACGCCCCCAATGAGGAGGCGGCGGCGAAACTGGTCGCCCGCACCCTGCCCGGCGCCGAGCTGGAGGAGGACGACACCCTCCGCAACGAAGTCCAGGTGGTCCTCGGATTCGACTTCACCGCCGTCGAACCGCTGCCCGCCAGCGTGCGCGAGGCCCCCGCCTCCCCGTCCGATCCGGAATCCGGCCCGGGCCAGGAGGCCAAGACGGCGCGCGACAACGTCTGCTCCTAGGGCGGGTCCACGGTCGGTGCCCGCGGCGGACGGCGCCCTGGCGCCGGCTCGGCGGAACCGGGCGGGGCCGCCGTCCCCCTCGCCTTCCGGCTGAGGGGGGACTCCGCAGGGGGCGCCGGGGGGGGGCAGCGCAGTGGGGCGCCGGCAGGCAGCCGGGCCCGCTCCGGCCCGCCGGTATCGGCCCAGGGCGGGACGCGGCCGCAGCTGGTTCAGCGATTCCCGGCAACGATCTAGGGTGGCGTCATGGCGCTGCTTTCCGAGGGAGACCGTCCCCGCCAGGTGGTGGAGGCGCTGCGGCTGCTCCACGCCCAGGGCGTCATCGATGGCGTGGAGATCGAACGCAACGGTGCGCGCCCCTACGCTGTCAAACTCGTGTCAGGCATTGTCCGGATGAACGAGGACGAGGCGGCGATGTTCGCTCTGGGAGCCGCCGTCGGCGCGTTCGGCGGCGCCGCCAAGGACGCGCGGTAGGCCCCGCTGGCGCGGCACGAGGAAGGAGGCACGCATGGTCCGCCATCTCTTCGGCCTGCTGGCAGGGGTCGTCTTCGCGCCGCTGGCCTGGTTCGGCGCCGGGTGGGCGATGTCGGCGCTGGGTGAGCACACCTCGGCGACCGGGATCGACACCGCGGCAGGCTCGGTGCAGCTGGGGACGCTGATGGCGGTGGGGATCGCCGGCGGTGTCGCGGCCGGAGCCCGCGTCTCGCCGATGGCGCCGCTGGTGTCGGGCGTGCTGCTGCTGGGCTATGGCGTGTGGGCGATCAGCGCTCCGGACAGCATCCCCTCCTGGATCCCCGACGGGTCCCCGCCGCATCCCGCCGGCCCCGCCCTGCCCGCCGGCCTGCTGCTCGGGACGCTCTTCTTCGTCGCGGCCATGGCGCCGTCCCGGTGGCGCACGCCGACGCGGCCGGAGGCCGCTCCGCCGCCCCCGCCCCCGGCCCCGCCGGTTCCCGCACCCGCGCCGGAACCGGAACCGGAGCCCGCCGCTGCGCCCGAGCCGGCTTTCGGCGGCGAGCGGCCCCTCGACCCCGACCGCACCACCACCCCGTTTTCCCGCGACCCCGGCGGCGGCTGGAGCAAGGGCGCCGCCGGCCCCACCTCGCACGAGACCCGCGAGTTCCGCCGCTGACCGCCCCAGCGGTGTCCGCCGCAGCGCGGCGGCACCGCCGCCGGCCCGCCGCAGCCGCCGGGCGGACGGCCCGGAAGCGGGCGGGGAACCCGGCTGCGGCCGGGTTCGGCCAGAACGGAGCGTATGGGGCCGATGGGACGGTCGTGGACGGCGCGCCGGGGCGCCACGGGCCAGGTCACTGGCCCCGCGGACGCCGCCGATCTACCGTGGGCTGCACAGCGGTCCACCGAGAGGCGGGGTTGTCCGATGTCCACCACCGCGCGGCACGTCGCAGGGTTCGTCACCGGGCTCGCCGCGGTCCCGGCCGTCACGCTCGGGATCGCCTGGGCGCCCGGCTGGGTCGAGGCCGCCGGCGCCGACCGCCTGCTGGCCGGCGCACCAGGATGGACCGGGCCGCTCGCCGCAGCCGCGCTGGTCGGCATCCTGCTCGGCATTCTCATGGGGTCGCGCATCTCGCCGCTGGCGGCGCTCGTGCCCGGGCTGGCCGTCGGCGCGGTGGGGGTGCTGGACATGATCGGTGCGCACGGCGCGGTGCCGGCCGCTGCCGCGCTCGCCGAACCTCCCGGCGGGGCCGCCCCGTGGTTCGCGTGGGGGCCGGCGCTCACCGCGGTCGGCGCCGCGCTCACCATGTCGGCCCTCTTCCCGAGCCGGTGGCGCTCGCTCGACCTGCCGCTGGAGGGCTACGCCGGTCTCGTCGACCAACGGGACGACTGGGAGGACGGCGTCCAGAACGTGCGCGTCGCACAGCAGCGCAGCGCCGCCGACGACCAACTGTGGGATTCCACCGCCCCGCCGCCCCCGCTGCGCGGCGACGCCCGCTGAGGGACGCTCCCGGCACCCCACCGCTCCCCGCCACGGCACCGCGCGGCCAGCGCCGGCGCTGGTCAGAACGCTTCGCCGGCGCTGCTCGGCCCCGGCACACCCCGCCTGTCCTGCGCCGGAGGCGCGCGACCGGGGCCTCGGCTGTGCCGCATGTGCACGGCGGTACCCTTGGTCCGGCCTCGCACCCGGCAGGCCGCCGCACCCGCCGACATCGGACCGCTGCGTGGGTTCGCCACCCGGTCCATCCGGGGAACGCTCCTTAGTGAACGGCTCGGTCCGAGGGGTGGGCATCGGAGGACTGCTCCGGATCAGTTGAAAGGACGGACCAGTGGCGCGCAGCAAGATCACCGTGATCGGCACCGGCTATCTCGGCGCCACGCACGCCGCGTGCATGGCGGAGCTCGGCTTCGAGGTGCTCGGCGTCGACGTCGACCCGGCCAAGATCGAAACCCTCTCGGCCGGCCGCGTCCCGTTCTACGAACCCGGCCTCGAAGAGGTGCTGGCCCGCAACATCGAGGCCGGCCGCCTCCGCTTTACCGCCGACTACGACGAGGCCGCCGAATTCGGCGACATCCACTTCATCTGCGTCGGCACCCCCCAGCGCGACGACTCCGGCGCCGCCGACCTCACCTACGTCAAGGCCGCCGTGGAGTCCCTCGGCCCGCGGCTGCGCCGCCCCGCCGTCGTCATCGGCAAATCGACCGTCCCGGTCGGCACCGCAGCCGTGCTCGCCGCCCGCCTGCGCGCCATCGCCCCGGCCGGCGACAGCGTCGAACTCGGCTGGAGCCCCGAGTTCCTCCGCGAAGGCTTCGGCGTCACCGACACCCTGCACCCCAACCGCATCGTGATCGGCACCGACTCCCCCCGGGTCGAAGACGCCATGCGCGAAGTCTCCGCACCCCAGATCGCCGAAGGCGTGCCCTTCCTCGTCACCGACCTGCAGACGGCCGAGCTGGTGAAGATCTCCGCCAACGCCTTCCTCGCCACCAAGATCTCCTTCATCAACGCGATGGCCGAGGTCAGCGAGGCGGCCGGCGCCGACGTGATGCGGCTCGCCGAGGCGCTCTCCTACGACGACCGGATCGGCGGCAAGTTCCTCGGCCCGGGCCTCGGCTTCGGCGGCGGCTGCCTGCCCAAGGACATCCGCGCGTTCATGGCGCGCGCCGACGAGCTGGGCGTCGAGCCGGCGCTGTCCTTCCTGCGCGAGGTCGACGCGATCAACCAGCGCCGCCGCGCCCGCACCGTCGACATCGCCCGCGAGCTCATCGGCGGCGGCTTCGCCGGCCGCACGGTCGGCGTGCTCGGTGCGGCGTTCAAGCCCAACTCCGACGACATCCGCGACTCGCCGGCGCTGGACGTGGCCTCCACCATCGCGTCCCTGGGCGCCCGGGTCACCGTCTATGACCCGGAGGCGCTGGAGCGGGCGCAGCGCGAGCACGTGGAGCTGCACTACGCGCACTCGATGCTGGAGGCGGTACGCGACGCCGACGTCGTGCTGCTGCTCACCGAGTGGACCGAGTTCCGCGACGCCGACCCCGACGAGCTCGCCAAGGTCGTCCGCCAGCAGCGCATCGTGGACGGGCGCAACGTGCTCGACCCGGAGCACTGGCGCTCGCACGGCTGGACCTACCGCGCCCTCGGCCGGCCCTAGGGCACCGGGGCGGCGTGCTCAGAGCGCAGCGGTGCTCTGCTGCCTCCCGCCGGATCCGGCATGCCGCGCCATGCGCAGAACGCCGGATTTGCGGGGATGTACACCGCGGATGGTCCACAATGGCCGCATGGAGACTGACCCCGTGATCGATCCCGGGCTGCGGGACAACGAGATCCGGCGCGTGCTGTCGGAGACCGAGGTGTGGGCGGTGGTCGGCCTGGGCGCCAACCCGGACCGGCCCGCCTACGGCGTGGCGCGCTTCCTGCAGTCGGTGGGCAAGCGCATCGTCCCGGTCCACCCGTCTGCCGCGGTGGTCCACGGCGAGCAGGGCTACGCCTCGCTCGCCGAGATCCCGTTCCGCGTCGACGTGGTCGACGTGTTCCGCCGCTCCGACCAGGCCGGCGAGAGCGCTGACGCGGCGCTGCTCCGCGACGACGTGAGCGCCGTCTGGTTCCAGCTCGGCGTGGTCGACGAGGCCGCGGCCGCGCGGGTCCGCGCGGCGGGCCGCACCATGGTCATGGACCGCTGCCCGGCGATCGAGTGGCCGCGCATCATGGGCTCCGCGCAGGACTGACCGGCCGGTCGCGGCCGCCCCCCCCCCCCCCCCGCGGCACAGCAGGAGCGCCCCCGGGGTACCGGGCGCCCGCACCGGACGCACCCCCCGCGGGTGGCGGTGGGCGCGCGGGGTAGGGCTGGAGCATGCGACTCTCCAGAAAGGGCTCCGCACCGGACGGCCCCCCGGCCGGCGGCAGCGGCGCCGCATCCCCGTCCCCCGCCACCGACGACCGCGCCGCGGGCCGGGCGGCGTTCGCCCAAGAGCAGGGTTGGACCTTCGCCGCCTCGGACCAGCGCGCACTGCTGGGCTGGCCGCGCACGGCGCTGCCGCCGGGGCCGCTCGGCCGGGTGCGCAACGCGGTCTCCGGCTTCCACGGCGGCCGGCCGTTCACGATCTTCGACTACGTCACCGGGACCGCGCCGCCGCTGGCGGTGTACACGGTGGGGCTCCCGCGCCGGCTGCCCTACCTGTACGTGCAGGACCACGACGCGCTGCGGGCCGAGGCCCGCGACCGCGACTACGCGGTCGCCCTACTCGCCGACCCGGTGGTCGGCCAGGCCCGCGAGCACGCCCTCACCGATCTCATCGTCGACGGCGACCGGATCATCACGACGGGAGCCGACGGCTCGCCCAGCGCCCTGGTCGCCCGCCTGCACGCCCTCACCGAACTCGTCTCTCTCATCCCGGACGAGGTCTGGTCCGAGTGGGGCGAGAACCCCTGACCCGCCCCTCGCCGCTCCGGAAGGACCGGGGTTGTACCTATCGAATGTCGTTGCTATCGTTTTTCGATAACATCGATATTCGATAGGTAGGGCGCGATGCCCCCGCCCCGCACCCGCTGGCTCAGCGCGCTGCACTTCGCCGCCTCGTCCGTCTCTGCCGTCCTGGTTTTCACCGTTGCGATACTCGCCGCCACCATGGCTGCCGCCGCCCTCGGTGTGCACCTCCCGCTCTTCCAGGTCACCGTCGAGGCCGTCCCGGACACCGTTGCGGACGCACTGCCGCCCGGCGTCGAGCCGGGAACCACCGAGCTGTACCTCACCGACCCCTCCACCGCCGACTACCTGGTCAGGGGAGGCGCATCGCTAATCGGGGCGGGGTTCTCCCTCGCGTGCGCGCTGCTGCTCACCCGCGCTCTCGGCGCCGCCAAGACCGAGCCGTTCAGCCTGCTGGTCGCCCGGCGGCTGCGTGCGGCGGGGATGCTGGCGGTCCTGGGCGGCCTCGCTTCGGCGCTGGCCGACGCCGTCGCCGGCGCGGTCCTGCTCGCAGCCTCCCCGGTCGGCGGATTCGCGCTGGCCTATACGGTGCCGTTGGGCGTGCTCGCCTTCGGCGCCGGCATGCTCGCCGCGGCCGAGATCATCCGGCGCGGCGCCGCGATGCGCGCCGACCTCGAAGGGACGGTGTGATGGCGGATGAGGCCGAGGGCAGCACCGACAGCGCCGACGGCATCACCATCCACCTCGACGCGCTGCTCGCCGAGCGCGGGATGAGCCTCGCCGAGCTGTCCCGGCGGGTCGGTGTCACGCCGGTCAACCTATCGGTACTGAAGAACGGGCGGGCCAGGGCGATCCGCTTCTCCACCCTGGCCCGGCTGTGCGCGGCGCTGGAGTGCACCCCGGGCGACCTGATCGGCTACCGGGCGGAGAACCCGACCTCCGGGCTGCCTTCGGAGACCTGACGACGCAGCCGCTCGCCCTTGGCCTGGGCGAGGCGCTTGAGCTCGGACTGGAAGTCGGCCATCCGGGCGCGGAGCGCGGGGTCGTTCGCGGCGAGCATCCGGATGGCGAGCAGGCCCGCGTTGCGGGCCGCACCGACGGCGACGGTGGCGACCGGGACGCCGGCCGGCATCTGCACGATCGACAGCAGCGAGTCCATCCCGTCCAGGTGCTTGAGCGGCACGGGCACTCCGATCACCGGCAGCGGAGTCACCGAGGCGAGCATGCCGGGCAGGTGCGCGGCGCCGCCGGCGCCGGCGATGATGGCCTGCAGGCCGCGGTCGGCCGCCTCGGACCCGTAGGCGATCATCTCGTGCGGCATCCGGTGCGCGGAGACCACGTCGGCCTCGAACGGGACGTCGAACTCCTCCAGCGCCGCGGCGGCTTCGCGCATCACGGGCCAGTCGGAGTCGCTGCCCATCACGATGCCGACGGTCGGCTCGGTAGCGGTCACGAATCGTCTCCCTTGAGATAGGCCGCCGCGTCCCGTGCGCGGGCGAGCAGGTCGTCGCGGTCGTCGCCGAGCACGGTGACGTGCCCGATCTTGCGGCCCGGGCGCACCTGCTTGCCGTAGAAGTGCACCTTCAGGCCGGGGTCCTTCGCCATGACGTGGTTGAACCGGCGAAACAGGTCGGGGTCGCTGCCGCCGAGCAGGTTCGCCATCACCGTGACCGGGGCGGCGGTCTCCGGCGCCCCCAGCGGCAGGTCCAGCACGGCCCGCAGGTGCTGCTCGAACTGCGAGGTGCGGGCGCCCTCGATCGTCCAGTGGCCGGAGTTGTGCGGGCGCATTGCGAGCTCGTTGACGACGATGCCGTCCGCGGTCTGGAACAGCTCCACCGCGAGCAGGCCGACCACGCCGAGGGAGTGCGCGAGCTCGATCGCCAGCTCCTGGGCGGCGATGGCGGTGTCCGGGTCGAGGCCGGGCGCCGGGGCGATCACCTCGCGGCACACCCCGCCGCGCTGCACCGTCTCCACCACCGGGTAGACGGCGGCCTGGCCGTAGGGCGAGCGGGCGACCTGCACGGCGAGCTCGCGGACGAAGTCCACCTTCTCCTCGGCGAGCAGCCGGACGCCGGCCTCGGTGGCGCCGCGGACCACGTCGGCGGCGTCGTCCGGGCCGTCCACGACCCAGACGCCCTTGCCGTCGTAGCCGCCGCTCGCCGCCTTCAGCACCAGCGGCCAGCCGGCCTCCTCGGCGAACGCGGCGATCTCGGCGGGGCCGGCGACGGCGCGCCAGCGCGGCGCGGGCAGGCCGAGCTCGGCGCCTCGGGTCCGCATGGCGAGCTTGTCCTGGGCGTGCAGCAGCGCGTCGGCGCCGGGGCGCACCCTCGCCCCGTCGGCCTCCAGCCGGCGCAGGACCTCCTGGGGCACGTGCTCGTGGTCGAAGGTGACGATGTCGACGCCGGCCGCGAACGCCGCCACGTCGTCCATCCCGCGGTCGCTGCCGAGGACGGTGCGGCCGACGACGCGCGCCGCGCTCTCCGCCGGGTCCCCGGCGAGCACCGCGAGGTCGACGCCGAGCGCGATCGCCGCCTGCTGGGTCATCCGGGCCAGCTGGCCGCCGCCGACCATACCCACCCGGGGCACTCCGCCGATCCGCTCCACCGCCGGCGCCTGCGCCCGTGCTGCCTGTGCTTCTGCTGCCGCCACTGCTGCTTCTCCGCCTCACCGCCGGTGGTCATTCCGGAAGAAGTCTAGGACCTGCGCCGGACCGGCCCCGGCCCAAGGGCGGCTTCGCTGCCCGGGCCGGCGTGCCGCCCCTGGCCTGCAGGGACCTGCGGTTCAGCGCCGCCCGCGCGGCCGGCCGGAAACCGGTGCAGCGCCGGGCGCCCGGCCGGCCCGCCGCCGGGGCAGGCTACAGTCGGAGGCGCCCATCGACCGCCGCTCCCGGGAGGCCGCCGTGCGCCGGTTCCTCGCCCGCCGCCCGCGGCTCGCCGCGCTGGCCGCCGAGGTCGGCAAGTTCGGCTCGGTCGGCGGCGCCGCCTACATCGTCCAGCTGGGGTTGACCAACCTGCTCTGGGCCCAGGGCAGCGGCGCGCTGCTGGGCCAGGTGGTCGGCACGGCCTGCTCGATCGCCGTCGCGTTCCTCGGCAACCGGTTCTGGACGTTCAAGCACCGGGCGCGGACCGGCTACGGCCGCGAGACGGCGCTGTTCCTCGCGATGAACGGCGTCGGCATGCTCATCCAGGTCAGCTGCCTCGGGTTCACGCTGTACGTGCTCGGCCTAGACGGCACGCTGGCGCGCAACATCTCCGGCAACGTCGTCGGCGTCGGCCTGGGCACCCTCTTCCGGTTCTTCTCCTACCGCACCTGGGTCTTCCCCGAGGAGCACCGCACCGGGAAGCGCCGACCGGAGCCTCCCGGGCGGGCCGGGCAGACCGGGCTGGTCGCCCCCCTTCCCCGGCCCGCAGAGGACGCCGACCGGACCGGCGCCTGACCGCGCCGCAGCCTCCCTGCACCGCCTCCGGGGCACCGGGCCCCAGCACAGGCACCGCTCCGCCGCGGGCGCAGTTTCGGCCGGCTCCGCCCCCGCCGTCCGCCGCACACCGGTTCGCCGGGAATTCCCGGGGTGTGTCGGTTGCCTCCGGGCCCGAGGTTCCCGGGCTTCCTTTCCCAGCAGCAAAACGATTGCCAATTCCCGGCAAAAACAGTGGCGACTCGCGGCGATCTTTGAATAATGTCGCATTCATCCCCGCACCAATTCGTCACGACCCGCCCCGCCGCGGCGCGCATAATAGGGAAAACCTCCCTCCGGGATTTACGATCAACTGCATGACCTGCGTTTTGCTGGCCGAAGACGACGCCTCGATCTACGAGCCGCTCGCGCGCGCCCTGCGTCGCGAGGGATATACGGTGGACGTGACCGTCAACGGCACCGACACCATCGACCGGGCGCGCGCCGGAGACATCGACTTGATGGTCCTCGACCTCGGACTGCCGGAAATGGACGGTTTGGAGGTGGCCCGCCGACTGCGCGCCGAAGGGCACATCACCCCCATTCTGATCCTCACGGCGCGCGCGGACGAGGTCGACACCGTCGTCGGCCTCGACGCCGGCGCCGACGACTATGTGACAAAACCGTTCCGACTCGCGGAGCTGCTGGCCCGGGTGCGGGCACTGCTGCGCCGCGGGGGCGGCGAGGTGCCGGTCGTGCACGGGGTGCGGATCGACAACGACTCGCGGCGGGCCTGGCTGGGCGACCGGGAGCTCCAGCTCACGACGAAGGAGTTCGACCTGCTCCGGGTGCTGGTGCGCGACGCCGGCAAGGTGGTCACCCGCGAGCAGATCATGCGGGAGGTCTGGGACACCAACTGGTGGGGGTCGACGAAGACCCTGGACATGCACATCTCCTGGCTGCGCCGCAAGCTGGGCGACGACGCCAACCAGCCCTCCTACATCACGACCGTGCGCGGCGTGGGGTTCCGGTTCGAACGCGACTGACCCCGTCCGCGCCGGCCCCGTGCCGCACGGCGCGGGGCTGCCGCTACGAGGGGTGCAATGCGCAGGAGGATGCTGTTCTCGACGCTGGTCGTGACCGTGATCGCGGTCCTGCTGCTCGGGCTGCCCCTGGGCGCGCTGGTGTACGGGAACGCCTATGACGAGGCCGAGCGGTCGCTGACCGACGAGGCCGAGGTCATCGCCGCGGAGGCAGACGACCAGTTCAACCGGTCCGGCTCGGTGAGCCCGGAGTGGTTCGCGGACCGCTATCCGGGCCGGCTGATCGAGATCACCCCGCCGGACGCGGACCAGCCGGTCCGCGTCGGCGGCTGGGACTACGACCCCGACGCCGACGAGCCCCGGCCGGCGGTGCGGGCGGAGGCCGACTCCCCCGACGGCGCGCACGTGCAGGTCTGGCGCAGTTCGGCGGAGGTCCGGGAGGGCGTGCTGAACGCCTGGCTCGGCATCGCCTCGCTCTCCCTGCTGGCCGTCGGCGTGGCCGTGGTGCTCGCCATCCTGCAGGCGCGCCGCCTCACCCTCCCGCTGGTGGACCTCGCCGCGACGGCCGAGCGGCTCGGCTCGGGCGTCGCCACCCCGTGGGGGCACCGGTACGGCATCCCGGAGGCCGACCGGGTCGCCGAGGTGCTCGACCGGAGCGCGGAGCGCATCGCGGGCCTGATCGCCACCGAGCGGCACTTCGCCACCGACGCCTCGCACCAGCTGCGCACCCCGCTCACCGCGCTGACCATGCGGCTGGAGGAGATCGTCGCCGAGTCCGGCGACCCCGAGGTGGTGCGCACCGAGGGCGAGGCGGCGCTCGACCAGGCCGAGCGGCTCGCCAAGACGGTGGAGAGCCTGCTGGGCCGAGCCCGAAAGAGCCAGAACCCCGAGGTGGAGCAGGTCCAGGTGGACCGGATCCTGGAGCGGTTCGTCGAGGACTGGGCGCCCATGTTCGAGCAGCGCGGCCGCGCCCTCACCCTGACCGGGGCCAAAGGCCTGACCGCGATGACAGTCCCGACCGACCTGGTGCAGATCCTCGCGGTGCTGGTGGAGAACGCCTCGGCGCACGGCGACGGCACGGTGCGCATCAGCGTCGCCGACGGCGGCGGCTCGGTCCGGATCGAGGTGAGCGACGAGGGCACCGGCGTCCCCGACCACCTGGTGGGCCGCATCTTCGATCGAGAGGTGAGCGGTTCCGACGGCACCGGCCTCGGCCTGTCCCTCGCCCGGCACATCGCCGAGTCGCAGGGGGCCCGGGTGGAGCTGGTGCAGCCCCGCCCCACCGTGTTCGCGGTGTTCCTGCCGGTCGGCGGGGAAGCCCTCGGCAAGGTGAGCGGGCCGGTCTGAGCAGGTCCGGGCTGAGCGGTCCGTCCCGAGGCGACCGCTCGGCGCCCGCCCCGCCGGCGGAGGCGCCCTGAGCGCGCCGCGCTCGGCAGACCTCCCGATGCCCGGTCCGGCCGCTCCGAGCACGGCCGCCGGAACCGGGAGCACCCGTGTCCGGCGCCCGGCCGCCGGAGGCGCCCGCTCCCCCGCGGCCGGCCGTCAGCCGGCCGGCCGTCAGCGGGCCGGGGCGACCGGCTCCGCGGCGGCGAGTGCCGCGGCCTCGTCTCCGATGGTCGTCTCCGGGCCGTGCCCCGGGCGCACCGCGGTCTGCGACGGCAGCGCGGCCAGGGCCCGCAGCCCTTCCGACTCCTCCGCCTCCGCGCGGCCGCGCAGCAGCGTGTCGCCGGTGTAGACGGCGGCCTGCGCGGGCACCGACAGGCAGACCGAGCCGGGCGTGTGCCCCGGAGTGTGCAGGACCTCCAGCTCGATGCCGCCCGCCTCCAGCCGCTCGCCCTGGAGCAGCGGCCCGTCGGGCTCGCGCTCCGGGAACAGCGCACTCCACAGCGCCGCGTCGGCGGGGTGCAGCAGGATCGGAGCGTCGCACAGGTCGGCGAGAGCGACCGCAGCACCGGCGTGCGCCTCGTGCGCGTGCGTGCACACGATCGCCATGAGTTCGCGGTCGCCCAGGTCGCGGGCGATCTGCTCGTGGTCCGCACCGGGGTCGACGACGATCGCCGCCGTCTCCCCGCCGACGATCCACGCCCGAGCCGTCTCGGCCATCGCGCCTCCTTCGTGTCGTGCCTGCAGCATGCCCGGCAGCGGCGGCGTCTCACCCCCGCCCGCTGCGGCGTCTCCGCAGTATCCCCCGCGGCCCGCGCCGGAGCGCGCGGGCGCGGCGGCGCGTCCGGGAACGGTGCCTCACACGGGCGCCCGGGCACCTGTGGCGGGTGGCGTCTGCCGCGAGCGGCGCGCCGGGGGCACCCGGCGCGCGGCCGAGGAGGGAGTCGGGACGCGCCCGCTCTTCCTCCTCGGCTCCCCGACTGAGGGGAACGCCGCGCGGGGCGTGCCGGGGCGATAAGCAGCAGGACAGCTGCCCGCCCGGCACGCCCCAGGGCGTGGTGGGCGGATGGCGTTCGTCGCGAGCGGTGTCGGAGGTGCACCCGCCGCAAGGCCGACGAAGGAGTCAGGGCAGGTTTTCCCTGTCGACTAAGGAGAACGCAGCGAGGGGCGTGCCGGGGCGATAAGCAGCAGGACAGGTGCTCGCCCGACGCGCCCTAGGGGCGGCCCAGCGGCTCGTAGGCGCGGCGCAGCGCGTGCGGCTGGAGGCGGCCCAGGCCGTGCGCGTGGCGCGGGCGGACGGCGGCCACCTGCAGGGCGTTCTCGCCGGCCAGCTCGCGCGCCATGTCGTCGTCCACGAGCACGGTGCCGGGGCGGGCGAACGAGGTGAGCCGGCTGGCCCGGTTGACGGTGGTGCCGTAGATGTCGCCGAGCAGCGCGAGAATCGGCCCGTAGGCCACCCCGACCCGCACGTCGGGCACCTCGATGTGGGTCTCCACGCCGTCGGCCAGCCGGAGCGCGATCTCGGCCGCCTGCCGCGGGGTGTTGGCGACGTAGAAGATCTCGTCGCCCAGGGTCTTGATGACCCGGCCGCCGCCGGAGGAGACGATGTCGGTCGCGGTGGCCTCGAACGCCTCCACCACCTCGGCCAGCTCGCCCTCGTCGAGCTCGCGGCTGAGCGTGGTGAAGGAGACCAGGTCGGCGAAGCCGACCGCCAGCGGGAAGTACGTGGGCGCCGCGTCGTCGCTGGAGTCCATGAAGGCCATCCGGCGGGCGGAGGCCGCAGCCAGCTGGCGGCGCCAGATGTGCACGAGGAGCTTCTCGACGTCGGGCAGCAGGTCGTTGGTGAGCGCGACCAGCGGGCCCAGCGCGTCCAGTCCGGCCTCCGCGCCGCCGCTGCCGGCCCCCTCCGCGTCGCTGCCGGCCGCGGAGCCGTCCGCCGCGTCGCCGTCCTCGCCGGACCGCGCGAACGCCACCGTGGACAGGATGCTGACCTGCCATTCGGCGAGCCGGGCCATGGTCTGGCCCATGGCGCGGGCGAGGCGGATGGCGGCGTCCTCGTCGAGGATGCCTTCGGTCAGCAGGTGCTGGGCGGTCGCGAGGGCCGCGACGTCGCTCTCGGTGAACGCCGCCGCGTCCTGGCTGCGGGTGGCGAAGCCCAGGGCGCGCCACACGCGGTCGGCGAATTCGACGCCGGCCCCCGATTTCTGCACGGCTTCGGCGCGCGTGTAGCGCGCCTCCCCGCCCAACAGGGCGGCTTCGATCTGCTCGGGGTCGGGACGCGCGGGCATACGTTCTCTCGTCTAAGGATGGCGGCCGGCCGCGGACGGACGACCGGATAACGGACCGAATGTGACCCGATCACACATTCATCACTGCCGGTTTAGCGGGTGGGAATACGCTCCGTCAAGATCGCAGCTCCCCTCAGTCCCCGCCGCTGCGGCGCTGCGGGCACGGCGCCGGTGCCGCCGCACCCGCCGGGAGGGGGTGTGGCTCCGTGCCCGGATCATCCGGTTCCCCCGGGCAGTTCCTGCTCGCGGCGGCGCAGATGGACGATGTCGGCCGCGCTCAGCGGGGTGGTGCTGCCGCCGGGCGCGGTGACGGAGAGCCGCCCCTCCCCGTCGATCCCGCCGGCGGTGCCCTCCAGGGTGCGGCCGCCGGGCAGCCGGGCCCGGACAGCGCGGCCGAGCGTGTCGCAGCGGTCCCGGTAGGCGGCGGCCAGACCGCTGCGCTCCGCGTCGCCGCCCGCTCCGGTCCACCGCCCGTAGAGCGCGTCGAACTCGGCGAGCAGCCCGGTGAGGAGCCGCATCCGCGACGTGCGGACGGCGCCCTCGCTCAGCAGCGACGCGGCAGTGTTCACCGGAAGTTCGCCGGCGCGCTGGGCCACGTTCATCCCGATGCCGAGGACGACGGCCGGCCCCGCAGGGCCGGCGGCACCGTCCGGCAGCGGGACGACCTCGGCGAGGATGCCGGCGAGCTTTCCGTGCCCCGCCAGGACGTCGTTGGGCCACTTGAGCGCGGCCGCCACGCCCGCCTCCGCTGCGGCGCGAACGGCGGCGACGCCCATCAGCAGCGGCAGCCATCCGAGCCGGTCGGCGGGGACCTGCGGGCGCAGCAGCAGGGACACGGTGAGCGCAGCGCCGGGCGGCGTGGTGAAGGTCCGGTCGAGCCGGCCGCGGCCGGCCGACTGGTGCTCGGTGGCGAGGACTCCCCCGATGGCGGCGCCCTCCCGGGCGCGGCGGGCCAGTTCGGTGTTGGTGGAGCCCACCTCGGGCAGCACCTCCAGCCACTCCCACGGCCCGGCGGGCCGCACCAGCGCGGCGCGGAGCGCGTCCGCATCGAGCGGTGCCAGGCCCTCGGCCCGCAGCGCCTCGGACTCCGCAGAACCGGTCGGGGGAACCGCCGCGGAGCCGCCGGCCGCGTCCGCGGACGCGGCGGCCGGCCGGCGGGCGCCACTGGGCGCGGGCTGCGGTTCCGGGGTCATCACTTCATGTATACCGCCCGCCCGCACTCCGCGGCGGCCCCTTCCACCGGGCGGGACGCAGGGCACGCCGCCGGGAACCGCCGGCGCGGGCGGTGGCGCCGACCGCGCCAACGGCTGCTCCGCGGAAGGCGCGGTACCCGGCTGCGGCCGCTCCGCCCGGCCGCCCCAGCCTCCGGCGCCTTGCCGGGCCTCCGGGCGGCCGCCGCAGGGCCGCCCGGAGGCTCGCGGCAGGACCCGGGCAGGACCCGGGCAACCGCTCCACCGCCGGCCGCCGCCGCTCAGCCGGTGTTCTGCAGGCCGGCGGCGACACCGTTGACCGACAGCAGCAGGAGCCGCTCCAGGTGGCGCTGGTCCTCGTCGGAGAGCGTGCCGGCCTCGGGGCCGCGGAGGGCCTTGAGGGCGCGCAGCTGGAGGTGGGACAGCGCATCCACGTAGGGGTTGCGCAGGTCGACGGCGCGGGACAGGACCCGGCGGTTCTCCAGCAGGCGGGTGTGGCCGGTCGCGCCGAGGACGAGGTCCCGGGTGCGGTCGTACTCGTCCAGGACGCGCGCGGTGAGGTCGGGGCGGTCACCGAGCTCCAGGTAGCGCTCGGCGATGGCGCGGTCGGTCTTGGCCAGGCTCATCTCGGCGTTGTCGAGCAGCGATGCGAACAGCGGCCATTCGGCGTAGGCGGCGCGCAGGTCGGCCATGCCGCCGTCGGCGCCGGCGACCGCGGCCAGCCCGGTGCCGAGGCCGTACCAGCCGGGCAGGTTGACCCGGGTCTGGGTCCAGGCGAACACCCACGGGATGGCGCGCAGGTCGTCCAGGCCCGTGGCCGCCGAGCGGCGCGAGGGCCGCGACCCCAGGCGCAGCTCGCCGAGCTCTTCCAGCGGGCTCACCTGGGAGAACCACTCGGCGAAGCCGGGGTCGTCGACCAGGGCGCGGTAGGCGTCGTTGGCCGCGGCCGCGATCCGGTCGGCGACGCCGCGGAACCGCTCCGAGGCGCGCTCGGCCCGGTCCTGCACCCCGTGCGTCGACGCGAGCAGGACGGCGTGGCCCACCTGCTCGACGTGGCGGTGCGCGATGGCGCGCTGGCCGTACCGGGCGAAGATGACCTCGCCCTGCTCGGTGACCTTGAACCGGTCGGCGACCGATCCGGGCGCCTGGGCGAGCAGCGCCCGCGAGGCCGGCCCGCCGCCGCGGCCCAGCGAGCCGCCGCGGCCGTGGAACAGGGTGAGCCGGACGCCGTTGCGCTCGGCCCATTCGGCGAGTCGCCCCTGCACGTCGTAGAGGCGCAGCGTGGCGCTGACCGGCCCGACGTCCTTCGCGGAGTCGCTGTAGCCGAGCATGACTTCCAGCGCGCCGCCGGTCTCCTCCCTGCGCCGGCGGACGTCGGGCAGTTCCAGCATGCCGTCCAGCACGTCGGGCGAGGCGTCGAGGTCGGCGCCGGTCTCGAACAGCGGGATGACGTCCAGCACCGGCGCACTGCCGGCCGGCAGTGCGTGCGCGGCCAGCTCGTAGACGGCGGCGACGTCGGCGGCCGAGCGGGTGAAGCTGACGATGTAGCGGCGGCAGGCGTCGACGCCGAACCGCTCCTGGATCCAGGCGATGACCCGCAGGGTGGCCAGCACCTCTTCGGTTGCCTCGGACAGCGCGCCGCCGGAGCGCACCTCCTCCAGCGCGCGGGCGTGCACCCCGCTGTGCTGGCGGACCTCCAGCTCGGCGAGGTGGAAGCCGAACGTCTCGGCCTGCCAGATGAGGTGCTGGAGCTCGCCGAACGCCTGCCTGCGGGCGCCGGCCGCCTCCAGCGAGTCCTGCACGCTCCGCAGGTCCCGCAGCAGCGCCTCGGGGCCCGGGTAGGCGAGGTCGGCGTTGCGCTCGCGGGTGGCGCGCAGCCGCGCGGCGGCGAACAGCAGCAGCTGGCGGTGCGGCTCGTTCGGGGAGCGCTTCGCGATCTCGGCCATCGTTGCGGGGTAGCCGGCCTGCGCGGCGGCCAGGGTGTCGCGCAGGTCCTCGCTGGCGGGAGTGAGGGTGGAGTAGACGGTGAGGTTGCGGGCGACCCGGCCGGCCGCGTTCTCCAGGGCGCGCAGTACGTGCTCGGACTGCACCACGATCGCCTCGCGCGTCACCTCGTGGGTGACGAACGGGTTCCCGTCCCGGTCGCCGCCGATCCAGCTGCCGTAGCGCACGAAGGGGCGGGCCAGCGGCCGGCGCGCGCCGGAGCCGGGGGCGAGCGCGTCGTCCAGCGACCGGTAGATCTCCGGCACCACCTGGAAGATCGTGTCGTCGAACGCGGCCATCGCGGTGCGGACCTCGTCGAGCGGGTCGAGCCGGGTGTAGCGCAGCTGCGAGGTGCGCCAGAGCAGGTCGACCTCTTCGGTGAGCCGGCGGCGCGCCTCCCGCTCGGCGGTGGAGTCGGGGTGGGCCGCGTGCAGCCGCTCCAGCTCCGCGCCGATGCGCAGGATCGCGGTGGAGACGGCGCGGCGGCGCGCCTCGGTGGGGTGCGCGGTCAGCACCGGGTGGAAGAGCATGCCGCCGATGCGCTCGGCGAGCCCCTCCTCGCCGGCGTCCTCGCGCACCGCCTCGACGGCCGCGGCGAGCGACTCGCGCGGCGGATGCACGGCGTCGTCGCGCTCGCGCAGCGCCCGCATCCGCTGGTGCTCCTCGGCGAGGTTGGCGAGGTGGAAGTAGACGGTGAAGGCCCGCGCCACCTGCTTGGCGCGCTCCAGCGGCCAGGATTCGACCAGCGCCGTCACCTCGGCCGGGTCGGTGGTGCCGCTGCGGGTGCCGATCACCCCGGTGCGCAGCCGCTCCACGTCGGCCAGCAGGTCTTCCCCGCCGCTCTCGGCGAGCACCTCGCCCAGGGTGCCGCCGAGCAGGCGGATGTCGCTGCGGAGCAGCTCCGGCATCTCCTGCCGGGCGCTGTCCCGCTCGGTCGCCTCGTCCACCATCCGGGTCTCCTCGCGTGGGTCGGTCCAGCTCCGGGCAGTGCCCGGTAGGTCGGCGAGCCTAGCGGAATGGTCTGGACCATTCCGGCGGCGGCATGGGCCCAGCGGCGCCTCCGGGGCACCGCTGCGGCGGGGCGGCGGCTGGGAACAGGGCCGCCCCTGTCGTCCCTTCCCGCACAGCGGCGGTTCCCCACCTCCGGCGTCCCGCAGCGCGCCGGGCCGACCGCCCTGTCCGCCCGGCCCGGCTCCGAACGGGGGCGGGCCGCGCGTGTTCTCCGTCTCCCTTTCCGGCCCCCTGTGCCGCACCGCCCGACCGGGAGGGTCCGCGCGGCCCAGCCGCGGCGGAGCCGTGCACGGTGCGCGTCCCGGTTACCGGGACCCGGTCCGCGCATCCGCCCGCCGGGGCGTCTACCCTGGCTTTTCATGGCCACCGAAGCCCCAGAACCGCTGCCCGCGGAGGACATCGACATCCACACCACGGCGGGCAAGCTTGCCGACCTGCAGCGGCGCCGCCACGAAGCGGTGCACGCCGGCTCGGCCCGCGCCGTCGAGAAGCAGCACGCCAAGGGCAAGATGACGGCGCGTGAGCGCATCGACGCCCTGCTCGACCCGGGCTCGTTCACCGAGTTCGACGCCCTCGCCCGGCACCGCTCCACCGACTTCGGCCTCGACGCCAACCGCCCCTACGGCGACGGCGTCGTCACCGGCCACGGCACCGTGGACGGCCGGCCGGTCGCCGTGTTCAGCCAGGACGTCACCGTGTTCGGCGGCTCCCTGGGCGAGGTGTACGGCGAGAAGATCGTCAAGGTCATGGACCACGCCCTCACCAACGGCTGCCCGGTCGTCGGGATCAACGAGGGCGGCGGCGCACGCATCCAGGAAGGCGTGGCGGCGCTCGGCCTGTACGCCGAGATCTTCAAGCGGAACACCCACGCCTCCGGCGTGGTCCCGCAGATCTCGCTGATCATGGGCGCGACCGCCGGCGGACACGTCTACTCGCCGGCGCTGACCGACTTCACGGTCATGGTCGACGGCACCTCGCAGATGTTCATCACCGGCCCCGACGTCATCAAGACCGTCACCGGCGAGGACGTCACCATGGAGGACCTGGGCGGCGCGCGCACGCACACCACCCGCTCCGGCGTCGCGCACTACATGGGCGCCGACGAGCAGGACGCCATCGACTACGTCCGCGAGCTCCTCTCCTACCTGCCGTCGAACAACCTGGACGACGCGCCGGCCGCCCCGGCGGAGCCGGACGCACTCGAGGTGAGCGACGAGGACGCCGAGCTCGACACGTTCATCCCGGACTCCGCCAACCAGCCCTACGACATCCGCCGGGTGATCGAGCACGTACTGGACGAGGGCGAGTTCCTGGAGGTCCAGGAGCACTTCGCCGCCAACATCGTGGTCGGCTACGGCCGGGTGGAGGGCCGCAGCGTCGGCGTGGTCGCCAACCAGCCGATGAACTTCGCCGGCTGCCTCGACATCGACGCCTCGGAGAAGGCCGCCCGGTTCGTGCGCACCTGCGACGCGTTCAACGTGCCGGTGCTGACGTTCGTGGACGTCCCGGGCTTCCTGCCCGGCACCGACCAGGAGTTCAACGGCATCATCCGGCGCGGCGCGAAGCTGATCTTCGCCTACGCCGAAGCGACGGTCCCGCTGGTCACCGTCATCACCCGCAAGGCGTTCGGCGGAGCCTACGACGTGATGGGCTCCAAGCACCTGGGCGCCGACGTCAACCTGGCCTGGCCCACCGCGCAGATCGCGGTGATGGGCGCCCAGGGCGCGGTGAACATCCTGCACCGGCGCACGCTGGCCGCCGCCGAGGACGTGGAGGGCGAGCGGGCGCGGCTCGTCGAGGAGTACGAGGACGCGCTGCTCAACCCGTATACGGCCGCCGAACGGGGCTACGTCGACGGCGTCATCCTGCCCTCGGAGACGCGGCTGTCGGTGGTCAAGGCGCTGCGGGCGCTGCGCACCAAGCGCAAGCAGCTCCCGCCCAAGAAGCACGGGAACATCCCGCTGTGAGCGGCGCGGACAGCACAGTCGGCGAGGGCGCGCCGGTGCTGAGGATCGTGCGCGGCGCACCGTCCGCGGAAGAGCTCGCGGCGCTGGTCGCGGTGGTCTCCGCCCGCGCCGCCGCAGCGCAGGCGGCGGCCGCCCGCGGTTCCGCCGCGCGGCCCCGGTCGGCGTGGCGGGACTCGGCCCGGCCCGGACCGCAGGTGCGGCCCGGCCCCGGCGCCTGGCGCCGCAGCATGCACCCCCAATGACCGTCCCGGCAGCAGCGGCCGCGCCGGCGGCGCTGCCGGCGGCGCACCCCGCCCGCACCCCCTCCCCCGACCGCGCCGCGCGTGCCGCCCCGCCGGCGCAGGTGGCCGCCTCGCTGCAGGCCACCACCGAATAGGCAGAATCTAGACTGCTCACGACAGGCGGTACGTCCGGTCGCCGCCATCCAGGAGGAATCGACCCACCGTGCGGAAAGTACTGATCGCCAACCGCGGCGAGATCGCGGTGCGCATCGCCCGCGCCTGCCGCGACGCCGGCCTGGGCAGTGTCGCCGTCTACGCCGAGCCCGACCGCGACGCCCTGCACGCCCGGATCGCCGACGAGGCGTACGCGCTCGGCGGCTCCACGCCGGGCGAGAGCTACCTGGCTGTCGAGAAGCTCCTCGACGTGGCCGCCCGCGCCGGCGCCGACGCCGTGCACCCCGGGTACGGCTTCCTCGCGGAGAACGCCGACTTCGCCCAGGCCGTGCTGGACGCCGGGCTGACCTGGATCGGCCCGCCCCCGTCGGCGATCACCGCGCTCGGGGACAAGGTGCAGGCGCGCCACATCGCACAGAAGGTCGGTGCACCGCTGGTGGCCGGCACCCCGGACCCGGTTTCCGGCGCCGGCGAGGTCGTCGCCTTCGCCGAGGAGCACGGGCTGCCGATCGCGATCAAGGCGGCGTTCGGCGGCGGCGGCCGCGGCCTGAAGGTCGCCCGCTCGCTGGAGGAGGTGGCCGACGCCTACGAGTCCGCGGTCCGCGAGGCCGTGACGGCGTTCGGCCGGGGCGAGTGCTTCGTGGAGCGCTACCTGGACCGGCCGCGGCACGTCGAGACGCAGTGCCTCGCCGACGCCCACGGCAACGTGGTCGTCGTGTCGACGCGCGACTGCTCGCTGCAGCGGCGGCACCAGAAGCTCGTAGAGGAGGCGCCGGCGCCGTTCCTCACCGCCGAGCAGACCGAGCTGCTGTACTCCTCGTCCAAGGCGATCCTGCGCGAGGCCGGCTACGTCGGCGCCGGCACCTGCGAGTTCCTGGTGGGCGCCGACGGCACCGTGTCGTTCCTGGAGGTCAACACCCGCCTGCAGGTCGAGCACCCGGTGACCGAGGAGGTCAGCGGCATCGACCTGGTGCGGGAGATGTTCCGGGTGGCCGACGGCGAGGAGCTGGGCTACACCGACCCGGTGCTGCGCGGGCACTCCTTCGAGTTCCGCATCAACGCCGAGGACCCGGGGCGCGGCTTCCTTCCGGCACCGGGCACCATCACCCGGCTCGGGCTGCCGGGCGGTCCGGGTGTGCGCGTCGACACCGGCTGCGAGGAGGGCTTCACCGTCCCGCAGGCGTTCGACTCGATGGTCGCCAAGCTCATCGTGACCGGCTCCGACCGGCACCAGGCGCTGGAGCGGTCGCGCCGCGCGCTCGCCGAGTTCACGGTGGGCGGGATGCCGACGGTGATCCCGTTCCACCGCGCCGTGCTCGACGACGCGGCGTTCGCGCCGGCGGGCGACACCCCGTTCTCCGTGCACACGCGCTGGATCGAGACGGAGTTCGCCGAGAGCACGCAGCTGCCGCCCTACGAGGGCGTCCCGGCGCAGGCCCCGGACGAGGGCGGCCGCGAAGCGGTCACCGTGGAGGTCGGCGGGAAACGCGTCGAGGTGGTGCTGCCGGCCGGCCTCGGCGCCGCAGCCGCGCCGACCGCCGGCGCGGCCCCCGCGGGCGGCCGCAAGCGCTCCCGCTCCTCGGCCGCCGGTACGGCCGCGGCCAGCGGCGACGCGCTGGTCTCCCCGATGCAGGGCACCGTGGTGAAGCTGGTCGCCGAAGAGGGCTCCGCGGTCGCCGAGGGCGACACCGTGGTCGTCATCGAGGCGATGAAGATGGAGCAGCCGCTCACCGCGCACCGCGCCGGCACCGTCACCGGCCTGGCCCTCTCCCCCGGCGACACCGTCTCCGCGGGCGCCGCCGTCTGCGAGATCAAGGACTGACGCACCACCGCGCAAAGCCGACGGCGCCGGCCTCCCGAAAAGGGGGGCCGGCGCCGTCGCATGTGCACGGCCCCTCCCAGCCCCTGGGGGCGCGGGCAGACACAGCCCCGGCATCCGCCTCCCTGAGCACAGCGCCCCCTGACGGGGAGTGGTGGTCCATCCCCGCTCTGCGGGGCGCTACTCCACCACGAGGAACGCAGTCCCGGGCCATCCATGCCCCATCCCGGCGCAGAGGACCACACGGAGCGCTTGAGCCCCTGGAACCCGCAGGCGCACGCTCGCCCCGGTGCGCGCACCCCCTCGCCTGCCCTATCCCCGCGCCGGAGACACGTGCGGATCGCCCCCACGCCCCTGCCCGCGTCGGCCCATTCCCGCATGCGCGGGAGTCACAGAGCCGACCTGCGGTAACGCGTGGCGTTACCCGATACATCGATTGACCACATCATGGCCACATGCCGTCGGGCAGCATCCAGCGGGGCCATCATGCCGCGCCGCTCGGCATCGGGGCGGGGACGGGGCGCTGTGGCACATCTTCATACGGTCCATCCCCGCGCACGCGGGGCGCGCCCCTGCTGGCCTGTGCGCTGCTTCGGCGGAAGGGGCCACTCGGGCCGCTCCGGGCTGCTGGTCCATGGGCGTACACGCGTCCCGGTCATGGCCGGCGGCGTGGCCGGCCCGCCGGCCCGCCGGCCCAGTCTGGTGAGTCGCGGGAGCGCTGTCGAGGGGCTCGGAACGCCGGCTGCCAGCCGCGGGAGCACCGGAGGCGCAGTGCGACCGGGTTCATATCCGGGGGCCCGGGAATAAGTCCGGCGTAAAGGCTATTGTCCCTATTCGTGACCAACATGTGGAACCTGACCCAGCGGCGGCACGTGGACCTGTGCCGTGTCGCGAGTCAGGCGTGTCGCTGAACGCTCCACCGCGTTCCCGATCCGTGCCCCCCATCTCCACTGGAGTCACACCGTGCTCTCCGCGCTCCGACGCGTCCCCTTTGCTGCCCAGGTCATCGCCGCACTGTTCATCGGCGTCGGCCTCGGGTTCGTCGCCGTCCAGCTCGGCGGCGACCCCGAGACCTCACCGAACTGGCTCGGCACCACCCTCGACACCATCGGCAGCACCTTCGTCACGCTGCTCACCGCGATCGTCCCGCCGCTGATCCTGCTCGCGGTCATCTCGTCGATCGCCAGCCTGCGCAACGTCTCCAACGCGGCGCGGCTGGCCGGGCAGACCCTGCTCTGGTTCGCGATCACCGCGCTGGTCGCCGTCGCCATCGGCATGGGGCTGGGCCTCGTTCTGCGGCCCGGCCTGAACAGCGGGGTCAACCCCGGTGACGCCGAGGTGCCCGACACCACCGGCTCCTGGATCGCCTTCATCGAGTCGATCGTGCCGGTCAACTTCCTCGGCCTCGGCGCCTCCACCACTGAGGAGGGCGGCGCGCTCACCACCGGCCTGGAGTTCAACGCGCTCCAGCTCATCGTGATCGCCATCGCGGTCGGCATCGCCGCCGTGAAGACCGGTGAGGCCGCCGAGCCGTTCCTGGCCTTCACCCGCTCCGCGCTGAAGATCGTGCTGAAGGTGCTGTGGTGGGTCATCCGCCTCGCGCCGATCGGCACCATCGGCCTGCTCGGCAACGCCGTCTACAGCTACGGCTGGACCACCATCGGCGCGCTCGGCCAGTTCACCGTTGCGATCTACCTCGGCCTGGCCCTGGTGCTCTTCGTCGTCTACCCGCTCCTGGCCCGGGTGCACGGGCTGTCCATCGCCAAGTTCTTCACCGGCGTCTGGCCCGCGGTGCAGCTCGGCTTCGTCTCCCGCTCCTCGATGGGCACGATGCCGGTGACCCAGCAGGTCGCCGAGCGCAACTTCGGCGTTCCGCGGCACTACGCCTCGTTCGCCGTGCCGTTCGGCGCCACCACCAAGATGGACGGCTGCGCCGCGATCTACCCGGCGATCGCCGCGATCTTCGTGGCGCAGTTCTTCGGCGTGCCGCTGGGCATCACCGACTACCTGCTCATCGCCTTCGTCTCGGTGATCGGCTCCGCGGCGACCGCCGGCACCACCGGCGCCACCGTCATGCTGACCCTGACCCTGTCCACCGTCGGCCTGCCCCTGGAGGGCGTCGGCCTGCTGCTCGCCGTGGACCCGATCCTGGACATGGGCCGCACCGCCACCAACGTGGCCGGGCAGGCGCTGGTCCCGGCGATCGTCGCCAAGCGCGAGGGGATCCTGGACACCGAGCGCTACGCCGCGCCGCGCGGCCTGGACGGGTTCGTGGACGAGACCTTCACCACCCAGGCCGAGCGCCAGTCCGAGGCTGAAGCGGCGGACTCCGGAAGCGCGGACGGCGCCGATCCCGGTACCGCCGGCGCTGCCGCAGCCGCCGGCTCGGCGGGCGCAGCGCGCAGCTGATCAGCGGACACGGGCGGCGGGCGGCCACAGGCGGCCGTCCGCCGCCCGTGTCGGGAACCCGCACCCCTGCCTGTTCGTCCTTACGGTGGAGAGGGAGGCGAGAGGAACGACATGTTGCGCCGATTCGCAGTACCGGGCCTGCTGACCGCAGGTCTCATCGCCGCCGCAGCCGCCCCTGCCACGGCTGACGCGCCGCAGGCAACGGATGTGGCCGGCGACCTCAAGAGCGACCACGTCTTCGTCGAGGAGGGCATCGCCCAGGACCAGTTCGAGGGCGGTGAAGAGGAGATCCTCGTCTCGGCCGCCGAAGGCGCCGACACCGACCAGCCCGTGTACTTCCTGGTGCTGCCGGAAGACGCGTTCGGCACCAAGACCGAGCAGGACGCCTTCATCGACGGTGTGATGGACGAGGTCGGCGACGGCGTCTACGCCGGGTTCTCCGGCAGCGAGACGCCGTTCATCGAGTCTCCGAACCTGGAGACCGCCGACATCAACCAGATCGGCCAGGAGGCCTACGCCGCGGCCGAGCAGGGCGGCGGCGCCAACCAGGTCGACTTCCTCGCCGCGGTGCCCGACGCGGTGCAGACGCAGGAAGAGGCCGACGCCGCCTCCGGCATGTTCGGCTTCGCCTTCCTCGGCCTGCTCCTCGTCCTCGCTGTGGGCGGCGGCTTCTACCTCCGCAGCGCGCGCAAGAAGCGCGAGGCCGAGAAGGCCAAGCAGCTCGCGGAGATCAAGCAGATGGCCCAGGAGGACGTCGTCCGGCTCGGCGAGGACATCGCCCGGCTGGAGATCGACCTGCAGGCGGTCGACGACGCCACCCGCACCGACTACACGCACGCGATGGACTCCTACGACCGCGCGAAGTCGGAGCTGGACACCATCCGCGAGCCCGACCAGATCCGGCAGGTCACCACTGCGGTCGAGGACGGCCGCTACTACATGGAGGCCACCCGGGCCCGGCTCGGCGGCGACCCGGTGCCCGAGCGGCGCCAGCCCTGCTTCTTCAACCCGCAGCACGGCACGTCCAAGCAGGACGTGCAGTGGGCCCCGCCCGGCGGCTCGGTGCGCACCGTGCCGGCGTGCCAGGACTGCAGCCGCGCCGTGCTGGCCGGCGGCGACCCGGCCGACGTCCGCCTGGTCGAGGTGGACGGCGAGCGCCGGCCCTACTACGACGCCGGCCCCGCCTACGCGCCCTACGCCGGCGGCTACTTCGGCGCCAGCATGATGATGGGCATGTTCTCCGGCATGATGATGGGCTCGATGATGGGGTCCATGATGGGCGGCGCCATGATGGGCGGCATGGGCGGAGACATGGGCGGCGGCGACATGGGGGACATGGGCGGCGGCGACTTCGGCGGCGGCGACATGGACTTCGGTGGCGGCGACTTCGGCGGCTTCGACTTCTAGGACCGCTCCGCCTCCGCACACTCCACGCAGAAAGGGCCCCGGCCCGGGACTCCACTCCCGGGCCGGGGCCCTTCCGTCTGCGCGGGAAGTTCCGGTGGACGGGCGGTGCAGCAGGCGCCGCCCGGCCGGCGCGGCACCGCGGGCGCCGCTGGGCCGATCCCCCGCACCGCTCCCGCACGGCTCCGGCCGCTACTCCGGCGACGCGAGCATCAGGGAGCGCGCAGCCTCGGTGAGGCTGCCGGACAGCGACGGGTAGACGGCGAAGGTGTGCGCGATCTCGTCGACGGTCAGGCGCTGCTGCACGGCGATGGAGACGCCCAGGATGAGCTCGCTGGCGCGCGGTCCGACGATGACGCCGCCGAGCACGATGCCGGTCTGCTGGCGGCAGATGAGCTTGACGAAGCCGTCCTTGCTGTTGTTCATCTTCGCCCGCGGGTTGGTGTCCAGCGGGAGGTTGACGATGCGCGCGTCGACCTTGCCGGAGCGCACGTCCTCCTCGGTGACGCCGACCGACGCCAGCTCCGGGTGGGTGAAGACGGTCGCGGCGACCGTGGACAGCTTGAGCGGCGAGACGGCCTCGCCGAGCGCGTGCCACATCGCGATCCGGCCCTGCATGGCGGCCACCGAGGCGAGCATGTTGACGCCGGTGCAGTCGCCGGCCGCGTAGACGCCGGCGGCGCTGGTCCGCGACACCCGGTCGACCTGCACGAAGCCGCCGCTGTCCAGGCGCACCCCGCTCTCCTCCAGGCCGAGATTGACCGTGTTGGGGATCATGCCGACGGTCATCAGGCAGTGGCTGCCCTCGACGGTGCGGCCGTCGGAGAGGGTGACCCGGACACCATCGCCGGTGTTGACGACCGACTCGGCGCGGGTGTTGCCGAGCACGCGCATGCCGCGGCGGCGGAACACGTCCTCCAGGACCTCGGCGGCGTCGGCGTCCTGGGTCGGCATCACGCGGTCGCGCGAGGAGACCAGGGTGACTTCGGAGCCCAGCCCCAGGTAGGCGTTGGCGAACTCGGCGCCGGTGACGCCGGAGCCGACCACGATGAGCCGCTCGGGCTTCTCGTCGAGGTCGTACAGGTGCCGCCAGGTGAGGATGCGCTCGCCGTCCGGGCGCGCGGTGGGCAGCTCGCGCGGGTGCGCACCGGTGGCGAGCAGCACGACGTCGGCGTGCAGCCGCCGCTCGCCCACCGCCACGATCCGCGGGTCGACCAGCCGGGCCTCGCCCGAGATGACCTCGACGCCCTCCTTGACCAGGCGTGCCGCGGTGTCCTCGGACTGGGCGCGGGCCAGCCGCTTCACCCGGTCGTTGACGGCCTTGATGTCGGCGTCGACGCTGCACTCGGGCCCGGAGTTCACGGTGAGCCCGAGCCGGCCGGCGTCGCGCACGTACGTCGCGCGGACCGACGTCGCGATCAGCGTCTTGGACGGCACGCAATCGGTCAGCACGCACGAGCCGCCGACTCCGTCCCGTTCCACCACGGTCACGTCCGCGCCGAGCTGCGCGGCGACCAGGGCCGCCTCGTAGCCCCCCGGCCCGCCACCGATGATCACGACCTTCGTCACGTCAGTCCCACTCCTTCTATCGCTCCCTCCCATTGTCGACCATGGGCGGACGGGCTTCCGCACCGGCGCCGCACGTCGGCGCCGCCTCCGGGCTGCGGCAGCCGCGCCGGGGGCGGCCGGCGGCCCTCCGGGTGACGGGTCACACGCCGCGGCGTTGCGCTGAGTAACAAATCGGAAGCCCAGGGGTACCCTCCGGAAGAGTGAGCGAATCCACGCAAGACCGCCTTGTGACCACCACCGCCGACGCCAAGGAGCGCGCCGCGGCGGCGGCGAAGGAGCTGACCTCGCGCACCGGCGCGGACTCCTACGACGCCGCGGTCGTGCTCGGATCGGGCTGGACCGGGGTCGCCGACCACCTGGGCACGCCCGACATCGAGATCGAGGCGGCCGACCTGCCGGGGTTCATCGAACCGTCCGCGCCGGGCCACTCCGCGAGCGTGCGCAGCCTGTGGGTGGGCGCCAAGCGCGTCGCCGTGTTCTGCGGCCGGGTGCACCTGGGCGAGGAGCGCGACGCGCTGCGCGTCGCCCATCCGGTGCGCACCGCGATCGCGGCCGGCGCCGGCACTGTCGTCCTCACCGGCTCGGCCGGCTCGCTGCGCGCCGACTATTCGGTGGGCCAGCCCATCCTGGTCCGCGACCACGTCAACCTGACCGGCGCCTCACCACTGGTCGGCCCGGACTTCGTCGACCTGACCGACGCCTACACGCCGCGGCTGCGCGAGCTGGCCCGGCAGGCCGACCCGTCGCTGACCGAGGGCGTCTACGCCGAGGTGGTCGGGCCGCAGCTGAGCACCCCGTCGGAGCTGGCGCTGCTGCGCACCGCAGGAGCCGACCTCGTGGGGCACTCCATCGCGCTGGAGGCCATCGCGGCCGTCGAGATGGGTGCGGAGGTCCTCGGCCTGGCCGCGGTCAGCAACGACGCCGGCGGCAGCATGCTGGTGCCGTTCGACCAGGAGCAGGCCCTGGATGCCGTGCGGTCCAACGCCGAGCGCCTCGGCGGACTGCTGCACGCGCTGCTGATGACGGCCTGAACACGCTGCACGCCGGGCTGCGCCGCCGGAAGAACCGGGGCAGCCGGGGCCCGGAGGGACGGGAAAAGGGGGAGGGCCGCCGCTCTCCTCCGCGCGAGAGAGCGGCGGCCCTCCTCCCGGCACCGCGTGGCGAGCATGCACCCCGAGGCCCTGGGGCGCCGGCACCGGCCTCGGGCGGGTCCGGTGTTCCGCGCGAGCACCGAACCCGCCCCGGCGGGAGCGGACCCGGTGTTCCGCGCGAGCACCGGGTCCGCCTTTCGCCTTAGGCATGCCTAACCTAATCGGCGTCCGGCGCGTCCGTCAACCCCCGCCACCGCGCACTCTGCGCGCCGCAGCGGGCTGCAGCTGCCCGGAGACGACACAGGCGCCCCCGGTAGCACCAGGGGCGCCCAGCGCGCGGCCGCAGGCAGCCGCACCGTGTACCGGGCTCCGCAGAGCGGCGCTCAGAACAGCAGCAGGATGACCAGGAGTAGCGCGACCGGCCCGCCGAGCGCACCTACGGCGTCGGGGGCCCAGCCCGCCACCACTCCGCCGGGCGCTGCGCCGCTGCGCGCCGCGGCCGGGTCGGGCACCGCTGCCTTCCGCCGCTCGGCGGCCCGGCGCAGCTCCAGCGCCTGCAGTTCGGCGGGGCGCAGGTCCCTCGGGTCGGCATCGGCGACCGGGTCGCGGTCGGACAGCCCGGAGTCGCGGCGCAGGTTCTCCCGCACCTTCGCGCGCTTGGTCTCGCGCAGCGCCCAGGAGCGCACCACGGTCGAACCGGCGTGCACGCGCACCACATCGGTCACATCGGCCCAGGTGAACGCCGACCAGGGCACGAACGTGTCGCGGAGCGGGTTGACCACCTTCACGCCGTCGGCGCCCGGCACCACGCGCGGCCGCAGCCAGAGCACGTAGGCGACGCCGGCGCTGAACAGCAGCACGGCCGCCGCGATCAGCGAGGCACTGTCGCGGCCGCGGACCGCGAGATCGATCAGCAGCAGGGCCACCACTCCGAGCCACACCCAGGCCAGGACGCGGGGAACGGTGGGTGCGAGGGGGGTGGCGTCGTCGGTCTGGTCCACGGCGGTCGGTCTCTCCGTCTCTGGCGGTGTGCGCGGGGTGCGCGGCTCGGCCCGGTGGCGCGGCGCCGGCCGCAGGGCCGGCGCCGGTGCGCGGGCCCTGCCGTCCGGCACGGTCCGCCCTCTATTGCCCGGACCATTTCAGCTCGGCGAATCCGGGCTTGATCCGCCCGTTGATCAGGGCGAGGCGCTCATCGAACGGCAGGAAGGCCGATTTCATCGCGTTCACCGTGAACCACTGCAGATCATCCCAGTCATACCCGAACGCGCCCACCAGGTGCGCGAACTCCTCGGAGAGGGTGGTGCCGCTCTGCAGCCGGTTGTCGGTGTTGACGGTGACCCGGAAGTGCAGCCGGCGCAGCAGCCCGATCGGGTGCTCGGCGATCGACGGCGCAGCACCGGTCTGCACGTTGGAGCTGGGGCACATCTCCAGCGGGATGCGCTTGTCGCGCACGTAGGCGGCGAGCCGGCCGAGCCGGTGGCCGCCGGCCGCATCCGGCTCGACGTCGTCGACGATGCGCACGCCGTGGCCGAGCCGGTCGGCGCCGCACCACTGCAGCGCCTCCCAGATCGACGGCAGCCCGAACGCCTCGCCGGCGTGGATGGTGAAGTGCGCGTTCTCCCGGCGCAGGTACTCGAACGCGTCCAGATGGCGGGTGGGCGGGTTGCCGGCCTCCGCGCCGGCGATGTCGAAGCCGACCACGCCGGCGTCCCGGTAGCGGACCGCGAGCTCGGCGATCTCCCGGGAGCGGGCGGCGTGCCGCATCGCGGTGAGCAGGCAGCCCATCCGGATGGGCCGGCCGGCGTCCGCGGCCGCGGTGGCGCCGGCCCCGAACCCGGCCAGCACCGCCTCGACGACCTCGTCCAGGGTGAGGCCGCCCTCCAGGTGCTGCTCGGGCGCGAACCGCACCTCGGCGTAGACCACACCGTCGGCGGCGAGGTCCTCGGCGCACTCCCGGGCGACCCGCTCCAGGGCGGCGCGCGTCTGCATCACGCCGACGGTGTGCGTGAACGTCTCCAGGTAGCGCTCGAGCGTGCCGGACGACGACGCCTCGGCGAACCAGGTGGAGAGCTTCTCCGGCGTCGCCGCGGGCAGATCGGTGTAGCCCGTCTCGCGGGCGAGGTCGATGACGGTGGCGGGGCGCACCCCGCCGTCCAGGTGGTCGTGGAGCAGCACCTTGGGTGCCTTGCGGATGGTGTCCAGCGCGGGCTCGTGCGTCATGGCGCCAGCATGCCACCCGCGCCCCCGCCGTCACATCAGAGCCGCGCCCTCCACTGCCCCCGCCACGCTGCCCGGGCGTGCCCCTTGCCCGAGGGCGCGCAGCGCCGCACCGGCCATCAGCCGCACGCCGGCGCCGATCGCGCCCTCGTCGACGTCGAACGTGCCGCGGTGCAGGTCGAGCATTGGGCCCGCCGCGTCGACCGGATGTGTGCCCAGCCGCGCCAGCGCGCCGGGCACGTGCTCCAGGTACCAGGCGAAGTCCTCGCCGCCGAGGCTCTGCGGCGTCGACGCCTCCGCCTCGGGGCCCAGCGCATCGCCGACGGCCTCGCGCAGCAGCGCGACGCTTCCGGCCTCGTTCACGGTCGGCGGGACACCGCGCCGGTACTCCAGCTCGGCCGTCGCCCGGTAGGGCGCGACGGCCGCGTCGAGGAGCTCCTTGATGATGTCGGGCGCGGCGTGCCAGGCGTCGTCGTCGAGGCAGCGCAGGGTGCCTTCGGCGACCGCGTCGTCCGGGATGGCGTTGGGCGCCGAGCCGGCGCTCACCCGCCCCCACACCAGGCTCAGCCCGGCGCGGGGGTCCACCCGGCGGCTCAGCGCCGCCGGCAGCTCGGTGACGACCTTGCCCAGCGCGTAGACGAGGTCGGAGGTGAGGTGCGGCCGGGCGGTGTGCCCACCGGGGCCGGACAGCCGCACCGACACCTGGTCGCAGGCGGCGGTGATCGGCCCGGTCCGCAGCCCGACCTGGCCGCTGAGCAGCCGCGGGTCGCAGTGCAGGGCGAAGATGCGGTCGACGCCGTCGAGCCCGTCGGCGCCGATCACCGCGCGGGCGCCGCCGGGCAGCTCCTCGGCCGGCTGGAACAGCAGCCGGACCCGGCCGGGCAGTGCCCCCGCCCGCTCCTGCTGGGCGAGGAACTGCGCCGCGCCCAGCAGGACCGCAGTGTGCACGTCGTGCCCGCACGCGTGGGCGGCGCCGGGCACGGTGGAGCGGTAGGGGACGTCCTTCTCGTCGGTGAGCGGCAGCGCATCGATGTCGGCGCGCAGCGCCACCGTCGGGCCGCCGCTCCCGATGTCGCAGATCAGCCCGGTGCCCTCGGGGAGCCGCCGCGGCTCGAGGCCCGCGGCCTCGAGCCGGGCGGCGATCCGCTGCGTGGTCCGGGTCTCGGCGAACGCCAGCTCGGGGTGCCTGTGCAGGTCCCGGCGGAACTCGACGAGGCTGCGTTCAGAGCGGGCGAGAAACGCGGTCAGCTGATCCCGCAGATCACGTCCCTGCATGGGATGGCCCCCTATGTGTTGTCGGCCCGCCGGCCGGCTCGGTCGCCGGGCTGCCGGTGGGCCTGTTCGTCGGAGTGGTGAGGTCGGTTGCGGCCCGCCCCGGCCCGCCGAGCCCTTCGCGGAACTCGGCGGCGAGGTGGTCGACGACGTCGGCGAGTCCGCCGCCCTCGGCGACGACGGCGCGCTGCCGCTCGTAGGAGGCGCCCTTGTCGAGCACCTCGGAGACGGTGTCCAGGTCGTCGGCGCAGCCCAGCCGGGCGGCGACGGGCCGCAGCTCGCGGACGAGCTCGTAGATGTCGTCCCGCAGCGGGGCGGTGGACCCGCGGCCATCGGTGATGACCCGCGCGTCGAGGCCGTAGCGGGTGGCCCGCCACTTGTTGTCGTGCACGACCCAGGAGGGCGGGCTCGGCAGCCGGTAGCCCCGGTCCAGCTGCTGGTCGAAGAGGGCGACCAGGCTCTGGGTGAGCGCGGCCGCCATGCCCACCTCGCGCAGGGTGGGAATGCCGTCGAACATGCGGATCTCGACGGTGCCCAGGTCGGGGTGGGGCCGCACGTCCCACCAGACCTCCTTGATGCCGGCGATGGTGCCGGCCCGCAGGAGCGTCGCCATGTAGTCCTCGAACTCGGCCCAGTCCTGAAGCATCGGCGGCGGCCCGGAGGTGGGCAGCGCGCCGAACACGATGGAGCGGCTGGACGCGAGGCCGGTGTCGATGCCGTTCCAGAAGGGACTGGACGCGGTCAGCGCGAGGAAGTGCGGCAGGTGGTTGGCGAGCGCGTTGACGATCGGCACGGCCTTGTCCGCGGACCGGATCCCGACGTGCACGTGGACGCCGAAGGTGAGGATGCGGCGGGCGAGCCACTGCATCTGGTCGACGAGTTCGCCGTACCGCTGCACCGGCGACATGGCCTGGTCGCGCCAGTCGTCGATGGGGTGGGTGCCGGCGCAGATGGCGCCGATGCCGCGCGGCGCGAGCACGCCGTCCAGGGCCGTGATGCTGCCGGCGAGGTCGCGGCGGGCCTCTTCGACCGTCTCGCACTTGCCGCTGACGACTTCGACGGTGCACTGCATGAGTTCGTGGCGGAGCGGCGGAGCCGACGCGGCCTCGCTGAGTCCGGGGAGTTCGGCCAGGACACGCTCCGCCTCCTGGCGGAGGTGGCGGGTATTCAGATCGACGAGCTGCAGTTCCCACTCCACCCCGAGGGTGGTGCGGTCCGAGGCGTTGAATTCGATTCCCACGGTGGACCTCCGCGCGGTCGTGGCGTCGCTGGCGACACAGGCACCATAAGCGAGAGCCGCGGCGATTCCGCCGGTCCCCATTTCCCGTCATCTCCTCATCGCGCGCCGGGCCGAAGGGGCCGCACGCACGGGGTCTGCATCAGGGCCGCGCCGCATGCGCAGGCGGGCCGTGCGGGGACGGCGATCGGGTGCACGGAGCCGAACCGCCGGTCATCGCGCCGCATTTCGAGGATTACAGATCTCCCGCGCTCCCGGGAGGAAAACGACGATCATGGTCTCCGCGGATTCCGCGGACCTGCCGGAATGTGCGGGCGGACGCGCGCCGCCGCGTTTCTCACGCTATCGGACGGGCGCGCTTTCGGTGGCGAAGTGACCGATACGTGATACGCAGGGCGACTGCCGCCGCCGCAACCCCCGCCGCCGCAGCGCCGGCGGTGGCCGCCCGCGCGACACGCCGGGAGCCCCGCGTGTCCTGGCCGGTGCCGGCCGGCCGCGCGCCGGGGCGCGGGACGGCCCGCCGTGCGGGGCGCTCGGCCCTCATGGCGGTCCCGCCGCTGCCGGCCGGCCCGAGGCTGACGGGCACGTCCACCGGAACGGCGCCCTGGTAGGGCGGCGGCACGGGCAGCCAGGTGGCGGTCCAGGCAGCGGTGAACATGACCATCCGCAGCACGATGTTCATCCACACCAGCAAGCCGACGAGGACGGCGAAGGAGGCGTAGACCGGGTTGTCCAGGGTGCCGGAGATGAGGAGCGTGCCGGCCGCCTTGAGCACCTCGAAGCCGACCGCGGCGAACAGGGCACCGCGCCACAGCAGCCGCCAGGGGCGCTGGGTCCCGGAGAGCCGGGAGAACACCACGAGGAAGATCAGCGTGTCGGCGCCGATGGCGATGGCGAGGCCGAGCAGCCGGGTGGCGGTGGTCGCGGCGAGCGAGCCGTCCAGCTCGACCCAGGCCAGCAGCCATCCGGTGGCGGCCTGGGCGAACCCGGTCAGCGCCACGGAGCCGATCAGCGCGGCGCCGAGCACCAGCATCACCGCGATGTCGCCGAGCTTGGCGATGACGAAGTTGGGGCCTTCGGACGGATTCTTCATCCACAGGGTGTGGAGGGCTTCGCGGAGCGCGCCGACGGCGCCGAGGCCGGCGTAGAGCAGACCGAGGAGGCCGAGCACGCCGGCGCCGGTGCGGGCCGCGGCGATCTGGTCGATGGGCAGCTGCGCGGAGAGCCCGGGCAGCACGTCCTCCAGCGCGGTCTCCAGGTACGTCCGCGCCTGCGGGTCGAACTCGACGGCATACCCGACCACGGCGTAGGCCAGCGCGATGAGCGGGAAGAACGACAGGAACGCGAAATAGGTGACGGACGCGGCGAGCTGGTTCCCCTGCCGGTCGGCGTAGCGCTCATAGGCCCGCACCAGGTGGTCGAACCACGGCCGCCCCCGCCGCAGCGCCCAGTAGCCCTCCATGGCCCGCTGCCGTTCGGCCCCCAGCCGCTCCCGGATCCGCTGCACGGTCCCGACCGCTCCCACCTCCCCGCTCGCACCGGAGCACCGAGCGTAGCGGCCGCCCCACTCCCGGCAAAAGCAGCGCCCCGGGCGCCGCAGGCGAGTCCGGGACGTTCAGTCAGGGAGGCAGTTAATCTCCGCTCGATGACCGACAGACTTCGCAAATTTCGCGTCAGATGTGAGAAGTGGACATCCAATGCTTTCAGCCAGGGCCACATACATAGCGTCGTACGATGTGAGGTTTTCACGGAGCTCGTGAGCGCGAGGCTGCAGAGTCAGCATCGAATGCCGGACGATATGCAGGCTGCGGTAGTACTCCAGCATGATCAGGGCACGTTCCGGGGTAATCCGCACGTTGGGCTTGGACGTGATCGAGAGCCCTCGGATGACACTGGCGACTTCAGCATCGATCAGCGCCGGCGCATGAAGCCTGCGCGTGAACCTGCGGCGCAAGAGGTCGTCGTCTGTGCGCGCGGACAGGAGCCGGATGACGATGGAGCAATCCACGACATAGCTCACCGCCGCCCCTCCGACCTGAACTCTTCAAGGTCGCTCGCCGTGTAGTGGATCGGCGCTTCCGCAGCGAGTCGCTCCATAACCTGTTCAAGATCGGGATGGGCGGCCTCTTCCAAAATCAGCTCCCGAAGGTAGGCACTCAGCGACTGCCCCCTGCGAGCGGCGCGCTCTTTGAGCACCTCGACCGCATCGGCCGGAACCTCCCTCACTTGGACCACCGTCGTTTCAGCCATATCTTCACCGTAGCATGCACTTTGCATGCATCCAATGGTAGTAGCACCTTCCTTGCCCGTCAGGAACTTCGCCGAAAGGCCATAAAATCGACGGCGTGACCAGCAGTCCTTTCGCGGCAGTACAGGCCGGCGAGCTCGCGGCGGAGTTCGGGCGGCGCTTCGGCGGCGTGCCGGACGGGGTGTGGCACGCCCCGGGCAGGGTGGTGCTGATGGGCGAGCCGCTGGATCCGTCCGGCGGGCCGCTACTCACCGCGGCGCTGCCCTGGGGGGTGACCGCCGCGGTGCGGATGCGGACGTCCGGGGTGCGGGTGGCCCCGCGCCGGTTCCGGCCGGCAGCTCGGCGCGCCGCAGCCGCCGCAGCAGCCGCCGGCCTGGTCCCGGCCGGCTCCGGCTTCGACGCCGTGATCGCCACCGGGCTGCCGCACCGCTCCGGGCTCGGCACCGGGACCGCCGCCGAGGCTGCGCTGCTACTCGCCCTGGCCGGCGGCGACACTGCCGCCGCCGCGGATGCCGCCCGCCCGGACGCAGCCGCCCTGCTGCGCGCCGAAGCCGGCACGGCCATGCGGATCAACCGCCTCCGCGGCACGGCCCGCACGCAGCTCCCGTTCGACCTCGAAGCCGCCGGACTGCAGCTGCTGCTGACCGGGGTGCGCGGCACCCGCGGCCGGGTGCTCGACGGCGCCCGCGCCGACCTGCGCTCGCGCCGCACCGCGGCCCGCCGCCGCACCGAGGTCCAGCGCGCAACCCGGCTGCTCACCGGCGCCGGCCTGCTCGACTCCGCGCCGCTGCACGCCCTGCGCGACCTGCCCGCCGCGCTCGGAGCAGTGCACGATCCAGTGCTGCGCGGGCGGGTCCAGCACGTCGTCACCGAGGCCAACCGGCTGCAGGCCGCGGCCGGTCTGCTGCGCGCCGGCGTGCCCGGGGACATCGGCGCCGTGATGAGCGCGACGCACCTCTCCCAGCGCGGCGCATTCGCCGCAGTCACCCCCGAAGTGGACCAAGCGGTCGAGAGCGCCGTAGGCTTCGGCGCGCGCGGCGCCCGTACTGCGGGCGGCCGGGTCGGCGGCGCAGTGGTGGCACTCGCCGCCGCCGACCGGACCGAGACGATTGCCCGCGGCATCGGCGACGCGTTCACCCGGCGGGGCCTGTGCGCCCCCTGGACCGCCGCCGCCCTGCCCTCGCGCGGCGCGCACCGCCTCACCTGAGCACGCCCCGGCGCCCGGCCGGGGCGCGGACCGCCCCCGCTTGGAGCCCCCCATGCGCCGCCTCACCGCCCGAGCACCCGCCGCCGCACTGACGGCGGCCGCCTGCGCAGCGGCGCTGCTGACGGCGGCCGAGCCGGCCGCAGCGGCGGGTTACAACGGAGTCTGCGGGTCCGGCTACGGCGTGGTGAACAAGGCCGACGTCGGCGGCGCCGGCACGGTCTACCTCACCTACAACAACTCCAACGGCCGCAACTGCGCGGTGAGCGTGCGCTCCTCCCCCGGCGCGAAGATGGCGATGGACGTCCAGCTCGCCCCGGCCGGCAACCCGGACGCGGCCAAGCTGGACAGCGGTGACTTCGGCCAGTACGCCGGGCCGGTCTACCTGGAGGCGGCGGGCACCTGCGTCACCTGGAGCGCCATCATCGGCGACGCTGCCGGCGGCAAGGCGGGCACCAACTGCGGGTGATCGCGGGAACCGGAATAGCATGTGCCGGATCCAAACGGGTGGGAATGCAGCCAACCGACGGAAGATGGGCGAGCTGAACGATGGTGGACAGGCGCGGCCGGGGAGGCGGCGGAGACGACGACGCCCAGCACACCGGTGTCTTCCGGAGGGGCGGTTCCGGCGGCTACGACGAGATCGAGAAGATGTACCGGCCGACGTCCCGGATGCCTCCGGTCGACGACGACTACGACGACTTTGACGAACCGCCCCGGCGCTCCCGGTCGCACCAGGCCGGCCGCGAGTACGACGGCACCGGTCGCAACCGGCGCAACCGGGAGCGGCGGCAGCGCCGCGGCGGCTGCGTGCTGCTCACCGTGCTCATCCTGCTGCTGGCGGTACCGGCGCTGTTCTACTTCTGGGCCGACTCGCGGCTGGACCGCGTCGAGGCGATGCCGGACTACGAGGGCCGCCCCGACAAGCAGCCGGGCACGACCTACCTCATCGTCGGCTCCGACAGCCGCGAGGGCCTGAGCGACGACGACATGCAGGAACTGCGCACCGGCGCCGCGGAGGGCAAGCGCACCGACACGATCATGGTGCTCTACGTGCCCGAGGGCGAGGGCCGCCCGTCGATCGTCAGCGTGCCGCGCGACTCCTACGTCGCCATCCCGGAGATGGGCGAGAACAAGATCAACGCCGCCTTCGCCGAGGACCTCGGCGGCGGTCCGCAGGTGCTGGTGCAGTCCTTCGAGCAGGCGTCCGGGGTGCGCATCGACCACTACGTGGAGATCGGCTTCTCCGGCTTCGTCGACATCGTCGACGCGGTCGGCGGCGTGGAGATGTGCCCCGAGGAGCCGATGGAGGACCCCAAGGCGGGGCTCGACGTGGAAGCCGGCTGCCAGGACATGGACGGCTCGACGGCGCTCGGCTATGTCCGGACCCGCGACTCGGCCCGCGCCGACCTGGACCGGATCCAGCGCCAGCGGGAGTTCTTCAGCGCGCTGGTGTCCAAGGCCACCGACACCTCCACGCTGGTCAACCCGTTCCGGTCGGTCCCGCTGGTCCTGGAGGGCACCGACACCTTCGACGTGGACGAGGACGACCACCTGATCGACCTCGCCACGATGGCTCTGGCGATGCGCGACAAGCCCAACACCACCTCGGTGCCGGTCGGCTCGACTCCGACGCTGCCCGGCGCGGGCTCGGTCGTCATGTGGGACGAGGAGCTGTCCGGCCGCATGTTCACCGCCATGCAGGAAGGCGAACCCATCCCGGAGGACGTCCTGCAGGACTGACGAGACGTGCGGGGCCGCCGCGGCGGCCCCGCACAGCGAGTGGAGGGGCGCCGGCGCCAGCTGGCGCCCCTTCGCGCTCCAGCTCTGCCCCGCTGGCGCCGCGCGCAGGCGCGGTCCGGCCGGTAGGCGGCTCCGGAGCTGCGGCCGCCGCAGCGGGCCGATGGGGCCGCCCCCCCCGGCGCCTACGGGGTCCGCCCGTGCCGCCGAGCGGCGATCCGCCGCCGGGCGCGCCGCGTCCGGCAGCCGAGCCGGGAAAAAGCGAAGGGCCCGGCGCTGAGCGCCGGGCCCTTCTCGGTGACGTTCCGCACCGCGCGCGCCTACCCCCCAGCGGGCGCACGGCCGGCACGTCGTCTAGGGAAGACGTGGGCCGGAGGGCGATTGCTCGCCCCTTCCAGACAGGTACAACTCTAGGCAATGTTCGCAATCTTCGCGAACGAATGGCGTGTGGCCTTCGCCCTACGACCCGCGGGAACTCCCGGGAATACCCCGGCTGCTACCCTCCGTGGCCGCACGATCCATCATCGCATCTGCGCCCCCCGCGCGCCGGAGAACCGCGGAAAGGCGCACCGAAAAGCTCCGCGCCGGCCGCCCGGCGGGCGCACCGCACGGCGCCCCTCGGCCCGCACGGCGAAGGGGCCGCCCGCCCTGCGGCGGAGCGGCCCCTCAACCCTGCGCCGCCGTATACCCGGCGGGCAGCGGCGCTGCGCCCGGAGGCGCACTTGCGGCGCCTGCGGCGCGGACGCCCAGGTGATCAGGCCAGGCGCTTCTGCAGGTTCTCGTCGAGCGCGGCGAGGAACTGCTCGGTGGTGAGCCACTCCTGCTCGCCGCCGACCAGCAGCGCGAGGTCCTTCGTCATCTGGCCGCCCTCGACGGTCTTGATGACGACGTCCTCGAGCGTGTTGGCGAACTCGACGACCTTGGGGGTGTTGTCCAGCTTGCCGCGGTGCTCCAGGCCGCGCGTCCAGGCGAAGATCGACGCGATCGGGTTGGTGGAGGTCGGCTTGCCCTGCTGGTGCTGGCGGAAGTGGCGGGTCACCGTGCCGTGCGCCGCCTCCGCTTCGACGGTGCGGCCGTCCGCCGTGCGCAGCACCGACGTCATCAGGCCGAGCGAGCCGAAGCCCTGCGCGACCGTGTCGGACTGCACGTCGCCGTCGTAGTTCTTGCAGGCCCAGACGTAGCCGCCCTCCCACTTGAGCGCCGCGGCGACCATGTCGTCGATCAGGCGGTGCTCGTAGGTCAGGCCGGCGGCCTCGAACCGGGCCTTGAACTCGGCGTCGTAGATCTCCTGGAACACGTCCTTGAACATGCCGTCGTAGGACTTGAGGATCGTGTTCTTGGTGGACATGTAGACCGGGTAGTTGCGGTCCAGCCCGTAGTTGAGGCTCGCACGGGCGAAGTCCTCGATGGAGCGGCGGAAGTTGTACATCCCCATGGCGACGCCGCCGCTCTCGGGGAAGTTGGCGACCTCGAACTCGACCGGCTCGGAGCCGTCCTCGGGGGTGTAGGTCATGGTGACCGTGCCCGGGCCGGGGACCTTGAAGTCGGTGGCCTTGTACTGGTCGCCGTGGGCGTGGCGGCCGATGATGATCGGCTTGGTCCACCCGGGAACGAGCCGCGGCACGTTCTCGCAGATGATCGGCTCGCGGAAGACGACGCCGCCGAGGATGTTGCGGATGGTGCCGTTCGGCGACCGCCACATCTTCTTCAGGTCGAACTCCTCGACCCGGGCCTCGTCCGGGGTGATGGTGGCGCACTTGACGCCGACGCCGTACTGCTTGATCGCGTTCGCGGAGTCGACCGTGACCTGGTCGTCGGTCCGGTCCCGCTCCTCGATGCCGAGGTCGTAGTACTTGAGGTCGACGTCCAGGTAGGGCAGGATCAGCCGGTCCTTGATGAAGGACCAGATGATGCGGGTCATCTCGTCGCCGTCGAGTTCGACGACGGGGTTCTCTACCTTGATTTTGGCCATGGCTGTGCGGCTGTCCCTTCGTATCGGCGTGCGTCGCGTGGCTGGAGACCGCCGGTGGACGATAGATATCTCGATATCAAGCTTATTAGACGCCTACGAGGTCAGCTGCGGCGCCACCCACGCCAGCACGATGAGCCCCACGGCCAGCGCGACCGCCGTTCCGATGTCGAACCAGCGGCTGCGCACCGCGAGCATGCCGATCCGCTCCGCGGGCAGCAGCGCACGGAACGCGGCTGCCAGCAGCAGCGCGCCGGCGATGATCGCTGGGCCGCGCTTGAAGTAGGCGGCGCCCACGACCACGATGCCGGCGGCCATCGTGGCGAGCACCAGGAAGTAGGGGATCTGCGAGAGCCAGCCGGGGGCCGCGGCCTCGCCGCCGGCCTCGTCGGCTCCGCCGTCGGCTGGCGCCGCGCCGTCATCGCCGGCCGCGCGGCCCTGGTCCGCGGAGGCCGGTGACGCACCGCCGCCGTCCGCAGCGAGCCCAGCCGAGCCGTCCGCAGCGGCGGGCGCGCCGTCCGCGGTCTGCTCGGCTGCCTCTCGGGTACCGCCCGGCTCGGGCTGCCCGCCGGACTCCGGATGTTCTTCCGGCAGGTCTGCCGGCTGCATCTCCGGCCGCGCTGCGGGCTCCGGCGCCGTGCCGCCGGGTGCTGTGTCGGGTGCGCCCTCGCGGGCGTCGTCGGCTGCGACCTCTGCCTCCACCGTTCTCCGGCTCACCGTCAACCTCACGCTCGCTCTGCGCCGGGCACCGCACGCCGCGCAGCAATCGCCCGCGCCCGTGCCGTGCAGACTGCACTGTCCTCCTGCGCCGCCCGCCCCGCGGAGCGGCCCCACCGGGCGGCCCGGGGTGTGGCGCGGACCGGCCAGCGGCGGACACCGGATGCCCGCGCTCCGCTCGCCACATGTCCGAAACCCCGGGGAACGCGGTGGCCGCCGACGAGTGGAACCGCCGAAGGAACGCGTCGTGACTGGCCACCGGGTGCTCAGTGTAGTGAGTCGCGCCACCGCCCTGCCCCACGCCGCACGGTAACGGATCGCAGGGGGCGCCGCGTATACAGAGCCCTTACCGCGCCGAACGGGACGAACCTCCCGCGATGGGTCGGCAGCGGACGAGTCAGCGCGTAGAAACAGCGGACCCCGGGTAACCAACCATGAGACGAGTGCCACGGTGAGCGAGGAACGCCCCCATGAAGCCACCTCAGCAGGTCGCCGGCAAACGGTCCGCTCCTCTGCCGCGGCCCCCTGCCGCGCCCCACCGTGCACCCCCCGAACGGCCACGCCCCACTCCTGGAGGAACCACCGTGGACGGGCCCTACATGCGCGTTGAGGAAAACGGCGAGGTGTGCCGCCTGGTGGCGGAGGTGACGACCATCGGCCGCGGCGAGGGCGCCGACATCCGCCTCGGCGACCCCAGCGTCTCGCAGCTCCACGCCGAGCTGGTGCGGCGCGGCCCCTATGTCTACGTCGTCGACCTCGGCCTGTCCCGCAACGGAACCCGGGTCAACGGCCGCCCCATCACGCGGCGGGTCCTGGAGGAGGGCGACGTCCTCAGCTTCGGCTCGGCCCGCTGCCGCATCGGCGGCCTGCCGCGCGAGGACATCAACCCCGACGTGGAACTGCGCCGCGGCGCAGCGCCCGAGCTGACCCGGCGCGAGCTGGACGTGCTCACGTCGCTGTGCCGGCCGGCGCTGTCCGACGAAGCCTTCGTCTCGCCGGCCACGGCGCGGGAGATCGCCGAGGACCTCGTCGTCACCGAGGCCGCCGTCAAGCAGCACCTGCTGCGGCTCTACCAGAAGTTCCGGATCCCCGAAGGGGCCAACCGCCGCACCCGGCTGGCCAACGAGGTCGTCGCGCTGGGCCTGGTCCGCCCGATGCCGGCCCCGAGCCGGGAGCGCAAGGCCGGCTGAGCGGACCGGCCCGGGCAGCCGGGAGCCGGAACGGTGCCGGGGCCGCACTGGCCCCGGCACCCGCTCCCGGTCCCGGTCCACCGGGGGTGCCGGATGCGCGCTCAGCGGCCGCCGGCGAGCAGCTCGACCTGGCGCTCCGCGGCCTCCACGACGTTGACGAGGAGCATGGCGCGGGTCATCGGGCCCACCCCGCCCGGGTTGGGCGAGACGAGTCCGGCAACGCCGCGGACCTCGGCGGCGACATCGCCGGCCAGCCCCTGGTCGGTCCGGGTGACACCGACATCGAGCACTGCCGCGCCCGGCTTCACCATGTCGGCGGTGATCAGGCCCGGCACGCCGGCCGCCGCCACCACGACGTCGGCGCGGCGGACGTGCGCGGCCAGGTCGCGGGTGCCGGTGTGGCACAGGGTGACGGTGGCGTTCTCGCTGCGCCGGGTCAGCAGCAGGCCGATCGGGCGGCCCACGGTGATGCCGCGGCCGACCACGACGACCTCGGCGCCGTTCAGCTTCACGTTGTAGCGGGTGAGCAGGTCGACGATGCCGCGCGGGGTGCACGGCAGCGGCGCGTCCTGCATCAGCACCAGCTTGCCCAGGTTGGACGGCTGCAGGCCGTCGGCGTCCTTGGCCGGGTCGATGAGGCCGAGGACGCGGTTCTCGTCCAGGCCGCGCGGCAGCGGCAGCTGCACGATGTAGCCGGTGCAGGCCGGGTCGGCGTTGAGCTCGGAGACCGCCGCCTCTACCTCGGCCTGGGTGGCGGTGGCGGGCAGGTCGCGGCGGATGCTCTCGATGCCGACCTCGGCGCAGTCGCGGTGCTTGCCGCCGACGTAGGAGCGGCTGCCGGGGTCGTCGCCCACCAGCACGGTGCCCAGCCCGGGGGTTGCGCCCTTCTCGCGCAGCGCGGCCACCCGCACCGCCAGTTCGGCGCGGATTGCGGCCGCGGCCGCCTTGCCGTCCATGATCTCAGCGCTCACGTCAGTCCTCTCGGGAGAGCTCGTCGTCGGTGTCTCGTCACCGGCCCGGTGCGCCGGCCCCGCTGGCGAGGGAGCGGGGCGCGTCGGGCCCTTGCCGCTGCGCGGCGCTGCGCAGCACTCCCCCGCCGCCGGCGCGCGGGCCGCGCCCTGCGGCGCGCGTTCGGCGGACAGCTGCCCTGCTCGCACCATCCGCCGACACGCCCTAGTGGAAGAAGTGCCGGGTACCGGTGAGGTACATGGTGACGCCGGCCCGTTCGGCGGCGGCCACCACCTCGTCGTCGCGGACCGAGCCGCCGGGCTGGACCACGGCGCGCACGCCCGCCTCGGCGAGCGTCTCCAGCCCGTCCGGGAAGGGGAAGAACGCGTCGCTGGCCGCGACGGCCCCGCCGGCCCGGTCGGCGCCGGCCCGGGTGATCGCCAGCCGCACCGAGTCGACCCGGTTGACCTGGCCCATGCCGACGCCGACCGTGGCGCGGTCGGCCGCCAGCAGGATCGCGTTGGACTTCACGGCCCGCACTGCGCGCCAGGCGAAGTCCAGATCGGCGAGCGTGGCCGCATCGGCGGGCGCGCCGGTGCGCAGCTGCCAGCCGTCCGGCGCGTCGCCCGGCGCGTCGATCACGTCGGCGTCCTGCAGCAGCAGGCCGCCGCTGATCTGGCGCACCTCGGGCCGCGCGGAGCGGTCCGGCGCCGCTGCCCGCAGCAGCCGGATGTTCTTCTTCCGGGTGAGGATCTCCACCGCTTCCGGCGCGAAGTCCGGCGCGACGACGACCTCGGTGAACACCTCGGCGACCTGGGAGGCCATCCGCTCCGTGACGGTGCGGTTGGTGGCGATGACGCCGCCGAACGCCGACACCGGGTCGCACGCGTGCGCCTTGAGGTGCGCCTCGGCGATGTCGGCGCCTAGCGCGATACCGCACGGGTTGGCGTGCTTGATGATCGCGACGCACGGGTCGGCGAAGTCATGGGCGGCGCGCAGCGCGGCGTCGCCGTCGACGTAGTTGTTGTAGGACATCTCCTTGCCGTGCAGCTGCTCGGCGCGGGCCAGCCCGGGGCCCGCGGCGTCGCTGCCGACGTAGAGGGCGGCGCGCTGGTGCGGGTTCTCGCCGTAGCGCAGCGTCGCGGCGCGCGTGTAGGACTGGGCGTGGAAGTCGGCCCAGCCGCTGGCCTCCGCCTCGGCGTCGGGCGCATACGACTCCGCGAACCAGGTGGCGACGTCGGCGTCGTAGGCGGCGGTGTGCGCGAACGCCTTCGCGGCGAGGCGGCGGCGCTGCGGCTCGTCGAACCCGCCGCCGGCGACCGCCTCCAGCACCGAACCGTAGGAGCCGGGATCGACGGCGACGGCGACCGAGGCGTGGTTCTTCGCGGCGGCGCGCACCATGCTCGGGCCGCCGATGTCGATCTTCTCGATGCACTCGTCGTCGGAGGCGCCCGAGGCGACGGTGTCGGCGAACGGGTAGAGGTTGACCACGACCAGGTCGAACGGGGCAACGCCGAGGTCGTCCAGCGCCGCCCGGTGGTCGTCGCGGCGCCGGTCGGCGAGCAGCCCGGCGTGCACCTTCGGGTGCAGGGTCTTCACCCGGCCGTCCAAGCACTCGGGGAAGCCGGTCACCTCCTCCACCGGGGTGACGGCGATGCCCGCCGCGGACAGCCGCGCCGCCGTGGACCCGGTGGAGACGATCTCCACGCCCGCATCGGCGAGGCCGCGGCCCAGCTCCTCCAGTCCGGTCTTGTCGTAGACGCTGATGAGTGCGCGCCGAATGGCCTGCCGCGTCACCGGTTCTCCTCTGCTCGATTCCGGGAAGTGAGCTCCCCGCGGGCCAGCCGGCCGACGGCGTCGACGAGCAGGCGCCGCTCCGCGGTTTTGATCCGCGCGTGCAGCGAAGCCTCGTCGTCGCCGGGCTCGACCCGCACCGCGACCTGGTCGATGATCGGCCCGGTGTCGACCCCCTCGTCCACGAAGTGGACGGTGGCGCCGGTGACCGCCACGCCGTGCGCGAGTGCGTCGCGGACGGCGTGCGCCCCCGGGAAGGCCGGGAGCAGGGCCGGGTGGACGTTGACGATGGTGTGCCGCTCCAGCACCGGCGCGCCCAGGATCCGCATGAAGCCGGCCGCGACGACGAGGTCGGGCGCGTGCCCGGCGATGTCGTCGGCCAGCGCCGCGTTCCAGGCGGGCCGGTCGGTGTAGGCGGCGAAGGGGGTGCAGAAGACGGGGACGCCGGCCTGTTCGGCGATCTGCAGGCCGGCGGCATCGGGGCGGTCGGTTCCGACGGCGACGACGTCAGCGCCGAAGCCGGGGTCCGCCGCAGCGTCGAGGATGGCGGCCATGGTGCTGCCCGCCCCCGAAATGAGGACGACTACTCGCGCCGACAGTGTGCTTCCTCCTCCAGGAACACAGGAACAATAGGCACCCCGCTCAGGCCCGGGGTCGCGGTGGGAACGCGCAGCATCCGGGCCCCGTCATTCGGAGCAGGGGGCGGTGGAACCACCCTATCCCCCTGGGCACCTGCACACCGGAGCGCCCCCGAAGCTCGGGTAGCGTCAGAGGAGGTCGGACCCCCCGCTCCGCACCATCGAGTATCCGCCCCACCGAGATGAGGACGCTGTGACCGACGAGTCCCCGCAGCCGCGCGCCGACGGGCAGCAAGAGCCCACCGTGGAGAAGGGCGGCCTGTGGGCCGTCTTCTTCTCTGCAGCGGGCCTGCTCTGGCCGCCGTTCGGAGTGGTGTTCTCTGCGGTGGGGATCGTCCAGGGCCGCAAGGCCCGAAAGGCCGCGAAGGCCAGCAGGGGGCAGGCGCCGGGGGCGGTGCTGAGCATGGTGCTGGGCTGGGCCGGCGTGGTCCTGTCGACGCTGGCGATCGCCGGCTACGCGCTCTTCTGGAACGAGTACACGACCTACGCCGAGTGCTCCCAGCGCGCGCTCACCGTCGTCGGCCAGGACGAGTGCGACGCGGAGCTGCGCGGCGCCCTGTCCGAGCGCACCGGCGTCCCGGAGAACCAGATCCCGATCGGCTCCTGACCCGGCCGGTGCCGCTCAGCGGCGCGGCCCGCTCTCCGGGCCGGCCTCGTAGCTGATGCCGAAGAGCTCCTCGAGCTCCTCGTCGCCGTCCAGTTCGCCCGGCGCGGCCGGTGCGGGGCGCTCCGCGCGCCGCAGCGACGGCAGCCGGCGCCGCCGCGGGGTCTTCGGCGCCGATCCGGTGCGGACCCGCGGCCCGGGCCGGTCCGGGCCGGGCACCGCTTCCGCGCCGGGCGGCTCCGGCTCCCCGGCTGCGTCCGGCACCCAGGGTTCGGCGTCCTGAGCCGCAGACCGCACCGGGCGCAAGGACCGCTTCGGGCGCTTCGGGCGCTTCGGCTCCGTGTCGGGCGCGGGCTCGGGCTCGTCCCGCGGAGCGTGCGTACCGGGCTCCGGAGCACGTTCGGCGCCGCTGCCGGGGCGCGCGGGGCGCGGCGCCGTCGCGCGCAGGTGGCGCCAGTTCGCGATCCAGGCGGCGATGGCGGCGGCAACGCCCACCTCGAGCGCGGTGATCAGCCCGACCTGCCAGGCGGACGGCCCGACGGTCGCCATGCGCTCCGCCCCGATGGGGCCGCCCGCCAGCACCGAGAGCGCCGCGCACACCAGTCCCGTCGCGACGCCGCAGACGAAGCCCCACAGCGGCGCGGCCTCGCTGACGGCGGCGGGCGCGCTGCGCTGGGTCAGGATGCCGCCGACGATGCCCGCGATGAACGGCGCCGCCAGTGCCGCGAGCGAGGCGGCCGGGGCCGGCCCGTTGTCCGGCAGTGCCGACAGCAGCGGCACCAGCGGGACCGGTCCGACGGCGACCCCGGTCGGCGCGACCATGGTGCCGGCGCCGACCGAGAAGCCCGGGCCGACCGCGTAGGAGAGCCCGAAGACGACCGCGTTGGGCAGGTAGACGAACTGCAGGAGCAGCAGCAGGCCGCCGCCGACCGGGCCGGGGCCGAGGGTGCGGGTGAGGGCCATCGCATCGCTGAAGCCCGCCGCCAGTCCGGCCGCGACGAGCACGGTCCCGGCGGCCAGCAGCACGGCGGTCGCTCCGGCGGTGCCGGCGAGCAGCGAGCGCGGCCGGTCCGGCATGAGCTGCAGCAGCCGGCGGAACGGGATGCCCTTGTCGATCAGCTGCTGGCGGAGCACGCCCAGCCCGCCGGCGAGGAAGGCGAGCGCGAAGCCGGCCACGAGCGCCTGCAGCACGCTGGGGCGGACCACGTCGGTCTGCGCGATGAGGGCGAGGGTGCCGGAGATCGCGGCGTAGGGTCCGGCCAGGGCGAGCGCGGCGCGGAACATCGAGCGCAGCCGCGGCAGGTCACCGGCGCGGGCCAGGCGGCGGCCGGCCCGGTAGAGGAGCAGGCCGGGCAGGACGGCCAGGCCCAGCGGAAGCATCATGACCTCGCCGCCGGGGATGCCGAAGCCGACCTGGTGGCCGACGAGCCAGCCCTGCACGGCGGTGCGGGCGACGTCGCCGATCTCTTCGCCGAAGGCGTCGTGCGGTGCGGCGATCCAGCCGATGACGGCGATGGTGAGGATGACGGCCAAGCCGAGGCCCGCCGCCCACGCGGCAGCGAGGCCGCCGGCGGTGTAGAGCGGCCGGTGGTCGGCGGAGGGACGGGCGGAGGGAGGCGTCACGGCGCCCATGCTGCCAGCATCGGCGCGCCGCGGGCACCCCGCGACACCCGCGCACACAGCATTGCGCCCCGCCCCGGCGGTGCCGGGACGGGGCGCAGGACCGCCCGCTGCAGGGCGTGCGGCTTTCGAGCAGAGGCTCTTAGAAGAGCGCGCGCGCGAGCTTGGCCGTCTCGCTGGGGGTCTTGCCGACCTTGACGCCGGCGGCTTCCAGGGCTTCCTTCTTGGCCTGGGCCGTGCCCGAGGAACCCGACACGATCGCACC
>NZ_BAAGXT010000017.1:0-113131 GCF_054779695.1 Nocardiopsis coralliicola | reverse complement strand
GCATTCGTTGTCTTCCTAAGACCGCTTGGCCTCCGACTTCGCAGCGCCCGCACCGCCGCAGTGCGCATGCCGCGGTCGGGCGGCGGCGGTTCCGCGACGGCGCTCGCCACCGGCCGCTCCTGGGCGCGCGGCCGCTCCGGCGCGGTCAGCCGCAGCGTGCCGTCGCCCGCCTCCGGCACCGGGTGGTAGCCCAGTTCGGTGAGCCGCTCCAGCAGCGCCGGCCGGGTGCTGCGGCTGGCGACCACCGTGGGTGCGAGGCGGAGCAGGCCCAGATCGGCGGCCGCCCGGTCGCTCATCAGCTCGTCCAGTATCGCGGTGTCCTCGCTGCGCAGGTAGCCGGAGGCGGCGCCGACGCGGAGCCGCGCATGCGTGCGGGCGACGTCGTCGATCAGGTAGCGCAGCGCCTGCGGCAGCGGCGTCGCCGAGTGCCGCTCCAGGAAACCGGCGAGTTCGGCCGGGCCGCGGCCGGCATCGAGCGCGCGGCGCACGGAGGCGGGGCCGAACCGGTAGACCGTCGCGCCGCCGGTCGACTCCACATCGGCGGCCAGCGCCAGCTCCGCGGCCAGGTGCGGGACGAGCGGGCCGGGCGCCACAGCGGTCAGGTCGCCCTGGACGAGGAACTCGTCGAGCGGCTTCGGCATCTGCGCGGCGAGCACGGATTCGCCGCGGTCGCCCGCGTCGTCGGGCAGCGCGGCGGCGTAGGGGGCGAGGGCGCCGCGCGCGATCAGGCCGAGGTCGCGGGCGTCGGCCAGGGCCGCGTCGGTGAGCACCGTGTAGGCGGGGCCCTGGCGGCGCGGCCGCAGCCAGCCGAGCCGTTCGGCAGCGGCATCCGCGCTGAGCGCGGCGCCCCCGGCGGCGGCGAGCACCCCGATCAGGTCGCGCCGCACCTCCGGCGCCGACCGCCGGTCCAGTCCTTCGCCGAGCACGTTGCGGGAGCGCCCGCGCGCGTCCTGCGATCCGGCGAGCGCTGCGACGCGGGTCGAGTCCAGCCAGGCCGCGGCGAGCCGGACCCACTGCCGGGCCGGCTCCTCGGCCCGCCACACGTCGGCGGCGGGGGTCGGCAGCCAGACGCCGCCGACGTCCTCGGTGGGCGCGACCAGCCCGGCGGCGCGGGCGGTCTCCGCCGCGAGGGCGACGCCGGCCTCGCCGGTGTCCAGCCGGGCCGCCGCGCGGCGCACATCGCGGACGCCCAGACCGCCGTTGCGCAGCACGCCCGGCTGCTCGGCCTCCCACAGGTCGAGCAGGTCCGCGACGCGGCGCAGGAACGCGTACGCCTGGCCGGCGGCGGCGCGCGCCACCCGGTCGGCGTCGGGGACGTCCGCATCGCCGGGCACCGGGTCCGGCGCAACGGTGGCCGGCGTGCGGAACAGGCGGCCGCCGCGAAGCACGAGGCCGACCTCGCGCGGCAGCGTCACGGTGTCCGCGGCGGTCGGGGCCAGCAGGCCGCGGGCCAGCAGGACGTCGATCGGGGAGTCGCCGCGGGGGTCGCGCAGCGCATCGGAGACCGTGCCGTCCGGCGGCCCCCAGGCGAGCCGCTCCAGCACCGCCAGCGCGTCAGGGCCGAGCCCGTCCAGCCGCGGCGGCACCGGGGCGGTCTCCGGGTCGCCGAGGCGCGCGGTGTGCGCCGGCGGAAGGGCGGCGGCGAGATCGGCGTAGGACGGGCCGAGCCCCGCTGGGCGGGGCAGCAGGCCGCCCAGCGCGTCGATCGGCATGAGGACCGGCTCAGCGCCGTCCTCCCAGATGAGGGCTGCGCTGAGGAGGGCTTCCAGGGCGCGGCCGACGGCTTCGGCGGGCCCGCCGACCGCCGCGGCGATGCGGTCCCGGTCGGCCCCGCCGAGCGCTAGGACGGCTTCGGCGGCGGCGATCGCGGCGGTGTCCATCCGGTCCAGCGCGCGCGCCGCAGAGCCGCGCGACGCCGCCCGGGCGGCAAGCGCGGCGACGTCGGCCGGCACCGGGGCGACGAGGTCGGGCCGGACCGCGAACAGCGCGGCCAGCGCTCCGTCGTCCCGCTCGCGGAGCCACCCGGTGAAGGTCCCCGGTGCGCTGGACCCGCTCCCGTTCTCACCCATCGGCCACACGATATGCCCGCCTGCGGCCCCGCCCATAGCCCGAGGTGGGCAAATGCGGAACGGCGCGGTTCCGCGCGCGGCCGCCACCCCGCTGCGCGGCGGAGAACGGCCAGGTCCGGTGGTCGCCCGAGGTCCGGGGCGCGGGCGTGCGGGGAGAGCAGCGCAGCAGGGGTGCCGGCCGCGGCGGAGCGGCCCGGAGCCCAGGCGCGGCCGGAACGCCGCGGCTGCTCAGCCGAAGTCGACCAGGACCGAGCGGGCGCCGAGGAGCGGCGGGATCCACTGGGTTTCGTCGCGGCCGCCGCCGAGGACGGTGCCGGTGCAGTCGGGGCCGGAGAAGAACCAGTAGTCCCCGATGGGGTCGAGGTCGGTGTAGTTGACCGCGCGGGCCGCGAACGTGCGGCAGCCATCGGTGACCTGCAGCTCTTCCATGCCGATGCCGGGGCCGGCGTAGAGGGTGAGGGTCCCCGACGCGGCCGCGGCCGCCGGCGCCGGTCCGGCCAGCGGGGCCGCGGCGAGCAGGGCGGTGCCGATCAGGACGGCGGTGCGGCGAGCGCGCATGGAGTCTCCCGTGTGCGGTGGGTCGGGCGGCGCTGGGCGCGCCAGCGGTGCTCCGCCAGTTCTACCGTGCGCAGGGTCGTGGCGTGGCTACTTTCGGTCATGAAATTTGGCCCGCGCACCCGAACCGTTAACCGGGGACCTGGACATTCGTTCGCACATTCTCCTATTACGGGCGCGGTGCGGTGATCTTGCGGCACGATGGGCCCATGTCCGAGTACCCCGAGCGCGCGATTCTGGACTACGTCTCCCGAGTGGGCGAGGAGGCCTACGGGCGGATCCCCGCCCGCCGCCGCGCCGCCTTCCTCGGGGAGGTGCGCGAGCACCTGGGAGCCGCGTGTGCCGCCGCGGGCGCCAGTACCGAGGCCGAGGTCGACGCCGTGCTGGACCGGTTCGGCGCCCCCGGCGAGATCGTCGACCGCGAAGTCGGCGCCGACCCTGCCGACCCTGCGGACGGTGCGGACCAGGACGGCGGTGCGGACGCCGGCGGCCCCGGCGGCGCCCAGGGCAGCGGCCCCCGCCGGTTCCGCACCCGGGAAGCGCCGCCGTGGCGCGGCGGGCCGGAGACGGGGTGGTTCGGCCGGCGGGCCGGCGCGGCCGGCGGTATCTCGGTCGGCCCGGCCCGGACAGAACCGATCGCGGGGCCCCGCCCGCCCGCCGGCGGGGCGGTACGCGCCATCACGTCGCTGACGGCGCTGTCCGCCCACCCGGCCGAGGCGGCGGCGCTGCTCCTCTACCTGCTCGGCGCGGTGTTCGGCGGCGCGGTCTACTTCTGGCCGGTGGCTGCCGCCCTCGTCGTACTCAGCCGCATGTGGCCGCGCACCGACAAGTGGGTGCTGGTGCTGGGCCCGATCGCCGCCACCCTGATCGGCATGGCCGTGTGGCCCGGCGACGCCCCCTACGTCGACCAGGCCGTGCTCGGCGCCCTTGCCGACACCGGCATCATCGGGGCCCGCATCGCGCTGGGGGCCTGCACCGCCTACATGCTCGCCCGGTTCGGCCGCGCCGCCGACCTCCGCGCCGCCGCCACTGCCGGAGAGGCGGGCGGGGACGGCCCCGGCACCGGGGTCATGGACCGTTAAATCCTCCGGCATTTCCTTCTTGACCAGGGCATTCGCGAGAGTCTCCGGGTGTGCTGACGGGTATTCGTAGGGGTGCGCCCGGACTACAGCGGCGCACTCGGCGCCGGACTTCGGCGACGGCGCCGAATACGGATGACGCAGCCCCGGCCCCGCCGGGCCCGTCCCACAACTCCGCAACCGGCAGCGGGGGCGTGCGTCGCCGGAGAGGCCCGGAGATCCGCGTCCGGGCCTCTCATTCTGTCTCCGGTCCTGTCTCCGGCTGCTGCGCTCCGCGCCCGCTGGAGAGCCCGCGGCCCGGCTCCGCCCCGGACGCCGGCGGTGACCGGAAGTGGCCCCGCCGCCCGGGTCGGGGCAGATGCGGTGATCAGCAGCGGTTTGCGCGGTGTCCGCGCTTCCGTGGCCTTTCCGGCCTGCTGTGTCAGGATGTGGGCGGGGCGTGCACCCGTGTGCGCTCCGACCGGTGACTCGGCGCAAACCCCGGCCCTACGGCGAGAACGCGAGGTCAGACGTGCCTACCGGCAAGGTCAAGTGGTACGACGGCGACAAGGGATTCGGCTTCATCACCCGCGACGACGGCGGCGAGATCTTCGTCCACTCCACGGCGCTGCCCGAGGGCACCGCGGCGCTGCGCGCGGGCCAGCGGGTGGACTTCGGCGTCGCCGAGGGGCGCAAGGGGGCCCAAGCCCTCCAGATCACGCTGCTCGACGCGCCGCGCTCGGTGGCCAAGGCGCTGCGCAAGAAGCCGGACGAGATGGTCGTCATCGTGGAGGACCTGATCAAGCTCCTCGACGGCGTCTCCGGTACCTACCGCCGCGGCAAGCACCCCGACCAGCGGGAAGCGGCCAAGATCGCCCAGGTGCTGCGCGTCGTCGCCGACGATCTGGAGGCGTGACCCCCGGGCGGCACTGTGAGAGTGCGCACACCCCGGGTTACTTCCGGCCCTAGGGGACGTAACGGTCGTCTATCGAGTCGGTGTCGTGGTCCGGGCAGCACCCGCCATCGGCGAAAATGGATACGTGAGTCCGAGCCGTCGCACACCCGCACCTGACAAGGCCACCCTGGACGCCGTCGACACCGCCCGCGCAGCTGCGGTCGACATCGCGCGCCCCGACTGGGTCGGCGCACACCTCGGCGCGCAGATCGAGGGTGACCGGCTGGTGACACACCTGTTCGGCTGCCTCGATCCCGCCTACCCCGGGTGGCACTACGCCGTCACGGTCGTCCGCGCCGCGCGCGCCAAGACCGTCACGGTGAACGAAGCCGTGCTCCTGCCCGGAGACGACGCCCTGCTCGCCCCGGACTGGGTGCCGTGGAAGGAGCGGCTCCGCCCGGGTGATGTGGGCGCCGGCGACCTGCTGCCCACGCCCGCCGACGACCCGCGCCTGGAGCCCGGCTTCGCCCAGGTGCCCGAGGACGAGACCGAGGAGGAGGGCGCCGACCAGCAGATGGTCTGGGAGCTCGGCCTCGGCCGCCCGCGGGTGCTCTCCGAAGCGGGCCGCGAGTCCGCCGCCCAGCGCTGGTACGACGGCGACGCCGGCCCGCGCAGCCCGGTCGCCACCGCTGCGCCCGGCCGCTGCTCCTCGTGCGGCTTCCTGACGTTCATGGCCGGCGGGTTCCGCCGCATGTTCGGCGTGTGCACCAACGAGTACTCGCCGGACGACGGCCGCGTGGTCTCCTTCGACCACGGCTGCGGTGCGCACTCCGAGGCCGCCGTCGAGGCGCCGCGGACCGAGCGCCCCGGGCCGGTGGTCGACGAGCTCGGCTACGATCACCTGATCGTTGACGACACCACCGAGCTGGAGCTCGTCTCGTCCGACTCCTGAGCGCAGCTGCTGCGCCGCGGGCGGGACCGGAAAGGAGCCCCCCGTGCGCAGCAACCTCTTCTCCTCCACCGAGGACAACCCCCATCCGGGGCTGACCCTGCAGAACCGCAAGCTGCTCCGGATGAGGATGCAGAACGGCGAGTTCTTCGCCAAGCAGGGAGCCATGGTGGCCTACCAGGGCGCGATCGACTTCGCGTACCAGGGCTCGGGCGTGAAGCGCTTCCTCAAGCAGGCGGTGTCCGGGGAGGACCTCTCCCTCATGTCGGTCACCGGATCCGGCGACGTCTACCTGGCGCGCGACGCCTGGGACATCCACCTGATCGACCTCGAGGGCGACGCGGTCAGCGTCAACGCCGAGAACGTGCTCGCCTTCGACGGCCGGCTGGACTGGGACGTCTCCCGCGTCTCCGGCGGCTCGATCGCGGCCGGCGGCCTGTTCAACACCGTGTTCAGCGGGCACGGCCGCCTCGCCATCGCCTGCCACGGCGAGCCGGTCCTGCTGAACGTCAACGCCCCGACCTTCGCGGACACCAAGTCGGTGGTGGCGTGGTCGGCGTCGCTGCACACCGGTATCCGCTCGACGGTGAAGGCGGGTGCGCTGATCGGCCGGGGGAGCGGTGAGGCGTTCCAGGTGTCTTTCGAGGGGCAGGGCTTCGTGATCGTGCAGGCGTCCGAGGGCGAGAAGCTTCCGGTCCAGCAGAGCTGATCTGCGCCGATCCCGCCACACTCGGGCGCACCTCCCGTACCCCGCGCACCCGGCTCGCGTACCGTGGTGCAGCCCGCAGTGCCGCCCGCCGCGCCTTCCGCGCGGTGCGGCGGTCGGCGGTGCGCACCAGCACGGAAGCTCCGGACCGGGAGGACCCCATGGACGCCGACCCCTTCGGTACGGCCGACCTGCGGCGGCGGGTGCTCGACGGCTGGGCGGCGTCGGCCGCGCGCTTCCGCGAGGACGCCAACGCCGAGCAGGACCTGGCGCTCGGCGGCTACCGGGACCGCGCCGTCGTGGAGCTGGCCCAGAACGCCGCCGACGCCGCCCAGCGCGCCGGCGTGCCGGGGCGGCTGCTGCTCCGGCTGTCCGGCGGGGTGCTCACCGCCGCCAACACCGGTGCGCCGCTCACCGGCGAGGGCGTGGAGTCGATGTCGACCCTGCGCGCCTCCGCCAAGCGCGGCCCGGACGGCTCCGGCGAGCCGGTCGGCCGGTTCGGTGTCGGCTTCGCCGCGGTCGCCGCGCTGGCCGACGAGGTCGCTGCAGCGACCTCCGGCGGCGCGGTGCGGTGGAGCCGGGAGGCGGCCCGCGCCGCGGTGGCCGCCCGCGGCACCGCCGGCCTCGACGCCGAACTGGAGCGGCGCGGCGGCGACGTGCCGCTGCTGCGGCTCCCCTTCCCCGCCGATGCCGGCCCGGCCGGAGAGGGCAGCGGCGAAGGGGGGCTGTTCCCCGCGGCCGTGCCCGGCGGCTACGACACCGCGGTCGTGCTGCGGCTGCGCGACGGCGCCGCGGTGGCCGCCGTGGAGCACCTGCTCGCGGCCACCGGGCCGGCCCTGCTGCTGGCGCTCCCGGCGCTCGCCGAGGTCCGCATCGAAGCCGGCGGCACCGAGCGGGTACTGACCCGCGCCGAGCCGGAGGCCGACGGCACCACCGACTCCGACGACGTGCTGCTCGGCGAGGAGTCCGGCGGCCGGCGGCGGCTCACCCGCTGGCACACCCTCACCCGCAGCGGCCGGTTCGACCCGGCCGACCTCGCCGACCGGCCCAGCGAGGAGCGCGGCCGGTTGGACTGGACCCTGACCTGGGCCGTCGCGCTCGGTGCCGACGGCCGGCCGGGCCTGCCCGACGGAGTGCCCGCGGTCCTGCACGCCCCCACGCCCAGCGACACCGGCCTGGACCTGCCCGCGCTGCTCATCGCCGGCTTCCCGCTGTCGGTGGACCGCCGGCACGTCGCCGACGGGCCGGCCACCGACCGGCTGCTCGCCGAGGCCGCCGACGCCTACGCCGAGCTGCTCACCCGCCTCGGCCCGGCCCCGGCGCTCGACCTGGTGCCCGGCGCCTCGCTCGGCGGCAGCGCCTTCGACGCCCGCTTCCGCGCCGCGGCGGCCGAACCGATCCGCGACGCGCCCTTCCTGGCGGCCGCCGACGGCGCGCCGCTGCGCCCGCGCGACGCGGTCCTCGCCGAGGGCGGCGCGCCGATCGCCCAGGTCCTCGCCGGTACCGTGCCCGGTCTGCTGGACGGCGCGGTCGACGCCGCCCACCCCGCGCTCGCGGTGCTCCGCATCCCCCGCATCGGGCCGGCCGAACTCGCCGACCTCCTCGCCGAACTCGACCGCCCGCCGCGGTGGTGGGCGCAGGTCTACCGCGCGCTGCGCGCCGCAGCCCTGGACATCGGCGAACTCGGCGCGCTGCCGGTGCCGCTGGCCGACGGCCGGACCGTGCGCGGGCCGCGCTCGCTCCTCATCCTGGACACCGACGCGCCCCCGGCGCCGCCGCAGGCGCTGGCGCCGCTGGGGCTGCGGGTGGTCCACCCGGACGCGACCGACCCGATCCTGCTGCGGCTCGGCGCGGTCGAGGCCGATGCGGCCGCCGTCCTCGCCGACCCGAACACGCGGGCCGCCGTCGAGGGCTCGATCGACGCCGACCACCCGGACGCGGTCGCCGGACCGGTACTCCGGCTCGCCGCGGCGGCGGGCGCCTCCACCGAGTCCGCGCCGTACCTGGCTGAGCTCGCGCTGCGCGACACCGAGGGCGACTACGCGGTCGCCGCCGAGCTGCTGCTGCCGGACAGCCCGCTGCGCGAGGTGCTCGCCGACGACGCTCCGCTCGGTGTCATCGCCGGCGACCTGGTGGACGCCTACGGCCGGGATGTGCTCGCCGCGGTGGGCGTGCTCGACGGCTTCGCGGTGCTGCGGGCCGGCGAGACGGCGCTCACCGGGGATCTCGCCGACGCCTTCGACGCCGGGGGAGCCGGTGTCGACGTCGACGGCATCGACGAATGGGCGGAGGAGTCCGCCGACCGCGCCGGGGACGGGGAGCTGCCCCCGACGGCCGCCGAGCTGACCGCCCTCGCCGACCTCGACTACGTGCGGTCCGACCGCTGGGACCGCGCGCTGGAGCTGATCGCCGCCGACCCCGCGGCGCGCGCCGCCGTCGTCGAGCCGGCCCGGCTGGTCCTGGACGACGGCACCGGCATCGACGTGCCGTCCTACAGCGCCTGGTGGCTGCGGACCGGCGCACTGCTCGGCGGCCAGGCGCCCGCGACGCTGCGCACCGCCGGCGCCGACCCGGTCCTGCAGGGCCTGTTCGAGGCCGCGCCGGAAGGGCTGGACCCGGTACTGGCGCGCGCCATCGGGGTGCGGTCCAGCCTCGCCGACGTGCTGGCCGACCCGGACGGGGCGGACGACCTCCTCGACCGGCTCGCCGACCCCGAGTGCCACCTCGACCACCGGTCCCTGCACGCGGTGTGGACGGCGCTCGCCGACGCCGCCGGAACCACCGCCGACGCCGACCCGCCCGAGCGGGTGCGCGCACTGCAGGGCGGCACGATCGTCGTGGCCGACGCCGGGGACGCGGTCGTCGTCGACGCGCCCGACCTGCTGCCGCTGGTGCGGGACCGCCCGGTCCTGCTGCCCCCGGCCGGCCGCGCGGCGGCGCTGGCCGACGTGCTGGACGTGGCGCTGGCCAGCGAAGAGGTCGAGGGCGCCGTCCGCGGAGCCGGCGAGATCCGCGCCGTGCCGGAGACGGTGCGCTACTTCATCGATACCGGCGTCCTCACCTACCTGCACCACGACCGGCTGGTGGTGGACGGCACCGAGGTCGAATGGCGCGCCGACGGCGCCGTCCTGCACGCCGCCACCCCGGCCGGCCTGGCCCGCGCCCTGTGCTGGGAGGCCGGCGAGTGGCCCCGCCGCCACCTCGTCGCCGCCGTCCTCGACAACCCGGACGACGCCGCCCTGCTCCTCGCAGAGGCCGACCTTGAGGACACGTCCCTCGATACGGCGCGCTAGCGCGGCCGCCCGTCCCCAGCCTGTGGACAGGACTCCTCTGCCCGCCACGGGGAGCCCGCCGCGGGCCGGGCCCGCCCGCCCGGGGCGGGCGGGGCCCAACCCCGCGAGGCCGCTGCTGCCCCGGCCCGCTGGGCCCGGCTTCGCGTGCGCGGGGTCGGAGAGGCTCCGGACCCCACCGCGAGTCGCGGGGACCACCCGCACGCGGCGGGGCCTTCAACCTGGTCCCTGAACATGATGGCCCGGGTGCGCCGGGTTTCGGCGGACAGAGAACGGTCGGGTGTGCAGCACGGGCGGGCGCTCGCTCGCGCACGCGGCTGCCCCTCTCCGGAGGCGCGGGGTCGGAACGTGCCGGTGAGGGCGGTATCGACGACGCGCGGCGGACGGCGAAAGGCGACCTGCCACCCGGGCCGCGCACCCGTCCCCGGGTGCGGGCGCACCGCTGGGGGCTCGGGCGCAGTGTCCAGGGCGCAGCGCTGGATCCATCCCCGCGCGCGGAGCATCCCATCCCGACGATCACGGGTGTGGAGGGGCCACCCGGCACACGCGCAGGGCGCAATCACGTTCCCCAGGGGCGAACGGGCGGTGTCCGGGCCCAAGCCCCGGGTGCGGGCGGGCGGAGTCCGGGTCCGCTCCGGTCCGTGCGGGTGCAGGGCCGCGCCGGCCCGCCGGCTCCGTTGCCAGCTGACCTGCGCGGGGAGCACGCCGATCCCTCTGCGGAGGATGAGCAGCTACGCAGGGACCATCCCTGCGTGCCCGGGGAGCACCCTTCGCGACCTGCCTGCCTTATGCTGGAAGGCAGACGATCCCGCATCGTGCCCGGGGGGAACCGCCCGCCTCGCAGCGGGACCGGCGGCCGGCGCAGCATCGCCGGATCCGGGTGCCGCGGGCACCGGCCGCGCCGCCTACCGGGCCACTCGGAAGAAGCCCTCGGCGATCAGGGAGCGGAGGACGTCCGGGGCCTCGGCGCGGACGCGCGCCGGGTCCTGCTCGGTGAGTTGCGCGATGGCGTCCAGGAGCGGGCCGACCGGCATGGTGCCGTCGCAGACGCCGGCGAGGGCGGCCTCGACGGTGCCGACCTGGGCGGCGCGGCGGAGGCCGTTCTGCTGGCGCAGCACGATCCGCTGCGGGTCGGGCGCGCCCGGCACGCCGATCCGCTCTTCCACCACGCCCGGAGCCAGGGCGACGTGCGCCGACAGCAGCGCGGCGTCGGTCAGGCGGTGCGCGCTCATGGCGCCGTCCACCACGTCCGGCAGGTAGGCGCCCACCGGCTGGTCGATCTCGTGGCGCAGCTCCTCCACGCGGACCGCGGCGTCCTGCGCGCCGTCGTTGCGCAGGCAGATCCAGCCGAAGCCGATACCGGAGACGCCCTCCCGCTCGAAGTAGTCGAGCCAGGCGTCGTAGCGGCGGGTGTACTCGGGGCTGCCCTGCTCGCAGGAGTCGCGCAGCCACAGCTCCACGTACTCGGCCGGGTCCTGCACGTCGCGCTGCACAACCCAGCCCGACGACCCGGTGCCGGCGACCCAGCCGCCGACCCGGTCGCGCCAGTCCTCGCCGTCGACGTGCAGCCAGTTGCCGAGCAGCTGGCACCAGCCGCCGTCGGTCAGCTGCTCCGGCGCGCGCCGGACCAGCTCCGCCACCACCGCGTCACCCGGCAGGTCGGACTCGCGGTAGGTGTAGCGCGCCGAGTCCGGGGTGATGACGAACGGTGGGTTGGACACGATGAGGTCGAACCGCTCGCCGGCCACCGGCGCGTACAGCGACCCCTCGCGCATCTCCACGTCGGAGACTCCGGAGAGGGCGCAGCTGATCGCGGCCAGGTGCAGCGCGCGCGGGTTGACGTCGGTCGCGGTGATCGACCGTGCCCGGGAGGCGAGGTGGAGGGCCTGTACGCCGCAGCCGGTGCCGAGGTCCAGGGCGCGGTCCACCGGGCCGTCGACGATGAGCGAGGCCAGCGTCGACGACGCGCCGCCCGCGCCCACCACGTGGTCCGGCCGCACGGTTCCGGCGCCGGGGCGCACGGTCGGGTCGCTGACCACGTAGCCGGGAGCGCCCTCGGCCATCTCCCACGGGGACAGGTGCACGCGCGCGTGCACCCCGCGCTGGTCGACGGCGAGCAGGCCCTCGGCGGCGAGCTCGTCGACCGGCAGCAGGGCGCGGGCCGCCTTCTCCTCGATCGGCTCCTGCAGCCACCACAGGCGCAGCAGCTGGCCCAGCCCTTCTTCGCCGCCGGTGGCGCGCAGCGCTGGCACGAGCTGCTCGCGGGCGAGCGCGCGGGCGGCGGTGTTGCCGAGGCGGTCGCGGACACCGGAGACGGTGTAGTCGGCGTCGATCAGGGTGCGGCGGAGCCGTTCAGCCAGGCGGTGCGGGAACGGGCGGAGCGAATCGGACACGGGCCTATTATCACGCGCCAGAGGGGTCTTCCGCCCGCTCCGCGCCCGCGTGCTCGGCGTCGCGCGCCGCTTCGGCGGCCTCCCGCTTGCCCAGCAGGTACGGGATATAGGCGTAGGCGAACACGCCGAGCGCGATGCCGACGGCGCACACCCAGATCCACCAGCGGTCCGCGGTGCCCTGGACCAGCAGGACGACGAGCGCAGCGGTCCACCCGGCGGTCCCCAGCGCAGTGGGGATCCGGTAGTCGAATTCCAGGACCTCGGGGTCCGGCCGTCTCGCTGCACGCACCCCTTCAGCCTACGCGACCGGCCTTTCGGGCCGAGCGGGCCGCAGGCGGGCCGCACCGGGAGCGGCCGCCGCGCGGCGGGACGGCGCCCGGGGTGGTGTCGGGCACACCGCACCGGCGAAAGTGCCGGAACCACCGCGCATTTGGAGGATCATCCAAGCGATGAGGCGTCTACTCTGTCCGTTTTCGTCGATTTCTCCCCCTAGTGTGTTCGCGTACGTCAAACTGCGCACCACAAGGTCGGGCGAGTGAACGCATCACCTGAATCCACCACCAGCGCCGACGCGCCGCCCAAGCACGGCGGCCTCCTCGGGCGGCTGGACCGCTACTTCCACGTGACGGCCCGCGGGTCCGACTTCGCCCGCGAGCTCCGCGGCGGTGTCGTGACGTTCTTCGCGATGGCCTACATCATCGTGCTGAACCCGCTGATCATCGGTACCGCTCCGGACGTGAACGGCGATGAGCTCGGCATCGCCCGTGTCGCCGCCACCACCGCGCTGGTCGGCGGTGTCATCTCGATCCTGATGGGCGTGGTGAGCCGGTACCCCTTCGCCGTCGCCGCCGGTATGGGGATCAACGTGATCGTGGCCTACACGCTCGCCCCCCAGATGACCTGGGCCGACGCGATGGGCCTGGTGGTGCTCGAGGGCATCGTGCTGCTGGTGCTGGTCCTCACCGGCTTCCGCAACGCGGTCTTCCGCGCGGTGCCGGCCGGCCTGAAGAGCGCGATCGCCGTCGGCGTCGGCCTCTTCCTGACCTTCGTCGGTTTCGTCAACGCCGGCTTCATCCGGCGGATCCCGGACGCCGCCGACACCACCGTGCCGGTACAGCTCGGCGACGGCCACCTCAACGGCTGGCCGATCCTCGTCTTCGTGCTGGGCCTGGCCGTCACCATCGGCCTCATGGTGCGCGGCGCCAAGGGCGCCATGCTCATCGGCCTCATCATCGCCACCATCGTCGGCATCATCGTCGAGGCCGTCGCGAAGGTCGGCCCGATGGTCGGCGACGACGGCACCGTCAACCCCACCGGCTGGGCGCTCACCGTCCCCTCGGTGCCGACCTCGGTGGGCGACATCGTCGCCGCGCCCGACTTCAGCCTCGTCGGCCAGTTCAACCTGTTCGGCAGCTTCGCCAACGTCGGCGTGATCTTCGTGATCCTGCTGATCTTCACCCTGCTGCTGGCCGACTTCTTCGACACCATGGGCACCATGGTCGGCGTGGCCGAGCAGGGCAAGATGCTCGACTCCGAGGGCAACCTGGAGAACACCCGCGAGGTCCTCGTCGTCGACGCGGTCGGCACCATGGCCGGCGGCGGCGCCTCCGCCTCGGTGAACACCGTGTTCGCCGAGTCCTCCGCGGGCGTGGCCGAGGGGGCCCGGACCGGCATCGCCCCGGTGGTCACCGGCCTGCTGTTCCTCGTTGCGACGCTCTTCTCGCCGCTGGTGGCGCTGGTGCCGTTCGAGGCCGCCACCCCGGTGCTGATCATCGTCGGCTTCATGATGATGACCCAGGTGACCAAGATCCCCTTCACCGACTACGCGATCGGGATCCCCGCCTTCATCACCATCGCGACCATGCCGTTCACCTACTCGATCGCCGACGGCATCGGCTTCGGGTTCATCAGCTACGTCTTCATCAAGCTGGTGCAGGGCCGCCCCCGGCAGATCCACCCGCTGATGGCGCTCGTGGCGGCCGCCTTCGTCGTCTACTTCGCGCTCGGCCCGATCCAGTCGGCCCTGGGGCTGTAACCCCGCGCGCGGAACACGATTCGCTGCCCGCTCAGGGATAGAGTGCCCTGTCCGCCCCGTTGGGGAGGGCAGGGCACTCTGCCGTTCCCGCGGTGCTGCCCCGCGGGGCGCCGCTCCGGTGCCGCGCTCCGCGCGTCCGGGGAATGTCTCAGGCCCCCATTTCTGTTAGCAAGAGTAATGAGTCGTGCTAATGAAGAATCCCGATCTTTCCCCGCAGACCCGAACCGACGCCGGACTGGCAGCGGTGCTGCGCGTCGTGGTGGGGCGGCTCGCCCGCCGGCTGAGGGCGCAGCGCCCGGACGCGTCGCTCTCCCTCGGACAGGGAGCCGTCCTGTTCGCGCTCGCGCGCCGCGGCCAGATGACCCCCCGGGCCCTGGCCGACCACGAGAAAGTCCAGCCGCCGTCGATGACCAGGATCATCAGCGCCCTGGAAGAGCGCGGTCTGGTGACCCGCAGCCCGGATCCCCAGGACGGGCGCCAGCAGCTGGTCGACCTGACGCCGGAGGGGCATCAGCTGGTGCAGGAGGACCAGCACCGCAGGGAGGCGTGGCTGGCGCGCGGCCTGGCGGAGCTGAGCCCGAAGGAGAAGGCGGTGCTGCGCCAGGCGGCGGAGATCCTGGACCGGCTGAGCCAGTCTTAGGCAGCCGCGCCGGCGGGCGCGCTGCCGATTCCGGAGCCGGCCCCGCCGCGGGCGCCCCCGCGGACAGCGGCCCGGCCGGTGGCGCTGCGGACCTTCCGCCGCCCGCGCCGTCTCCCTCCGCGCCGGACGCTGCGCCGGGTGCTCCCCCCGAGGCGGCGCCCGAGGCCGCGGTCCCGGAGCCCGCTGCCCCCGAGGCGGCGGAGAACACCTCCGGCCGGTCGGGCGTCCGGCTGCCCGCGATGTTCCGCTCCCTCGCGGTGCGCAACTACCGCCTCTTCGCGCTCGGCCAGGTCGTCTCCAACACCGGCACCTGGATGCAGCGCGTCGCCCAGGACTGGCTGGTGCTCCAGCTCAGCGGCGGCAGCGGCATCGCGCTGGGCATCACCACCGCGCTGCAGTTCCTGCCGATGCTGGTCCTGGGCCTGTGGGGCGGCACCATCGTCGACCGGGCCAACAAGCGCCGGCTGCTCATCACCACCCAGGCGATCATGGGCGCCCTCGCGCTCGGCCTGGGCATCCTCGCCACCGCCGGCCACGCCCAGGTGTGGCACGTCTACCTGTTCGCCGTCGGCCTCGGCCTGGTCACTGTGCTCGACAACCCGGCGCGGCAGACCTTCGTCGTCGAGATGGTGGGCCGCCGCGACCTGCCCAACGCCATCGCCCTGAACAGCGCCAGCTTCCAGCTCGGCCGCGTGCTCGGCCCCGCCGTCGCCGGTCTGCTCATCGCCGCCATCGGCAGCGGGCCGGTCTTCCTGATCAACTCCGCGTCCTTCCTCGCCGTGCTGGGCGGCCTCTGGCTGATGCGCCCCCGGGAGCTCCAGGTCACCGAGCCGGCGCCGCGCGCGAAGGGCCAGACCCGGGAGGGCCTGCGCTACATCGCCGGGCGCCGCGACCTCGTCCTGCTCCTCGTCATGACCGCGTTCCTGCAGATGTTCGGGTCGAACGTGCAGAACCAGATCGCGCTCATGACCAACAACGTCTTCACCGCCGGCGCCGCAGCCTTCGGCGTGGCCGCGGCCGCGCTCGCGATCGGCGCCCTGGCCGGCGCGCTGATGTCCGCCCGCCGCGAGCGGCCGCGGCTGCGCACCGTCCTGATCGGCGCCCTGGTGTTCGGTGCTGCCGAGACCGCCTCCGCGTTCGCGCCCGGCTACCTCTCCTTCACCCTGGTCCTGATCCCGATGGGCGTCGCGTTCCTGACGTTCACCGCAACCCAGAACGCCTTCTTCCAGACCAGCGTCGAACCGCAGCTCCGCGGCCGGGTGATGAGCATGTACATGCTGGTGTTCCTCGGCATGGCGCCGATCGGCGCGCCCATCGTCGGCGTCCTCGCCGACGCCTTCGGGCCGCGGGTCAGCCTCGCCACCGGCGGCATCGTGACGCTGGTCGTGACCACGGTGATCGCCGTCCTGCTCGCCCGGCTGAGCGGGGTCCGCCTCGCCCGGTCGCCCCGGTGGCCGTGGCTCTCGGTGGAGCGGGGGCCGATCGGCCCGTGACGAGCGGGCGGGCCCGCCCGCCCCGGCAGCCGGAGCCGCGGGCGACCGCGGGCCGCGCTGGTGCTGATGGGGTTCCCCGGCCCGTCGGGGACTCATGTCCCTTTCCCCGCGCCCGGGGGTGCTGGTAGGCGTAGGGCGTGCCTCTGCGCATTCGGCCGAGACCGACGGCCGCAGTCCGCCATGATGCACACGACGGGCCCGAGGGAACCGAGGAGGTGGCCGTGCGCCTGTTCGTCGCGGTGGACCCGCCGGAAGAGGCACTCGACGCGGTCGACGGCGCGCTCGCCGCGGCCCCCGGTCCCGCGCTGCCGCTGCGCTGGACCGCCCGTGCCGACCGGCACATCACGCTCTGCTTCCTCGGCGACGTCCCCGACCGCCGGTACCAGGGCCTGTGCACCGCCCTCTCCGCCGAAGCCCGCCGCCACGCCGCGTTCCGGATCGCGCTGCGCGGCGTCGGCACCTTCCCGGGCGACGATCGGGCCGCACGCGTCCTGTGGGCCGGGGCGGAAGGCGGCACCTCCGCGCTCGGGCGCCTGGCCGCCGCGCTCGCCAAGACCGCCCGCCGCTGCGGCCAGCCCGCCGACCGGCGCGCCTTCGTGCCGCATCTCACCCTCGCGCGCAGCGCGGAGCCGGCCGACCTCGCCGATCTCCGCACCGCCCTCGCCGCCCTCGCCAGTCCCTTCTGGAACGTGGGCGCCGTGCACCTTGCGGAGTCCGTGCCCGGCGCCGCCGACGGCGCCCGCTACCGCACCCTGCGCACGTGGGAGCTGGCGCAGGGCGCCGACAACCCCGCGCTAGGCTGAGGGTGCCCCTCCGCACCCAGCACACCCTGGCGCTCCGGCGCATCCCCTCCCCGCGCGACGAGGTCGGTCCATGAGCATGCTCACCAACAACCGCAAGCAGCGCTGGCTGCTGCCCACCGTGCTCACGGTGATCATGCTGATCGTCGTCATCGGGGCGCTGCTGCGCTGACCCGCTGCACCGCCTCGGCCACCAGCGCCGCGTTCCCCTCCGCCTCCCGGCCGTCCGGACCCGCGAGGGTGTCCTCCAGCCCGATGCGGATGTCGCGGCCGGTGGCGATCGCCGCGTCCAGCAGCGGCCACGCCGCCGCGCCGGTGCCGTGCAGGGTCCGCGGCCCCGGAACACCCGCCCGGTCCAGCACCGCGTCGATCGCGTCCGCGGTCTGCAGCGCCTCCTCGGGATCCTCCTGGGCCGGCTCCACCAGGATCCGGGCCACCGCGCCCGCCAGCTCCGTCGCCACCAGCAGCCGCGCCGCCTCGACGGTCGCCAGGCCCGCCTCCACCGCCACGCGACGGTCCAGCAGCAGCCGCGCGACCTCCACCGCGCCGGCCTCGTGCAGGTGCACCACCGCCGCGTCCGGCATGGCACCCCAGCGCTGCACCAGGTCGTAGCGGCGCCACGGGTCCGGTTCCGCCGTCAGCGCGGTCGTGACGCTCAGCGGCACTCCGCCCGCCGCTCGGCGGACCTGCGCCAGCAGCGGGGAGAGCACCTGCGGCCCGAGCTCCTGAGCGCCCCGCGCATCGCGCGGATGCAGGTGCAGGGCGTGTGCACCCGCGCCGACCGCGGCGGCGGCGTCGGCCGCGACCTGGTCGGCGGTGACGGGCAGGGCGGGGTGGTCGCCGGGGCGGCGGTCCCCGTTCAGGCAGGCGGTGATCCTCATTGCTCCATCCCTTCATCGCGGCGGCGGAGGGTGCGGTCCCGGCGCCGCGGGCGCGGCCGCCGGAGGAGCCCCGCACCGCCCGGCGGCTCCCTCCGCCGGGCCGGCCGCGCGGCCGGTGCACCGCCCGCCGCGGGGGCGGCGGCTCGCGGGCATGTTCGGCGGCACGCCCTGGGGTGCGCTCGGCGGGTCGCCGTCCCCTGCACGGCGTCCCGGCACTCTCCTCGCCGCGGCCTGCTCAGCCGGTGGCGAGGGGACCGGCGGGCCCACCGGGTCCCCGCCGTCCGGTGCCGGACCACCGCTTGCCGCGGAGACCGCCCGCCGAACACGCCCTTGCCTGAACATGCCCCGCCTCCGGGCCGGAATCACCCCCGGCGCGGGCGGGGATGGCAGGATGACCGGTATGGTCCGCCGCCGCGCTGCAGCGCTTCTCCTTGCCACGGTCCTGGCCTGCACGCCGGCCGCGGGGGCAGCGGCCGACAGCTCCGGCGGGGGCGGCTCCGGCGGGTCGGGGGGTCTGCGGGGCGGGGGGAACGTGCCGGAGGGCGCGGAGCTCGCGTTCCGCATCGACGACGAGCGCGTCACCGAGTCCAGCGGCCTCGCCGCCTCAGCCCGGCACGACGGCGTGTACTGGACCCACAACGACAGCGGCGACTATCCGGCCGAGGTGTACGCCGTCGACTCCAGCGGCGCGGTCGCCGCCGCAGTGGGCCTCACCGGCGACGGGGTCGAGCTGCGCGACTGGGAGGCGATCGCGGTCGCCGAGGACGCGGACGGCAGGGCGGAGGTCTTCGTCGGCGACATCGGCGACAACCACGACGGCGGCTGGCCCTCGGTCCGCGTCTACCGCTTCGCCGAGCCGGAGACGCTCGCCGACACGTCGGTGGAGGCCGAGGCGTTCACGCTCGTCTACGCCGACGGCGCGCGCAACGCCGAGTCCCTGATGGTCGACCCGCGCGACGGGCGTCTCTACGTGGTCAGCAAGGAGTTCGGCGGGAGCCTGTACGCGGCGCCCGAAGAGCTCGACCCGGACGGGGAGAACGTCCTGGAGCGGATCGGCCCGGCCCCCGCCTTCGCCACCGACGCGACCTTCGCACCGGACGGCTCGGCCTACGCCATCCGCACCTACTGGGGCGCCACCGTCTACGAGGCCGCCGACGGCGTGCCCGGCCCGTCCCGCACCAAGCTCGGCCTCCCGGAGACCGAGCAGGGCGAGTCGCTCGCCTTCACCCCCGACGGCACCGCCCTCATGGCCGGCAGTGAAGGGGCCCAGAGCCCGGTCTACAGCGTTCCGGTACCCGATCCGGACTCCGGCTCCGCGGCCGACGCCGCAGATCCCGCCGAAGCCGCCCCCGCCGACGGCTCCGCTCCGGACCCCGACGGCGCCTCCGGCTCCGGCGGCCGCGGCCTCCTGCTCGGCGGGGCAGCGGTCGCAGCCCTCGTCATCGGCGCCATCGTGTTCCTCGCCCGCAAGGCGTGAGGCGGGGCGGCACCCCGCCCGGGAACCAACGGCGGGTGGCTGCCCCAGCCGAACGCAACGGCAGGCAACGGCAGGCAACGGCAGGCAACGGCAGGCAACGGCGGGTTGCGGGGGGTGCGGGGGGTCGTCTCCCCGCCCGGCGGTACTGGTGCGGGGGGTCGTCACCCCGCCCGGCGGTACTGGTGCGGGGGGTCGTCTCCCCGCCCGGCGGCACGGAACCGCACCGTCAGCCCTCGGCTTCGAAGACCTCGCGGGCGAGGTAGGCGTGCCGCGAGTGGTCGGTGAAGACGCCGTCGACGCCGGCCGCGAAGAAGGCGTCGTACTCGGTGGCGAAGGACCCGAAGGCGCTCGGGCCGCCGCCGGAGCGCAGGTCCGCGGGGAGGAAGCGGTTCTCGCTGCGGAAGGTGAACGGGTGCACCAGCAGGCCTGCCTCGTGCGCCGCGTCCACCAGGCCGGTCGGCTCGGCGGACAGCGCGCCGTCGGCGTCGCGCGCGATCACGAGCTCCTTCGCCGGACCGATCGCCGCCGCGTACTCCGCGACCGCCGCCATCCCCTCCTCGGTCAGCACCGGCGCCCACTCCGGGCCCGACCCGATCAGCTGGACCGCCGGCAGCTCCAGCTCCGCCAGCGCCTGCAGGCTGTCCGCCTCGAACGACTGCAGGAAGACCGGCAGCTCCGGCTCCGGGCCGGCCAGGCCCGCCGCGTTCAGCTCCTTGATGAGCAGCGGCTCCAGCGCCAGCCCCTGGGAGGAGTGGTAGGCCGGGTGCTTGGTCTCCGGGTAGATGCCGACCGGCCGGCCCAGCTCCGCGGTGAGCTCCCGGGCCAGGGCGATGATCTCCGCCAGGGTCGGGATCTCCTCCTCGCCGTCCCGCTCGGCGTTGTCCGGGCGGATTTCGGGCAGGCGCTCCACGGCACGCAGCGTCTTCAGCTCTGCCAGCGTGAAGTCCTGCGCGAACCAGCCGGTGTGCTCGGTGCCGTCGATGGTGCGCGTGGTGCGCCGTTCGGCGAACTCCGGCCGGGCGGCGACGTCGGTGGTGGCGCCGATCTCGGCGTCGTGCCGCGCCACCAGCGCGCCGTCGGCGGTGGCGACCAGGTCGATCTCGATGAAGTCGCCGCCGTACCGCGCCCCGAGGCGGTAGGCCGCGGCCGTGTGCTCCGGGCGGTGCCCGGAGGCCCCGCGGTGGGAGATGACGGCGATCGAGTGCTGCCCCTTGTTCCTGCGCACGCTGTGCTCCGCCCGGTTCGGCTCGGTGGGATCCGCGCGCCGGAAACCGCCTCGGCGAGGGGGCGGACGCGCAGGTGGCCGGCGCCCGATCGGGCGCCGGCCACCTGTCTATCCGCTCGCGGGTGCGCAGGCCAACTCGGTGCCGGACCGGTGCCTGCGGCCGGGCGCTCTAGGTCGTGTTTGTTGAACCATTCCCGGCTGCGCGACTACCAGGCTGCCTCTCGCTGCGCCGCTGCACTCGAAAAGCCACACCAGGCTCAGCTTCGCACAGCGGACTCGCGAGAGATTGCCTGGACGGCCGCCCGCCTGACGGAAGCCGTCAAAAACACTCCCTAGCCCAGGGCGGCGACGACGTGGTCGATGCACGCCGTCAGCGCCTGCACGTCGGACGGCTCGACGGCCGGGAACGTGGCGACGCGCAACTGGTTGCGGCCCAGCTTGCGGTAGGGCTCGGTGTCGACGATGCCGTTGGAGCGCAGCACCTTGGCGACGGCGGCCGCGTCCACCGCCTCGTCGAAGTCGATGGTGGCCACCACCTGCGAGCGCTGCGCCGGGTCGGCCACGAACGGAGTCGCGAACTCCGCCTTCTCGGCCCAGGTGTAGAGGATGCCGGAGGACTCCGCGGTGCGGGCGACCGACCAGTCGAGCCCGCCGTGGCCGTTCATCCACTCCAGCTGCTCGGCGAAGAGCAGCAGGGTGGCCACGGCCGGGGTGTTGTAGGTCTGGTCCTTGCGGGAGTTGTCGATCGCGGTCGGCAGCGAGAAGAACTCGGGCACGTACCGGCCGGAGCCGGCGATCTCGGCCGCCCGCTCCAGCGCGCGCGGCGACATGATCGCCGCCCACAGGCCGCCGTCCGAGGCGAAGCCCTTCTGCGGCGCGAAGTAGTAGACGTCGGTCTGGGCGATGTCCACCGGCAGGCCCGCCGCGCCGCTGGTGGCGTCGGTGAGGACGAGCGCGTCGCCGGCGGCGCCGGCCGGGCGGCGGATCGGCATCGCCACACCGGTCGAGGTCTCGTTGTGGGTGAGCGCGTAGGCGTCGATGCCGTCCTCGGCGCGCGCCTGGCCGTGGGTGCCCGGGTCGGTGGCGATCACGGTGGGCTCGCCCAGCCACGGCGCGCCCGCCGCGACCTTGGCGAACTTGCTGGAGAACTCGCCGAAGGACAGGTGCTGGGAGCGCTCGCGGATCAGGCCGTGCGCCGCGATGTCCCAGAAGGCGGTGGTGCCGCCGTTGCCGAGGACCACCTCGTAGCCCTCGGGGAGCGAGAACAGTTCGGAGAGGCCGGAACGCACCCGGCCGACGAGGGATTTGACCGGCTTTTGGCGGTGGGACGTTCCCAGATAAGTCGATCCGGAATCGGCCAGCGCCCGGAGCTGCTCGGGGCGGACCTTGGACGGGCCGCTCCCGAAACGTCCGTCGGAGGGAAGCAGGTTCGCGGGGATCTGAATGTCGCTCACCCGGCACATGGTAGTGCCCGCGCTCGCGGCGCCGCAGGTAAGGGGGTGGAAAGCGCGGATGCGCGAGGTCGCGCCGGGAATGCCTGCGGCGGGGGCGGTGCGGCCCCCGCCGGTTCCCGCAGGGCGCCGGCGCGCACTGCGAATAGCGGCTTCCGAGAGCGCAACGGGGCGCTTCGCGAAGGCGCCGGGGAGGCCCGTCGAATTGGCCGGCCGACTGTGAAGAAACTGTGAATTCGCGGAATTCGGCGTTAATCCCTGTGAATTGCGCCGGGGCGGGCCGGCGGCGGGCGGGGGCCCTGCGGTGCGCGCCGCGGAACCGCTGGCGCCGCGGTACGGCAACGTGCTTGGATGCGGCCTCGTGAACCACTGCGATCCCGCCGAGCTGCGGGAACCCTACAGCGGGGCGCCGCTGCACGCGGCCGGCCTGCCCGCGGAGCCGATGGACCTCTTCGCCGCCTGGTTCGAGGACGCCGCAGCCGCCGGCCTCGCCGAGCCCAACGCGATGGTGGTCGGCACCGTCGACGCCGACGGCACGCCGCGGTCGCGCACCGTCCTGCTCAAGGGCTTCGACCGCGACGGGCTGCGCTTCTACACCAACCTGCGCTCCCGCAAGGCCGCCGCGCTCCGCGCTGAGCCGCGGGCGAGCCTGCTCTTCCCCTGGCACCCGATGCGCCGCCAGGTCCTGGTCACCGGCCGCGCCGAGCCGCTCGGCGCGGAGGAGAACGACCGCTACTTCCGGTCCCGCCCGCGCGGCTCCCAGATCGGTGCCTGGGCCAGTGCCCACCAGTCGTCCCCGGTGCCCGACCGGGCCGCCCTGGACGCCGCCTACGCGCACTGGGCCGGAGTCTGGGGCGACCGGGAGGAAGTGCAGCGCCCGGACTACTGGGGCGGCTACCTGGTCCGGCCGGTCGAGATGGAGTTCTGGCAGGGCGGCGGCGATCGCATGCACGACCGGTTCCACTACCGGCGCTCGGGCCGCGGATGGGCGGTGGAGCGGCTCGCGCCCTGACCCCCGGCGGTGCCCGGCGGGGCACGGGGAGCCCGCGGCGGTGATGTCGGACACGGCCGCCGGCGCCCGGAAGCGGAGCCGGTGCCCGGAGTGCCGGCGGCGCCGGCACTCGGCCCGCCCCGCCGCACCCGCGTCGCGCTATGATGGCTGCACCGGTGGCCACGTCGCGCCCCCGGCGGGAATCCGGTGCCGTCCGCGGATGTTGGCATCTCCGCCGGAACCGCCGCGCCGCGGCGATCGCCCGACGGCCGGCGAGGGGAGGAGAACGTTGACCGCGCACGGGCTCATCGACACCACGGAGATGTATCTCCGCACGATCTTCGAGCTCGAAGAGGAGGGCATCGTCCCCCTTCGGGCCCGCATCGCCGAGCGTCTGAACCAGAGCGGCCCCACCGTGAGCCAGACCGTGGCCCGGATGGAGCGCGACGGCCTGCTCCGCGTCGAGAACGACCGCCACCTCGTGATGACCGAGGAGGGGCGCCGCCTCGCCACCCACGTGATGCGCAAGCACCGGCTCGCCGAGCGGCTGCTGATCGACGTCATCGGCCTCCCCTGGGAGGACGTGCACGTCGAGGCGTGCCGCTGGGAGCACGTCATCTCCGAGGCGGTCGAGGAGCGCCTGGTCGGCCTGCTCAACGCCCCCTCGGTGTGCCCGCACGGCAACCCCATCCCGGGGCTGGACGAGCTCGGCCTCGCCGACTACGCGCCGGAGCCGTTCTCCGACGACTCGATCGTCCCGATGACCGAGATCGTCAACGGCGCCGAGACCCAGGTCGCGGTCCGCCGCATCAGCGAGCAGCTGCAGACCGACACCGCCGTGATGCTCCGCCTCAAGGAGGCCGGCGTGCAGCCCGGCCGGGAGGTCACCCTCCTCGCCAGCGAGGACGGTGTGCGGGTCCTGGCCGGTGCCGACCACGCCGAGGGCGAGCTCGCACGGGACATCGCCGACCACGTCTTCGTCGCCAAGCTGTGACGGAAAGGCGGTGCGGAGCTCGGCGGCGGCACGTCCGTACCGCCCTGCTCCGCCTGTCCGGCGCCCGCCGCTCCGCGGCCGCCCGCGCCGCCCCGGCAGTCCGCTGCCCTGCACTTCCAGCCGCCGGCCACCCTGTCCCCTCCCGCTCTCGCCCCACATGCCCCACCGGTCCCGCTGCGCGTGTGCGCGGCGCGCATCCGGCATCCGGGCCGCCCCGCTCAGTGCGGGTGCGCACCGCGCCCGCACCAGCGGCGCGCACAGCGCCCCACCTGCGGTCCTGTGCCGCTGCGGGTCCCCGAAATGTCGCGTTGCACTGCGGATTCGTGCCCTATGGGGCTATGCTCGGCCGAGAGCGGGGGCGATCCGGAACGCGCGGGGCGTCATGACGTGGATCCTTGACGGCAAGGTGGCGGCTGAATGAAGCGGTGGGGGGAAGCCTTCTACGGCGACAGCGCGGTCACCGGGGAGACGGTCGTCGAACAGGCGCAGATCGCCGTCGTCATGACGGACCGCTACAGCCACCTGCGCTACTGGAACAGCCATGCCCGGGAGCTCTTCGGCTTCGCGGAGGGCGCTGACCCGTTCGGTACCTCGCTGCTGGACATCGGCATCCACGAGTCCGACCGCGAGCGCGCCGCCCAGCTGGCCCGGCGGGTCCTCAAGGGCGAGACGTGGGAGGGCACGTTCGGCGTGGTCCGCGCCGACCGCACCTGGATGCACGTCCGGGTGCAGGCCGTGCCGGTGTGCGATGACGACGGCGCGATCGAGGGCATGGCGATGTTCGCCTACGAGGCGATGCGCAGCGGCCGCGTCGAGGAGCAGTACGGGCTCCTGGAGCGGATCGGCGACCGGCTGGCCGGCTCGCTCCGCTTCGACGGCGCGCTGACCGCCGTCGCCGAGACCCTCGTCCCGCAGTTCGCCGACCACTGCTTCATCGACCTCTACGACGGCGACCGCCTGGTCCGCCGCGCCTCGGTGCACGCCGAGGGCTGGTCGCCGCCGCCCGGTACCTGGCCCGACGTGGGCGAGGACGTCCACTACGCCGACCGCAGCTTCGCCGCCGTCGCCATGCGCCGGCTCGAAGCCGTCGCGGTCGACGACGTCACCCACCCGCCCGGCTCGCTGGACGCCGCCGCTGAGCGCGTGGTCGAACAGGTCGGCGTCACCTCCGCCGTCGCCGCGCCGCTGCGCGCACGCGGCGAGCTGATGGGCGTGCTCACCCTCGCCCTGTCCCGGCTCACCCCGCGCGACAAGGCCACCTACGACGGCTTCGACCGCGACCTCGTCGGCGCGGTCGCCGGGCGCGTCGCCCTCGCCATCGACAACGCCCGCCTGTTCGAGGAGGAGCGCAGCACCGCCCTCGCGTTCCAGAACAGCCTGCTGCCCAACGGCTTCCCCTCCTTCGACGGCCTCTCCGTCGCGCACCGCTACCTGCCGGCGAAGCCGCTGGAGGCGCACGGCCGCGGCGTGCAGACCCAGGTCGGCGGCGACTTCTACGACGTCATCCCGCTGTCGGCCGGCCGCGTCGGCATCGTCATCGGCGACGTCGAGGGGCGCGGCCCGCACGCCGCCGCAGTGATGGGCCAGCTCCGCGCCGCGCTGCGCGCCTTCGCCCAGGCCGACCGCGAGCCCGCCGACATCCTCCGCGAGCTCGACGAATGGGTGCGCCGGCTCGGCATGCCGGACGGCGCCGGCGGCACCTGGGTGCCCAGTGTCAGCTGCCTCTACATGGTCTACGACGCCTGGTCCCGCGAGCTCGCCTACGCCAACGCCGCGCACCTGCCGCCGCTCCTCATCTCCGGCGGCCACGTCGACGAGCTGCGCCTGGAGGTCACCGACTCGCTGCTCGGCGTGAAGACCCGCGGCGTCCCCTACGACGAGGCGATCTACCACCAGGCCGAGCTCACCCTCCCGCCCGGCGCCACCCTGCTGCTGTTCACCGACGGCCTGATCGACCGGCGGCTGCCCGGAGGCCGCGCCGACTCGCGCCGCGCCCTGGAGCAGCTGCGCCGCCGCATCTCCGGCGTCGCCGAGGCCGATGTCGAGCGGATCGCCGAGACCGCGCTGTCCGCGGTGCCCGGCGAGAACGACGACGACACCGCGCTGCTCGTCGTCCGCACCCACCCCGACGAGCTGGCGCTGCGCGAAGGCTGGTTCGTGGCCGACGCCGCCACCGTCGCCGAGGCCCGCCACCTCGCCGCCGACACCTTCTCCGACTGGGGCATGGACCCCGGCCAGGCCGAGCTGGCCTGCCTGCTGGTCTCCGAGATCGTCACCAACGTCGTCATCCACGCCGCCCCGCACCCGGTGCGCCGCGACTTCACCGAAGGCGGCGTGGTCGACTCCGGCGCGGCATCCGCCGATCTGGGCGGCGAGGAGTTCTCCGAGGACTGGTCCGACCTGCTCGACGAGGTCGCCGACACCGAGGAGGACGCCGACGACGAGCCGGCGCCGGTCTCGTTCCTGCTGCGGCTGCGCCGCGGCGCGGGCTCGGTGTGGGTCGAGGTGTTCGACCACGACCTGAGGCTGCCGCGGATCCGCAGCGCCGGCGCCGACGACGAGGGCGGCCGCGGCCTCTACCTCGTCGACCAGCTCGCCGACCGCTGGGGCTCGCGCCCCACACCTTCGGGTAAGGCCGTCTGGTTCGAGATCTCGATGAAGGGCGAGTAGCGAGGGCCAGCCGCCCCGCCGCCCCGCCGCCCCGCCGGACTGCCGCGCCGCGCGTTCCGCCCGGCCGGCGTCCTCGAGGTGGCGGCCCGCGCCGGCGCGAGCGCTCCCGAGCCGTCCCGGCCGCCGCGGCTGCGCCCCGGTCACGCCTGCGGCGGCTCCCGTCCCGGGCAGGCCGCCGCCCGGCACGGCGCACACCGGTCCGCGGCGCCGCGGGCATCGCCGCCGCGCCGGCCCCTCCGCGGGTCTACCGCCAGGACCACGCCCACAGCAGCAGCACCAGGAAGATGAAGAACACCACGATGCCGCCGGTGGACCAGGGGATGTGCATGCGCGGGCGGAGCTTGCGCACGCCGATGACGAGGAGGAGGACCAACAGGCCCAGGACGATGAGACCGTCCCACGCGCCAGTCATGGAGACCTTTCGCCGCAGCCGGACGCCCCGCGGGGCCCCGGTGGCCGGGACCCCGCCGGGAGGGCGGTGGCTACTGGAGCAGCGAACGGCCCACGATCTCCTTCATGATCTCCGTCGTTCCGCCGAAGATCGACTGGATCCGGGCGTCCTGCCACGCCTTCGCCACCGGGTATTCCATCATGTATCCGTACCCGCCGTGCAGCTGCAGGCACCGGTCCGCCACCCGGTTGACGAGCTCGGTGGTCCACCACTTCGCCTTCGCCGCGTCCTCGACGGTCAGTTCGCCCCGGTTGAGCAGGGTGATCGCCCGGTCCACGTAGGTGCGCGCGAGATCCACCTCGGTCGCCAGTTCGGCCAGTACAAAACGGGTGTTCTGGAACTTCCCGATTGGCCGGCCGAAGGCGGTGCGCTCCTTGCAGTAGGCGACGGTCTGCGCCAGCATCGCCTCGGCCCCGGCGGTGGCGGCCACCGCGATGGACAGCCGCTCCTGCGGCAGCTTCTCCATCAGGTGGATGAAGCCCTGGCCCGCGGTGCCGATCAGGTTCTCCGCGGGCACCCGCACGTCGGTGAAGAACAGCTCCGCGGTGTCCTGGGCCTTGAGCCCGATCTTGTCGAGGTTGCGGCCGCGCTCGAAGCCCTCCGCGCCCCGCTCCACCACGAGCAGTGAGAACCCGTGCGCGCCGGCGTCGGGGTCGGTGCGGGCGACGACGATCACCAGGTCGGCGTTGATCCCGTTGGTGATGAAGGTCTTCTGGCCGTTGATGACGTAGGAGTCGCCGTCGCGGACCGCGGTCGTCTGCAGCCCCTGCAGGTCGCTGCCGGCGCCCGGCTCGGTCATCGCGATCGCGCTGATCAGCTCGCCCGAGGAGAAGCCGGGCAGCCAGCGCTGCTTCTGCGCGTCGTCGGTGAGGTCCACGAGGTAGGGCGCGATGACGTCGTTCTGCAGAGTGAAGCCGAGGCCGCTGGCGTGCGCGGCGCAGATCTCCTCGCCCAGCACCGCGTTGAACCGGTAGTCGCGCACGCCGCTGCCGCCGTACTCCTCGGGCACCCCCAGCCCCAGCAGGCCGAGCGCGCCGGCCTTGGTCCACACGTCGCGGGGGACGATGCCGTCCTGCTCCCACTGCGCGTGGAACGGGGCGACCTCCTTGGCCAGGAAGCCGGCTGCGGTCTCCCGGAAGAGGTCGTGCTCGGCCTCGAAGAGTTCCCTCTTCATGGATGCTCCTTCGCGTGCTGGGGCGTGGTGGCCCCACGGTAACCGAATGGCGTTCGGTTTTGTATCCCCGGGGAGCGCCGCCCGGCAAAGTCCGAGGCCGGCGGGGCGTGGCAGCGCGCCGGGCCAGGGGCGGCGCGCCTACCGTGGTCGCCGGACGCCGTGCGGCGCACCGGGCGAGGGAGGGGGCGGCCAGTGGCGGGGCAGGGGGGCGGCGCGCACAGCGCCGATGGCCGGAGCGGCCGCGCCCGGGGCGGTGGGCACGGCCGGCACCGCAAGGGCGGCGGAGGCGGTGCGCCGAGCGGGGCCGGGGCCGCCGGCGCCGCCGGTGCCGCCGGTGCCGCCGGTGCCGCAGGCGCCGCTGATGCGGCCGGTGCCGCCGCGGACACCGCGGAGCCCGAGCGCGCCCGGCGGAACCCGGACGAGGAGCACGGCGCCCGGCTCGGCATCGTCATCTCCGCCCTGATGCTCACCGTGCTCGTCGCGGCCCTCAACCAGACCGTGGTCGCCACCGCGCTGCCGCGCATCGTGTCCGAGCTGGGCGGGCTGAGCCACATCTCCTGGGTGGTCACCTCCTACCTGCTGGCCGTCACCGCGGGGACGCCGCTCTGGGGCAAACTCGGCGACCAGTTCGGCCGCAAGTGGGTGCTGCTCGCCTGCCTGGTGGTGTTCCTCATCGGCTCGGCCCTGTGCGGCATCGCGCAGGACTTCACCCGCCTCGTGCTCTACCGCGCGGTGCAGGGCCTGGGCGGCGGCGGGCTCATCGTGCTCGCCCAGGCCGCCATCGGCGACGTCGTCTCGCCGCGCCGCCGCGGCTCCTTCATGGGGCTCTTCGGGGCCGTGTTCGGCCTGGCCAGTGTCGCCGGACCGCTCATCGGCGGCTTCATCGTCGACGACCTGTCCTGGCGGTGGGTCTTCTGGGTGAACCTGCCGCTCGGCGTCCTGGCGCTCATCGCCCTCGTGATCGCCCTGCCCGAGCGGACCGGCGAGGCGCGGACCAGCATCGACTACGCCGGCATCCTGCTGCTCGCCGGCGCCTCCGTCGGCGCCGTCCTGGTGACCGCGGCCGGCGGTACCGCCTACCCCTGGCTGTCGCCGCAGATCCTCGGCCTGATCGCGGCGACCCTCGCGCTGGCCGCCGCCTGGTGGTGGAGCGCCCGCCGCGCGGCCGACCCGGTGCTGCCGCTGACCCTGTTCCACCGCTCGATCATCGTCATCGGCTGCCTGGTCAGCTTCGCCGTCGGCTTCGCGATGATGGGCTCGATGTCCTACGTGCCGCTCTTCCTGCAGGTGGTGCACGGGTACTCGCCGACCGCGTCCGGGATGCACATGCTGCCGATGGTGGGCGGCATGCTGGTCTTCTCCATCACCAGCGGCCAGCTCCTCACCCGCACCGGGCACTACCGGATCTACCCGATCGCGGGCACCGCGCTGGTGGCCCTCGCCCTGTTCCTGCTCTCCCGGCTGGGCGCCGAAGCCGCCTACTGGGAGCTGGGCCTCTCGCTCTTCCTGCTCGGTTCGGGGCTGGGCCTGACCATGCAGGTCATCGTGGTCGCCGTGCAGAACGCCGCCGACTACTCCGACCTGGGCGCCGCCACCTCGGCCGCGACGTTCTTCCGCTCCATCGGGGGCGCCATCGGCACCTCCGCCTTCGGCGCGGTGTTCGCCGCGACGCTCAGCTCCAACGTCGCGGAGCAGCTCCGCGGGGTCAGCCTGCCGCCGGACGTCGACGCGTCGCAGCTGCAGAACGACCCCGGTCAGCTCGCCCAGCTGCCCGCCCAGATCCAGGATCGGTTCCTCGCCGCCTACGCCGGCGCCGTCGACACCGTCTTCCTCTCCGCGGTCCCGCTCGCCGTCCTCGCGTTCGTGCTCGCCCTGTTCCTCAAGCAGATCCCGCTGCGCACCAGCGTCGGCGCCGACGACCTCGCCACGGCGGTGGCACCGGTCCGGGAGGACCGCGCGGCGATGGAGCAGGTGGAGCGGCTGGTCTACCGGGAGTGCGGCGCTGAAGGACCGCGGCACGGCTACGGGCGCCTGGCCCGGGAAGCCGGACTGGACCTGTCGGCGGCGGCGAGCTGGCTGCTCACCCACCTCGCCGTCACCGGGCCGATCAGCGCCCCCGACCTCGCCCAACTCGCGCACTGCCCCGCGGACAAGGCCGAATCGGTCTGCACCGAGCTCCGGCGGGCCGGCCTGCTGGGCGCCGCCGACGGCGGCGCCGAGGTGCTCACCCCCGCCGGCCGGGACGCGGCGCGGCGCCTGTTCGACGCCCAGGAGGCGACGCTGCGGGTGCTGCTGCAGGACTTCTCGCCGCGCACCCACCCCGAGCTCAACGCCCGGCTGACCGCGCTGGCCCACGAGATCCTCGGCGACGAGGCCGATGCCGTCCTGGTCCGCGAGGGCGGCGACGAGCGGCGCCTCTGAGCGCTCCGGCGCGCCAGCGCAGCCAGCGCAGCCAGTGCAGCCGGTGCCGGCGGCACCGGGGAGCGGGGGCGCGAACCCGCCGGTGTCGCCGGGAGGCAAACCGAATAGGATTCGGTTAACGACCGCACAACGCCGCTCCCCCTGGAGGACACATGGCTGAGGCATTCATCGTCGGGGCCGTCCGCACCCCCGTCGGGACGAAGAAGGGCGCCCTCGCCGGCGTCCACCCCGCCGACCTGGGCGCCCACGTCCTCGCCGAGCTGGTGCAGCGCACCGGCGTCGACCCCGCCGCGGTGGAGGACAACATCATGGGCTGCGTCAGCCAGGTCGGCCCGCAGGCGCTGGACCTGGCCCGCACCGCCTGGCTCTCGGCCGGCCTGCCGGAGACGGTCGCCGGCGTCACCATCGACCGGCAGTGCGGCTCCTCCCAGCAGGCGATCCACTTCGCCGCACAGGGCGTGCTGAGCGGCACCCAGGACCTCGTCGTCGCTTCCGGCGTGGAGAATATGGGCATGGTGCCGATGGGCTCCAACGTCAAGTTCGCCATCGACGAGGGCCTCCCGCTGTACGGGGAGGGCTGGCTCGAGCGGTACGGCATGCAGGAGATCTCGCAGTTCCGCGGCGCCCAGCTGATGGTGGAGAAGTGGGGCTACAAGCGCGACGACCTCGAAGAGTTCGCGCTGGAGAGCCACCGCCGCGCCGCCGCCGCGCAGCAGGCCGGCCGGTTCGACGACGAGATCGCGCCGCTGGCCGGCGTGGCCCGGGACGAGGGCATCCGGCCGGAGTCCACCAAGGAGAAGCTGGCCGAGCTCAAGCCGCTGCGCGACGGCTGGGCGCTCACCGCCGCAGTCGCCAGCCAGATCTCGGTCGGCGCCGGCGCCGTGCTCATCGCCTCCGAGGCGGCGGTGAAGAAGCACAACCTCACCCCGCTCGCCCGCATCGTGCAGCTCTCGCTCCTCGGCGACGACCCGGTCTACATGCTCACCGCGCCCATCCCGGCCACCCGGACCGCGCTGGAGAAGTCCGGGCTGTCCATCGGCGACATCGACGTCACCGAGATCAACGAGGCGTTCGCGCCGGTCCCGATGGCCTGGACCGACGAGCTCGGCGCCGATCCCGCCGCGGTCAACCCCAACGGCGGCGCCATCGCGCTCGGCCACCCGCTCGGCGCCACCGGCGCGGTACTGATGACCAAGCTCGTGCACGAGCTCCGCCGCTCCGGCGGCCGCTACGGCCTGCAGACCATGTGCGAGGGCGGGGGACAGGCCAACGTGACCATCATCGAACGCGTCTGACCCGGCGGGGCTCCGGGCCGCGGCGCAGTCGGAGGCGGCAGCCCGGGGCCCGGCTATCCCTCGTAGACGGGCGTCTCGTCCAAGCCGAGCCAGACCGCGGCCTCGGACAGCGCCGCATGCAGCTCCGCGGGTGTCTCCGGCGGCGCGGACTCCTCCACGGTGGTGCGGCGGACCAGCAGCTTCCCGGCCGCGCGGTCGGCCTTGAGGTCGACCCGGGCGACCAGCCGGTCGCCCAGCAGGAACGGCAGCACATAGTAGCCGTGCACCCGTTTGGCGCGCGGCACGTAGATCTCCAGCCGGTAGCGGAAGCCGAACAGCGCCTCGGTGCGGTCCCGCTCCCACACCAGCGAATCGAACGGGGTCAGCAGCGCCCGGGCCGCCACCGCCCGCGGGATGCGCGCGTCGGCGTGCAGGTACGACGGCCCCGGCCGGCCCTGCACCGACACCGGTACCAGAGTGCCCGCATCGGCGAGGTCGGCCACCGCGCGCCGCGATTCGGCCGGGCGCAGCCGGAAGTAGTCGCGCAGGTCCCGCTCGGTGGCGACGCCCAGCGCCCGCGCCGCGATGGCCACCAGCGCGCGGCGGGCATCCTCCGGGTCGGGGTCCGGCGCTGCGTGCACCCGCTCCGGAAGGGCGCGGGCGGGCAGGTCGTAGAGCCGCTCGAACTGGGCCGTGCGGCCGTTCGCGGTGATGTCCCCGGCCCAGAACAGGTACTCCAGCGCGGTCTTGACCACCGACCAGTTCCAGCCCCAGTGGCCGGTCGGGCGCGGCGCGTCGTGCTCCAGCGCCGCCTCGACGGTGCGGGCGGTGGCCGGGCCCGACCGCTCTACCTCCCCGCGGACCGCGTCCACCAGCCCGGGGTGCTCCTCAGCGACGGTGCGCATCCGGCTCCACGCCTCGCTGCGCGCCCGCTCCATCCGCCAGCGCAGCAGCCGGTGCGTCTCCGGCGGGACGAAGCTCGCCTCGTGCGCCCAGTACTCGACGAGCCGCCCGCCGCGCGCCGTGGCGGCGCGGTCCAGGAGCGCCCGGTCGTAGCCGCCGAGCCGGGCGAAGAACGGCATGTAGTGGCTGCGCGAGAAGACGTTCACGCTGTCGATCTGCACCACGCCCACCCGGTCCACGACCCGCTGGATGTGCCGCAGGGTCGGCGCGCCCGAGGGCGGCCGGTCGGCGAACCCCTGCGCGGCGAGCGCGATCCGCCGCGCCTGCGCGGTGGACAGCACCGCGTCCCGGCGCGGATGGGGCAGCGGCGCGGACGGGGGCGGGGCGGAGGCGTCTTCGTACATGCGTACTACGGTAGCGATCTCCGGGGCTCCGCCACCACCCGTTCGCGCCCGCGGGCTGCGGGGATACCCGCGGTCCGTGCGCGGTGCGCGGGGTGCGCGAGCGGAAATGCGCACGACTGCGCACCATGGTGCAGGTGGGGCAGGTGAAACGGGATGTAACTCTGGGTCCATTGTGCGGAAATGGAGCGCGGCTTAGACTTCCCGAACGCGGGCGCAGAAGCCCGCCGCGTGGACGTCGACAGTATTCGATCTGCAGTATCCGGACCTGCTTCCGCGCATGAGCGGACGCACCGGACCGTACCGGCCGCACGACAGCTGCACGGGCCAGCCCTGCTGCCCGCCGCACCCCCGAGCCCCGATCTGCCGCCGCACCGTCCCCGAATCCCCGACCACCGCAACTCCTGCGGCCGATCCCCGCCCAACCGGCCGCGGAGGGCCGCCGCCCTCCCCTCCTACCCCCACCAGGAGCCGCGATGGAGTACATGAACTCGCCCGTCCTCTGGATCTGCGCGATCGCGGTGTTCGCCGTGATCGGCGTCCAGAGCCTCATCTACATGCGAGCGGTCAGCCTCGCCGGGCCCGACAACGGATTCACCCGCGCCGACCTGCGGGCCTCCTTCCGGTCCGGCGCGGTCGCCGCGATCGGCCCCTCGCTCGCCGTGGTCCTCGTCGCGATCGCGCTGCTCGCCCTGTTCGGCACCCCGGCGGTGCTGGTCCGGATCGGCCTCGTCGGCTCGGCCGCCACCGAGACCGCGTCGGCGCAGCTCGCGGCCGGCACCATGGACGCCCAGCTCGGCGGCGCCACCTGGACCGGTGAGGTCTTCACCGTCGCGCTGTTCGCGATGTCGCTCTCCGGGATGATGTGGATGGTCGCCACGCTCGTCCTCACCCCGGTCCTCAAGCGCGGCGACGCCACGCTGCGCCGCGTCAACCCGGCCCTCATGGCGATCGTGCCGTCGGCCGCACTGCTCGGCGCCTTCGCGTCGCTGGCGGTGGCCGAGCTCCCGAAGAGCGCACTGCACGCGGTCATCGTCGGAGTGTCCGCCCTGGTCATGGCCGTCCTGCTCGTCCTCGCCCGGAAGCTGGACCTCGCCTGGCTGCGCGAGTGGGCACTGGGCTTCGCGATCATCACCGGCCTCGTGGTGGCCTACTTCGCCCAGCACTCCGCCCTCGCCGCGTGAAGGAGACCGACGTGACAACGGCTACCGACCCCGCGGCCCGCGCCTACGCGCTCTACGACCGCACCACTTCGCGCTGGGGCCGCATCACCATGATCATGGGGCTGGCCGCCTCGGTCATCGGCCCGCTCTACCTGGTGTTCGGCACCGGCCAGCAGTTCTCCTCCTGGGGGCTGCTGACGGCGTTCCTGGCCGTCGCCGCGGTGTACGGCCTGATCTGGTTCATCGAACCGCTCACCTACTACCCGGTGCTCGGGCCCGCGGCGATGTACCAGGCGTTCATGATCGGCAACATCGCGAACAAACTGGTCCCGTCCGCCATCGTCGCCCAGCAGGCGATCGGCGCGAAGCCCGGCACCCGGCGTGCGGAGTTCGGCGCGGTCATGGCGATCAGCGGTGCCGCGATCGTGCACATCGCGTCGCTGCTGGTGTTCGTGGGGTTCCTGGGCACGTGGCTGATCGGGCTGCTGCCCGAGGCGGTCATCGCCGCGGCCCGCGACTACATCTTCCCGGCGATCATCGGCGCGGTCGTCGTGCAGCTCGCGGCCTACGCCAAGCAGCCGCGGGTCACCGTCATCGCGCTGGTCGTCGCCATCGCCGTCCAGGTAGGGCTCGCGCCGCTGTTCGGCCAGGTCTTCGCCAACTTCGCGACCGCCCTCGTCGTGGTCGCCACCGTCGCCATCGCCTGGGTCCTGCGCGACCGCACGGCACCGGCGGACACGCCCGGCGGCGGTGCGGTCGCCGGGTCCGGCGGCGACGGCGGCACGGCAGGACCCGCAGAGCAGGACTGAGCCCGCTGCCCGCCCGCGCCGGAGCGGGCGGGCAGAATCGAACCGCTGCCCGCCGCGGCAACGGGCTGCCCACACGCGGCACCGCGCCCCGCGGGCCGCGCCGAGACGCAAGGAGACGCCTTGACCACGCTGGAAGCGGTCGCGAAGTTCACCGACGAGCAGCGCACGGAGCTGCACGAGCTCTATCAGCACCTGCACCGCAACCCAGAGCTGTCCATGCAGGAGGAGCAGACCGCGGCGCTCATCGAGGAGCGGATGCGCGCGCTCGGCTGCACCGTGTTCCGCAGCGGCGGCACCGGCGTGGTCGCGGTGCTCGCCAACGGCGACGGGCCGGTGGTGGGCTTCCGCGCCGACACCGACGGCCTGCCCGTCGGCGAGGAGACCGGGCTCGACTACGCCTCCACCGCCCGCGGCACGCTGCCCGACGGCACCGAGGTCCCGGTGATGCACGCCTGCGGCCACGACACCCACATCACCTGCGCGATCGGCGCCGCCACCCGGCTCGCCGAGCACACCGATGCGTGGTCGGGCACGGTCGTCTTCCTCTTCCAGCCCGGCGAGGAGACCGCGGCCGGTGCCAAGGCGATGGTGGAGGACGGGCTGTGGGACCGCGCGCCGCGCCCCGAGGTGGTCTACGGCCAGCACGTCTGGCCGGGGCGCAGCGGCGGAGTCGAGCTGTCCTCCGGCCCGGCGATGGCAATGGCCGACGCCTGGAAGGTCACCGTGCACGGCCGCGGCGGGCACGGGTCGCGGCCGGAGGACACCATCGACCCGGTCGTGCTCGCCGCGCACATGGTGGTGCGCATCCAGAGCATCAAGTCCCGCGAGGTGGCGGCCCAGTCGGCCGCGGTGGTGACCGTCGCGACCATGCACGCCGGCCTCAAGGAGAACATCATCCCGGCCTCGGCCGAGTTCACCCTGAACGTCCGCAGCCTCGACCCCGAGGTGCGCGAGCGGGTGCTGGAGGCGCTGCGCCGCGTCATCGCCGCCGAGGCCGCGGCCTCGGACGCGCCCGAGCCCGTCATCGAGGAGCTGTACAGCTTCCCGCTGCTGGTCAACGACCCCGAGGAGACCGCCGCGGTCCGGTCGGCGCTGGCCGGCGCGCTCGGTGCGGCCAACGTCGCCGACCGCCCCGCCCAGATGGGCAGCGAAGACTTCGGCCACCTCCCGGACGCGATCGGCGTGCCCGGCGTCTACTGGTTCTTCGGCGGTATGCCGGAAGAGCGGGTCAACGGGGCGGAACCGGTCCCGTCCAACCACTCGCCGCACTTCGGCCCGGTGATGGAGCCGACCCTGGGCACCGGGGTCACGGCTGCGCTGGCCGTCCTCCTGGCCCGCCTCGGCGGGGACTGAACGGCCGGGCCCTTCCGCCCGCGGTCCCGCCGGGACCGCGGGCGGAAGGGCACCCCGGCGGCTCCCGCCGCCTGCCCTGTCCTGCCCTGTCCTGCCCTCCCGCGCTGCGGCCCGGCTCCGGCCGATCGGCCGGAACCGCACGGGTGCGCCGCCCTCAGCCGTCGGGGCGGGAGCCGTCGGGGGCGACAGCCGGTCCGGCCGGAGGCTCGGCCTCGGGGGCCGGCGGGCCGTCGACGGGGAGGCGCACGGTGACGGAGGTACCGGTGCGCGGCGAGGAGTGGATCGAGGCCGAGCCGCCGTGCGCCTCGGCGATGGCCGCGACGATGGCCAGGCCGAGTCCTGCGCCGCCGCCGGGGGAGCGGAGGCCGCGGTGGAAGCGGTCGAAGGCGCGCTCCAGGTCGGCCGAGCTCATGCCGGGGCCCGAGTCGGAAACGGCCAGCACGGCGTCGCGGCCGTCGGCTCTCAGCTCGACCCGCACCGGAGTGCCCTCCGGCGTGTGCTCGGCGGCGTTGGCGAGCAGGTTTGCGAGCACCTGGCGGAACCGGGCCTCGTCGACCCGGCAGACCAGCTGCTCCGGCGTGTGCGGCTGCACCGTGCGGTCGGTGGCGAGGAACCGCGCCTCGTCGGTCATCTCCCGCACCACCGGCACCAGGTCGGCGACCGCCGGCTGGAGCGAGCCGCCGCGGTCGAGGCGGGCCAGCTCGAGCAGCTCGGAGACGAGCCGGCTCATCCGCCGCGCCTCGTCCTCGATCCGGCCCATCGCACCGCCCACCTCGACGGGCGGCACCGCGCCCTGCCGGTACAGCTCCGCGTAGCCGAGGATGGTGGTGAGCGGCGTGCGCAGTTCGTGCGAGGCGTCGGCGGCGAACGCGCGGACCCGCTCCTCGGACTCCCGCTGGGCCCGGAACGCGTGCTCCAGCCGGGCGAGCATCGTGTTGATGGCGCGCGCGAGCCGCCCGACCTCGCTGTGCGTCTCCACCCGCGGCATGCGCGCGGAGAGGTCGGAGCCGGTGGAGATGCGGTCCGCAGTGGTGGCCATCCGGTCCAGCGGCTCCAGGCCGCGCACGATCAGCCACCGGCCCGCCAGCGCCAGCCCGCCGAGCAGCAGCGCGGCGGTGACCAGCTGGGTGACCACCAGGAGCCACGGGTACTCTTCGCGCTCGTTGGTGGGGACCGCGGTGACCATGATGCCGTTGGTGCGCAGCCGGACGGTGGTCCGGTACGGCGGCACCGCGGTGTCGCGTCCGTCCAGGTCGAAGATGGCCCGGGAGCGTCCGAGGTCCTGCAGGTCGCGGACGGGCATCTCGTTGAGCCGCTCCAGCACGATGTCGTCCCGCTCCAGGTCGCCGTAGACCTGGTTGACCTCGCCGGTCCGCGGATTGAGCAGCACCACCAGGTAGGGCGACGGGCTCGGCGCCTCGACGCCGACCGGCGGGGTGTCGTTGTCCAGCCGGGACATGGCGCGCTCGGCGGCGAGCACCACCTGGTCGTCGATCCGGTCGGAGATGAACGACCGCAGCGTCAGGAAGCCGGCGACACAGGTGACCAGCAGGCCCGCGGCGGTCACGCCGAGCAGGCCGATGAGCAGGCGGGAGCGGAGCCGGCCGGGGAGCACGGCGGTCAGTGCCGGTCGGGGGCGACCAGCGCGTAGCCGACGCCCCGCTGGGTGCGGATCAGCGGCGGGCCGAGCGGGTCCAGCTTGCGCCGCAGGTAGCTGATGTAGGTCTCCAGGATCTGGGTGTGCCCGGCGTAGTCGCCGCCCCAGACGCTCTCCACCAGCTGGGCCCGGGGCACCACCGCGCCGGCGTGGTTCGCCATGTAGGCGAGCAGCCGGAACTCGGTGGGCGAGAGGTCGACCTGCACGCCGTCCCGGTGCACGGTCCAGTGCCGCTCGTCGATCTCCAGGTCGGCGTAGCGCAGCGTGTCCCACCGGTCCCGCTCCCGGTCGGCGCCTGCCGCGTGCGCCGCGGTGCCGCCGGCGAGGGCGCCCTCGGGCGCGGGCCGGCGGGCGCGGCGGAGGAGGGCGCGCATGCGCGCGATGAGCGCCTCGACCGAGAACGGCTTGGTCACGTAGTCGTCGCCGCCCAGGGAGAGGCCGGTGACCGTGTCGGTGGGGGCGTCGCGCGCAGTCAGGTAGATGACCGGGACCTCGTCGCCGCGGCCGCGGAGCTGCCGGCAGACCTCGAAGCCGCTGATGTCGGGCAGGAGCACGTCCAGCAGGACGAGGTCGGGGCGGACCTCCTCGACCCGGCGCAGCGCGCTCGCGCCGTCTGCGGCCGAACTCACCGTGAAGCCGTGGAAGCGCAGCGCGGCGCGGACGAGCTCGCGGATGTTCGGCTCGTCGTCGACCACCAGGACGTGCGGCGCCGTCGGGGCTGGCATAGAGGCGCTCCCTCCTGTTCTTCCGGGCCCTCCATGATGCCCCAGCCGGCGGACGGGACCCGACGCGGCGGCCCGGCCGGCACCGCCCCGCCGGCCGGATCAGGGATCCGGTGAACGGAGTGAACCGATCGGGGGAAACCTGCGTCGAAGTGGGCAGAGGCGTCCGGGCTCATCGCAGCCCGGCCGCCCGCGGGCGGGACGGAGCGGAGGACGGCCGCTCCGTCCCGCCCTGCGTTTCCCGCGCTCTCCTCTGTCGCCCCGGCGCGCTAACCTTCGGGGCGTGCGTATCGCTACCTGGAACGTCAACAGCATGAGGGCCCGCGCCGACCGGGTCGGAGCCTGGCTGGACCGCAGCGACGTCGACGTCGTCGCGATCCAGGAGACCAAGTGCCGGGACGACCAGTTCCCCGCCGAGGTCTTCACCGGCCGGGGCTACGAGGTCGCCCACTTCGGGCTCAACCAGTGGAACGGCGTCGCCCTCGCCTCCCGGGTCGGGCTGGACGGGGTCGAGCGCGGGTTCCCCGGCCAGCCGGGCTTCGGCGACCCGGAGGCCGTCGAGGCCCGCGCGATCTCCGGCCTGTGCGCCGGCGTGCGCGTGTGGAGCCTGTACGTGCCCAACGGCCGCGAGCTCGACGACCCGCACTACGCCTACAAGCTCCGCTGGCTGGAGGCGCTGCGGACCTACGGCGCCGGCCAGCTCGCCGCCGATTCCGGCGCCCAGGTCGCGTTCTGCGGCGACTTCAACGTCGCCCCCCAGGACGACGACGTCTGGGACATGGCGGTCTTCGACGGCAAGACCCATGTCAGCGCGCCCGAGCGGTCCGCCTACGCGGCGCTGGAGGAGGCCGGCTTCACCGACGTCGCCCGCGCCTACACGCCCGGCCCCGGCGTCTACACCTTCTGGGACTACCAGGGCCTGTCCTTCCCGAAGAAGAAGGGCATGCGGATCGACTTCTTGATGTGCTCGCCGCAGCTCGCCGGGCGGGTCACCGGCGCCGCCGTCGACCGCGAGGAGCGCAAGGGCAAGGGCGCCTCCGACCACGCCCCGGTCATCGTCGACCTCGACTAGGGCGCGTTTGGTGGACACCTGTCCTGCTGCGCGGCGCCCTGGCGCGCCCCTCGCTGCGTTCTCCTTGGCCGACAGGGAAAACCGCCCTGACTCCTTCGTCGGCTGTGCGACGGGTGCACCGCCGACACCGCTCGCGGTGAACGCCACCCACCGGACACGCCTGGCGCGCGTCCCGGCCGGCAGCGCCCGGGCTCTTGGCAGCGCCGGCCGGGCGGCCCCGATGCCCGGCCCGGTGCCGCGGTCTACGGCGCCGGCACGCCCGGCCGGGCCGCTGCGCTGCGCTCGCCGGCGGCGGCGATGAGGCGGTCGAGCCGGCCGAGGGTGTCGGCCATCTCCGCGACGCGGGCCGCGAGCTGGTCCCGCTCGGAGCGGAGCATCCGGTGCTGCTCCGCCGTCGTGCGGCCGTTGTTCACGCACGGCAGCAGCACCGCGATGGAACGGCTGCTGAGGCCGGCCGCATAGAACCGCTGGAACAGGCGGACCACCTCCACGGTGTCCTCGGTGTAGCGGCGCTGCCCCGACGCCGTGCGCTCCGGGCTGAGCAGACCCTGCTCCTCGTAGTAGCGCAGTGCCCGCACGCTCACGCCCGCCCGCCGGGCAAGCTCCCCGATCTTCAGCACACTGCGCCCTCCTGCCCTTGACCCTCACGCCAACGTGAGGTCCTACCGTACCGGGCATGGACATTCGGAACTCGACGGCGCTGGTCACCGGCGCCAACCGGGGCATCGGCCGCAGCTTCCTCGACGAGCTGCGCAGCAGGGGTGCCACCAAGATCTATGCGGCCGCACGCCGGCCGGAGACGCTTCCCGCCGGCCCGGGCATCGTGCCGCTGCAGCTCGACGTCACCGACGACGCCTCCGTGGCCCGGGCCGCGGAGGCGGCCGCCGACACCACGCTCCTGATCAACAACGCCGGAGTGTCGACCTACGCCCGGCTCACCGATGGCGCGGCCGACGACATCCGGCGGGAGATGGAGACCAACTACTTCGGCCCCCTGCGCATGGTGCGCGCCTTCGCGCCGGTCCTGCGCGCCAACGGCGGCGCCGTGCTGAACGCGCTGTCGATCATGGCGTGGATGGCCTACGAGCACTCCAACAGCTACGGCGCCTCCAAGGCCGCGGCCTGGGCGCTGACCAACGGTGTCCGCTACGAGCTCGCCGGCAGCGGCATCCAGGTCACCGCTCTGGCCATGGCGAGCGTCGACACCGACATGATGGCCGGCATCGAGGACGAGAAGTCCGACCCGGCCGTGATCGCCAAGGCGGCGCTGGACGGCGTCCAGGCAGGCGCCCTGGAAGTGCTGGCGGACAGCCGCACGGCCCAGTGGAAGGCCCGGCTCGGCGAGGACCCGGCCCGGCTGTACCCGCAGCTGGCCGCGGACCGCGCCGTTCGCTGACCCGGCCAGCGCCGCCCGCCCGCCGGTGCGGGCAGCGGCCCGGCTCCGCTCCGGCCCGGAGCACCTGCCTCCGGGCCGGATACTCGCTGCGGCAGGGCCCCGCTGGATAGGGTTGCCGCCGTGAGCCAATCTGAGCGAGGAGCGGGCGCCCCGGTGCGGCCGCGGATCACCGTCTACGGCAGCGTCAACATGGACCTGGTCGCCTACGTCGGCGAGCGGCCGGCCGCCGGGGAGACCGTCTACGGCACCCGCTTCGCACAGGTGCCCGGGGGCAAGGGCGCGAACCAGGCGATCGCGGCGGCGCGGGCCGGCGGGGACGTCGCGTTCCTCGGCGCCGTCGGCGACGACGCCTTCGGGGTCGAGCTGCGCAGCGCGCTCGTCGACTCCGAAGTCGACACCTCGGCGCTGCGCACCGCCGCCGGGCCCTCCGGCATCGCGCACATCGTCGTCGAAGGCGGCGGCGACAACTCGATCATCATCGTCCCCGGCGCGAACGCCGCGATGGGCGGCCTGGAAGGTGCCGACCGCCGGCTGCTGGACGGCAGCGACGTGCTCCTGCTCCAGCTGGAGCTTCCCATGGCGGGCGTGCTCGCCGCCGCGCGCGAGGGGCGGGAGCGCGGCGTGCGCACCGTCCTGACCCCGGCGCCCGCTGCGGACCTGCCGGACGAGCTCCTCGGCGCCGTCGACCTGATCATGCCCAACCAGCACGAGGCCGCTGCCCTGACCGGCGCGGCCGACCCCGAGCGCGCTGCGCAGGCGCTGCTGGAACGGGTCCCCGCGGTGCTCATCACCCTCGGCGCCGAGGGCTCGCTCTACGCCGAGCGGCACGCCGCGCCGGTCAGGGCCGCCGCCCACCCCGTCCGCGCGGTCGACACCACGGCCGCCGGCGACACCTTCTGCGGCGCGTTCGCCGTCGCCACCGCCGAGGGGCGCGGCCCGGCCGAGAGCATGGCGTTCGCGGCGGCAGCCGCCGCGCTGTCGGTCCAGCGGCCCGGCGCAAGCACGTCGATGCCGCACCGGACCGAGATCGACGCCGGCGCTTAGCGGGAGCGCCGGCTAGGCGATGTGTCCGATCTCGCGCAGCCACGCGGTCGGGTCGGTGTTCTGCAGCCGGACCTCCAGCACCACGTCGACCGTCTCGCCGACGATGCGCTCGCCCCACGGGGTGGGGCCGACGTCGGTGATGCCGAAGTCGGAGAGCGCCAGCTGGGTGTCGGCCGCGAAGAAGTGCCCGTGGGTCTCGTCCGGGTTCTGCAGGTCCGGTGCCTCACCGCCCCACCGGCAGTCGAGCGCGACCGGACGGGTCGTGCCGTGCAGGGTGAGCTCGCCGTGCATCCGGAACGCGTTCCGCCCGCGGCCGGAACGCTCCAGTGCGGTGCTGGTGAACCGCATCTCCGGGTAGGCCTCGGTGTCCAGCAGGTCGGGGGAGCGGAGGTGCCGGTCGCGCGCCTGGACTCCGGTGGACAGGCTTTCGGTGCGGATCGACACGTCGACCGCCGAGTGGGCCGGGTCCTCGGCGACGCGCACGATCCCCCAGGTGTCGCCGAACGTGCCCTGGACCCGCCCGAAGCGCAGATAGCGCGCGACGAAGATGATGCACGAGTGCGCCGGGTCGATGTACCAGGTGCCGGGCGCGAGGCGCGGCTGTTCGTCGACTGCCTGGTCATAGCCCATGTCGGATATCCCCCCAATGGATGCTGTCTGCCGGTGACAGGCTAAACGTCCTCTGTTTGAACCGTGTACACCCCTCGGCCGGGGTGCGGCCGGAAAAGGACGGGAGGCGTGCGGTGCGCCGCATTGTGCCGAGTACGCTCTCAATCGGGACCTTCGCCTCTTGTCCAGGTTCGGCCACCCCGGGTGCGTTGCCTTCGTCACACGTTGACCGGCCCCGATCTGCGGATCGCCGTGTATGGCGGCCTTCGCGCAGATTGACGGGTGGGATCCAGGGTGTTGCGGAGCGTCGCTGTTCCTTACAGTTCATCCCGGGGTGTCCTCTGCGGGACCCTCGTCCGTCCCCCCTCCCCAACGGAATTGCGTTCCACCATGACGGAAGAACCGCTGAGCAGGACCGAGCGCCGCCAGATGGAGCGGCGCCGCTCCCGCAACCGGATCATCGCCGCCGGCGTGGCCCTGGTCGCACTCGGCGCCGGCGGCGTTGCCGTCGCCGGCATGGTGCTCCCCGGAGACTCGCAGGTCGAGGCGGGAGACCCGCCGCCGTCCGGAGGGCCCGGCGGGGAACTGGAGAACGGCACGGGGCGGGGGCCGAGCGGCTCCGGCGACATCGACCCCGATCCCGCGCAGGTCCAGCGCTCCACCGCCCCGGATTCCGGGAGCGGCGGGTCCGGTTCGGGCGGCTCCTCCTCAGGCGGGGGCGGCCAGAGCGGACGCGGCGGGGACAGCAGGGGCGACCGGGGCGGCGGCGGGGACAAGGACCGCGACGACGAGCGCCCCACCCAGCGGCCGACGCCGCCGGACAAGCCCACTCGCACCCCGGAGCCTGAGCCGGAACCGGAGCCGGAACCGACGACGCCCGAGCCGGAACCGTCGCCCACCCGGCCGCCCGGCGGTCCGGACGGCTATCCCGGCCAGAGCCACCCGGCCGCACCGTACTCCTCGCCTCCGGTGTCGAGCACGAGCCCCGGCACGAGCCCGGGTCCCTGATCCGGCCCGCCGCCGCGCACCGCTGCGGCGGCTGAGCGCCCCGCCCCTCCAAGCGCGGAGGAGCGCCCGGCTGCGCGCGCCGCCCGGTCCGCGGCGCCGGCGGCCGCGGCACCGACCGGGGTGCCGGACCGCCGGCAGTCTGCCGCCCGGGCGGCGGCCCGTCTGCGGCCTCCACCGGGTAGCCCCCATTGCGCCGCGGCGCCCGAAAGCAGCGCCGCCGCACCGAACGGGGTCCGGTGCGGCGGCGCTGAACCGCTGGTCTCCGTGCTCGGCCCGGAGCGCCGCGGAGGCGCAGCCCGGCTACATCTGCTCGGGCGCCTGCACTCCGAGCAGGTCGAGCCCCTGGACCAGGATGCGCAGCGCGGCGGCGCACAGCGCGAGCCGGGACGCGCGCAGCTCGCTGGTCTCCGCGGTGAGCACCGGGCAGTGCTCGTAGAACGCGGTGAGGGCCTGGGCCAGGTCGAACAGGTACCCGCAGAGGCGGTGCGGCACCAGCTCGTCGCCGACCAGCGCCACGGTCGGACCGAAGCCGAGAAGCGCCAGGGCCAGGGTGCGCTCCGCCGGGTGGCCGATGGCGATGCTGCCCTGCGGCGCCGCCGGGTCGGCGCCGCCCTTGCGGAAGATCGACCGCAGCCGGGCCTGGGCGTACTGCAGGTAGGGGCCGGTGTTGCCGGTCAGCGCCAGCATCCGGTCGAAGTCGAAGGTGTACTCGGTGTCGTGCGCGACCGAGAGGTCGGCGTACTTCACCGCGCCGATGCCGACCTGGCGGGCGATCTGGGCCTGCGTCCCGGCGTCGAGGTCGGGGCGGTTCTCCCGGACCACGGCGCCGGCCCGCTGCACGGCCTCCTCCAGCAGCTCCATCAGCCGGATCGGCTTGCCGGAGCGGGTCCGCAGGATCTTGCCGTCGGAGCCGAGGACGTTGCCGATCTGCACGTGGACCGGCGCCACGTCCTCCGGGATCCAGCCGGCCAGCCGCGCCGTCTGCCACACCATGCGGAAGTGCAGGTTCTGCGGCGCCCCCACCACGTAGAGCACCCGGTCGGCCTTGAGCTCGGCGATCCGGTACTTGATGGTCGCGAGGTCGGTGGTGGCGTAGCCGTAGCCGCCGTCGCTCTTGCGGATGATGAGCGGCACCGGCTTGCCCTCGCGGCCGGTGAAGTCGCCGAGGAAGACGCAGAGCGCCCCCTCGCTCAGCACCGCGAGGCCCTTCTCCTCCAGCTCGCGGCAGACCTCTTCGAGCATCGGGTTGTACTTGCTCTCGCCGGCGAGGTCGGCGTCGGTCAGGGTGACGTCGAGCTGGGTGTAGACCCGGTTGAAGTAGGCCTTGGACAGGTCGATCAGGCCCTGCCAGATGCGCAGTGTCTCCGGGTCGCCCGCCTGCAGGGCGACGACGCGCTTGCGCGAGCGCGCGGCGAACTCCTCGTCGCCGTCGAACTTCTCCCGGGCGCCCTGGTAGAAGGTGTTCGGGTCGGTGGTGAGGTGCTGCGCCTCGGCGGAGTCCTCGCCGACGTCCAGCAGGTGCTCGATGAGCATGCCGAACGGCGTGCCCCAGTCGCCGATGTGGTTCTGCCGGACGACGTCGTGCCCGAGGAAGTCCAGCGTGCGCGCCAGCGCGTCGCCCACGACGGTGGTGCGCAGGTGCCCGACGTGCATCTCCTTGGCGACGTTGGGCGCCGAGTAGTCGATCGGGATGACCTGGCGCTCCTGGACCGGCACCCCCAGCCGGTCGTCCGAGAGCAGCGCGCCGGCCTGCGCCGCGATCCACTCGTCGCGCAGGGTGAGGTTGACGAAGCCGGGGCCGCTGATCTCCACGCCGCTGCACACGTCGTCCACGTCCAGGTGGGCGGCGATGTCGGCCGCAACGTCGCGCGGCGCTCGTCGGAGCCGCTTGGCCAGCGCTAGGGCGGCGTTGGCCTGGTAGTCGGCGAACTGCGACGGGCGGATGACGGGGTCCGTCTCGGCGAACTCGGCGCCGAACGCGGCGGCGAGAGCGGACTGGACCCGGTGCGCGAGGATCTCTTGCGGGTCGGCCATGCCCTTCAGCCTACCGACTTTGCCCCACTGGATTTCCCGTGACCAGCAGGGATCCGGGCCTGGGCCGGGCCCCTCCTGGGCCGCCCCAGCATCCACGCCGCGGCGGCCGGGAGCGCCACCGCGGCGGCCGCGCCGAGCTGCCAGGGCAGCCGCCACCAGGCCGGCGGTCCGGCCGGCAGTCCGCCCGCCGGCTCCAGCGGGGGGCGCTCGCCGACCGCGGTGTGCGACCAGACGAAGAACGCGTCGCCCACCGGCAGCGCACCGAACAGGTAGCGCCGCTCCGCCGACCCGGTGGCCAGGCCCAGCGGTTCGCCGAGCCCGGTGAGGGCGGCGGCCGCCGCAGTGTCGCCGTGCGTGGCGGCGGCGCCCAGCGCCACCGCGCTCGCTGAGGCGGAGAGCCCGGCGATGAGCGGTCCCGAGTCCACGTCGCCCGGGCTGCTGTCGCCGTGCGGGAACTCGCGGATGCCCGGCGCCCAGAAGTGCGTCGAGTCGAACGCGGTGCGGAACCGCGCGTAGTCCGCGGCGGAGCGGTCCGGGTCGATGTCGGGCAGGAAGCGCAGCAGGAGCGCCTGGGAGCTGCCGCGGGCGCCCTCCAGCGGTGCACCGCCGGCGGGGTCGGCGCTGTGCGGGAGCAGGCCGGTCTGCGGATCGGTGCGCTCGTCTGCGGCTGCGAGCCACTCCGCAAGCAGTTCCGCGTGGGTGTCGGTGCCGAGCGCCCTGTCGGCCCGCGCCAGAGCGGCCGCGGCGACCACGCTGTCCACCGGCCAGGCGCGGCCCGGATACGCCTCCAGAAAGGGGCCGCGGCCGGCGTCGAGCGATGCGGCGAAGGCGTCGGCGATCTCCGCCGCGCGGCCGGCCAGGCGGCGCTCTTCGGCGGGGGTGCCGCCGGCCTCGGCGACGCGGGCGAGCAGGTAGGTGCTCCAGCCCGCGTGGAACACGCCGGACTCCGGCGCGGCGCCCTCCGGGAACGGCGCCCTGCCCTGCGGCGACTCCATCTGCTCCAGGGCCCAGCGGGCGCGGTCCCGGGCCTGTTCGGCGTGCTTCGGTTCCAGCTCGGCGGTGTTCATCCACGCCAGCCCGTAGAGCGCGTGGCTGAACACGAAGCCCTCCGGGAAGAGCACCTGCATGTCGGCTCCCGCACCGTCCCGGAGAGCGGCCCCGAGGTAGCGGAGATGGGGGACCGCCGCCGCGGCGGACTCCGCCGCGGAGCGTTCCAGCGGGGAGGGCGTATAGGCGCGGGCCGCGGCCGTTCCGGTGAGTGCGGCGGCGAGCGCGGCCAGTGCGAGCAGCGCCGCGGCGATGCGGCGCGGCAGCGGGCTGCGCGCGGCGGCCGGGGCGGCCGGCGCCGCAGCGGTGCGGGGGGACGGCACGCGGTGGATGGTACCCGCGGCGCGGCGCCGGTCCGCCCACGTCCGCCCCGCTGCAGCCGGGCGCCGCTCAGTCGTCCTGCGCCGCCCGCCGGCTCAGCCACGATGCGCGCTGCGGGGTGCCGACGCGGCGCCGGATCTGCTCGACGATGCGGCCCGCGACGAGGTCGGCGGCGAGCACGCACGCCTGGGCGATCCCGCGGTCCTGCGCGGCGCCGTGCGCGATGACGACGGTGCCGTTGAGGCCGAGCAGTACCGCGCCGCCGTAGGTTTCGCTGTCGAACCGGTCGCGCAGCGAGCGCAGCGCCTTGCGCTGCAGCAGGGCGCCGGCCTTCGCCAGCGGCGTCGCGGTCAGCGCGCCGTGCACCTGGTCGAATGCGAAGCGGACCGCGCCCTCCACCGACTTCAGCGCGACGTTGCCGGTGAAGCCGTCGGCGACGACGACGTCCACTTCGCCGGCGAGCAGGTCGTGGCCCTCCACGTTGCCGCGGTAGTCCAGCGGCGGCGCTCCTTCCGCAGCGGCGGCGGTGAGCAGCTCGCCGGCCTTGCGGGCGAGCCGGTTGCCCTTGCCCGGCTCGGCGCCGATGGTGAGCATGCCGACCCGCGGCGCCGCCACCCCGAAGGCGGTGCGCGCATAGGCCGCGCCCAGGTGGGCGAACTGCAGGAGCATCTCCGGCTTGGCGTCGGCGTTGGCGCCGGCGTCGAGCAGCACCGTGGGGGTGGGCGACGTCGGCAGCGGCACCGCGAGCGCGGCGCGCAGCACGCCCGGCTGGGTGCGCAGCCGCACCGTGGAGGTGGCGACCACACCGCCGGTGGAGCCCGCCGAGACCAGCGCCTGGGCGTCGCCGTTCCGGATCAGCCGGCACGCCACCGCCACGCTGGAGCGCGGCCGCCGCCAGCTGGCCAGCGCGCCCTCGTTCATCGCCAGGGTGTCCTCGGCGTGCACGACCGGGATCTCGCCGGCCGCTCCCTCTTCGGCGAGCAGGGCGGTGAGGTCGGGGGCCCGGCCGACCAGGATCACCCGTGCCCCGTGCTCGCGGACCGCGGTGACGGCGCCGCGGACGGCCTCGCGCGGCCCGTGGTCGCCGCCCATGGCGTCCAGGGCGATCACCGGGGGCGGTGGTCCGGTCACGGAAGGGGCCTCCCAGCCAGTGCGGTGCTGCGGTGCGTGTGCTGCGCCGGAGAGCGTGGCGCCGGTGCAGGGCCCAGGCTATGCCGCCGCCGGGAGCGCCGTGTGCCCAGGTCCGCCGCCGCGCGCCCGCGCCGCAGGGGCAGCAGCGGCGCGCGGTAAGCGGGGTATTTCGGAAAAGTGGGTAATAAGAGGTCGAGATCGGGTACGCCTGATCGTCGGTCGGGCCCGCGCTCCGGCGCCGCTCGGCAGGGCTGCGCAGCGGGGAGCCCGCACCAGCCGGCGGCGCGGCACCGGTGCCCCGCCGAACCGGCACAACAGCATCCGCTTTCCGGACGGCCCCGCCAGCGGCGGGACGTCCGGCTCCGGGCTGCCCGGCCGCGCGCCGGGCGCCCCGCATGGTGAAGGGAGACGCGTGAGCTTGACGCACGACGCGGCATCGGCCGTCTCGGCGCCGGCCACCGCCGGCCGCCGTTTTCGGGCCTACACCTCGAAGCACCTCGACGAGCTGACGGCGCGCGCCGGGCTCGGCGACGAGGAGCGGCTCGCCGTCCGCGCCGTCGCGACGGTGCTGCCGTTCCGGGTCAACGCCTACGTCATCGACGAGCTGATCGACTGGAATGCGGCCCCGGACGACCCGATCTACCGACTGGTCGTCCCGCAGGCCGACATGCTGCCCGCCGACGACGTCGCCCGGATGGCCGACCTCCTGCGCCGCGATGCGCCCAAGAAGGAGATCAATACCGCCGCCAACGAGATCCGTGCACGGCTCAACCCGCACCCAGCGGGCCAGATGGACCTCAACGTCCCCTCCGTCGGGGGCCCCGACCCCCTCGAAGGGATGCAGCACAAATACGCCGAGACCGTGCTCTTCTTCCCCAAGCAGGGGCAGACCTGCCACGCGTACTGCACCTACTGCTTCCGCTGGGCGCAGTTCGTCGGCGAGCCCGACCTGAAGTTCGCCACCGGCGAGGTCGACCACCTGGTCGCCTATCTGAAGGCCAATCCGCAGGTCACCAGCGTCCTGTTCACCGGCGGCGACCCGATGATCATGGGGGAGGGGGTGATCTCCCGCTACATCGAGCCGCTGCTGGAGGTCGAGACCCTGGAGTCGATCCGGATCGGCACCAAGGCGCTGGCCTACTGGCCGCAGCGGTTCACCACCGACCCGGACGCCGACGACACCCTGCGGCTGTTCGAGCGGGTCGTGGAGTCCGGCAAGAACCTCGCGTTCATGGCGCACTTCTCGCACCCCAACGAGCTCGACCCGCCGCTGGTCGGCGAGGCGGTGCGGCGCATCCAGGCCACCGGCGCGGTGATCCGCACCCAGGCGCCGCTGATCCGCACGATCAACGACGACCCCGCCGTCTGGGAGCGCATGTGGCGGATCCAGGTCCGGATGGGCATGGTGCCCTACTACATGTTCGTGGAGCGCGACACCGGCCCGCAGGACTACTTCGCCGTCCCCCTGGCCCGCGCCTACGAGATCTTCCGGGAGGCGTACAAGAACGTCTCCGGCCTCGCGCGGACCGTACGCGGCCCCTCGATGTCGGCCACGCCGGGCAAGGTGTGCGTGGACGGCGTCGTCGAGGTGGCGGGGGAGAAGGTGTTCGCCCTGCACTTCATCCAGGCACGCGACCCCGAGCTGGTCGGCCGCCCCTTCTTCGCGCGCTACGACGAGGAGGCGGCCTGGCTGTTCGACCTGGAGCCGGCGTTCGGCGCGGCGTCCTTCCCCTACGAGGAGGAGCCGCCGGCCGACGTGTCCGCACTGGTGGACCCGGCCCAGGCCTGACGCGCCGCCGCTGATCCGCGCCCCGCCCGAGCGGACCGCGGCCGCGGTCCCGGCGCCCGAGCTGCGGGCGCCGGGACCTACTCCGCCCGCTCCGCCGCAGCCGGCTGCTCCGGCGCAGTGTGCGGGTCCCGCATGTTGCGGGCGAGCAGCGTGGCCAGCAGCCCCAGGCCCAGCGCCGCCACCGGCACCCAGCCCACCGCGTGGAACGTGTCGGTGAACGCGTGGGCGTAGACCGACTCGGCGAGCGCAGCGATCTGCTCCTGCACCTGGTCCGGCACACCGGAGGGCAGGTCGGGGGCCGGCGGCGGGCCGAGCTCCAGGCCGGCGCCGTGGTCGGCGGAGACCCCGGCGACGAAGTCGTCCTGCGCCTCCGGCGGCAGCCCGCCGGCGCGGGCCTGCGCCTCGTCGGCGAGGTTGGCGTTGAGCGAGGTCTGCATCAGCGCGCCCACCACGGCGCCGCCGAGCACCGAGCCCAGCTGCCGCACGGTGTTCAGCACTCCGGACGCCGCCCCGGCCATCGCGGGCGCCACCCGGTACATGGCCAGCGAGTTCATCGGGCCGAACACGGCCGCCACCCCGGCGCCCATGACGACCAGCGGGCCGGCGAACACCAGCCACCCGGAGTCGGTCGAGGCCACCTGCAGCAGGACGGCCATTCCGCCGCCGAACAGCGCGAACCCGGCCATCAGCAGGAACTTGCCGCCGTAGGCGTCCACCCACCGGCCCACGATCGGCGCCGCCACCATCGACACCACCGACATCGGCGCCATGGTGAGGCCCGCTTCGAGCGCGCTCATCTGCAGCACCGACTGCAGGTAGATGGTGAACAGCAGCGAGTAGCCCAGCATCGCGACCGACACCAGCGCGGCGTTCAGGCTCATCAGGCTGTAGTTGCGGTCCCGGAACAGCGCGAAGGGCACCAGCGGGTCGCGGCCCTGGCGGGTCCACTGGTGCACGAGGAACAGGGCGAAGACGACCGCGCTGCCGGCGAGCACCAGCGGGATGGTGACCGGGCCGGCCACCGTGCCCCACTGGAAGCGCTCGCCCTCCACCAGGCCGAACGCCAGCAGCGCGAGACTGGCCGTGGCGAGCAGGACGCCCACCGCGTCGAACCGCGGGCGGCGCTCCGGCGCCGGGTCGGCGGGGATCAGCACGGCACCGAGGAACAGCGCGACGGCGCCGAACGGGATGTTGACGAAGAAGATGAACCGCCAGTCGAACCCGGTGACGAGCAGCCCGCCGAGCGTGGGGCCGGCGATCGTGGCCAGGCCCGCCACGGCTCCCCACACACCCATCGCGGTGCCGCGCCGCTGCGGCGGGAAGACGCGGACGATCAGCGTCATCGTCTGCGGCATCATGATCGCCGCGCCCACGCCCTGCACCGCGCGCCATCCGATCAGCCACGGCGCATCCGGCGCGAACCCGCACGCGACCGAGGCCAGCGTGAACACGGCGACGCCGACGAGGAAGAGGCGCTTGGGCCCGAAGAGGTCGCCGAGCCGGCCCGCGGTGATGATCAGGACCGCGAGCACCAGCGTGTAGGCGTTGACCACCCACAGCACCTCGTCGACGGCGGCGTCGAGGCGGGCGATCATGTCCGGGATGGCGATGTTGACGATCGTCAAGTCCAGCAGGGTCATGAAGAACCCGAGGCAGAGGGCGGTCAAGATCGCCCAGGGATTGCCGCGCAGGGATCTCACCGGTGTTCCTCCGTATCTCGGATGTCTGGCCGCTGCCCGCGCCGCGCGGTGCAGTCCGCGTGTGCAGTGCGGCGGCTGCGCCCTCCCCCCCCGGAAGGCGGCTCCCGGGGCCGGTCGCAGGGCCGGGCCGGGCCGCGGCCCCCGCAGGTACGGCCGGGCGCGGACGGACCGCGCAGCGCCCGCCTCCCGCCCGGCGGAGCGGCCCGGTGCCGGCTCGGCGCTATCGCCGGGCCGCCCGGAGCCGGTGTCCGGTCTGTGCCGTGTGCCCGACCCGGCTACGTTACTCCTCGTTGTCCTACCCGCTGTCCGGCACCGGCCTGCCGCCTGGCCGGAGTATGCGGGGCCGCGCGCTCGGGGGCAGCGGCCCCGGCGCCGCAGGGGGCGCGGGGCATAATCGGGTCCCGTACGCCGCGGGCCGGTGCGCCGCGGACGGCGCGTCCGGGACGGGAGAGCGCATGGAGGGCTGGTTCGACGGAGCGGTGGTGGACACGGGCCGGCTCCCCCTGTTCAGCTTCTTCGTGGCCTTCGTGGTGGGCTTCGTGCTGATCCGGATCAGCGTCCGGATGATCCGGGCCGGCGTGCGCTGGTGGCCCGGCAACGTGCGCCCCGGCGGTCTGCACGTCCACCATGTCGTGTTCGGCGTCGGGATGATGCTGGCCGGCGGCATGGCGCTGCTCCTGGTCCGCGACGGCACCGGAACGGCCGTGGTCGTCGCCGCGGCGCTCTTCGGCCTCGGTGCGGCGCTCGTCCTCGACGAGTTCGCGCTCCTGCTCTACCTGCGCGACGTGTACTGGTGCGAGCAGGGCCGCGCGTCCGTCGACGCGGTGTTCGCCGCGATCGGCCTCACCGGGGCGCTGCTCACCGGGGTGCGCCCGTTCGGCTGGGCGAGCGGCGCCCTCTCCGCCCACGTGGGCGAGACCGCGCTGCTGGTCCTCGCCGCGGCGAACCTGGCCGGCGCCGTCGTCGCCGTCCTCAAGGGCAAGATCTGGACCGGTCTGACCGGCGTGTTCGTACCGGTGATCTCCCTGGTGGCCGCCGTGCGGCTGGCCGTGCCGTCGTCGCCGTGGGCGCGCCGCCGCTATCCGGCGGGATCGGCGAAGATGACCGCCGCCATCCGCCGCGACCAGCGCATCCGGCGGCCGCTGATCCGCGCGAAGATCCGGGTGCAGGAGTTCATCGCCGGCCGGCACGACCTGCCCGCCGACCCGGCCGCGCCGCGCGGGCCCGCCGCCGTGCCGGACTGACGCGCCGGACCGCGCCCCGGTCCGGCCGCCGGTGTGCGCCGACGCACAGTGCCGCGGGACAGGCAGCGCCGCGGGCAGAAACCCGCGGCCGGATAGGTTGAAGCGGTCATGGCATTCACCAGCTCCACCACCGGCCGGCTGCGCGGGCTCGTCATCGGCGTCGACATCGGCGGGACCAAGGTCGCGGCCGGGGTGGTCAACCCCTCCGGCGCCGTGCTCGCCCGCCGGCGCGCGGAGACGCCGGACCGCAGCAAGAGCCCCAAGGTCGTCGAGGACACCATCGCCGGGGTCGTGGATGAGCTCCGCACCGAGTTCCGGGTGCGCGCGGTCGGCGTCGGCGCCGCCGGCTTCGTCGACCGGCAGCGCTCCTCGGTCCTCTTCGCCCCGCACCTGTCCTGGCGCGGCGAGCCGCTGCGCGAGGCGCTGACCGCGCGGCTCGGCCTGCCGGTCGCGGTGGAGAACGACGCCAACGCTTCGGCCTGGGCGGAGATGCGGGCGGGAGCCGGGCGCGGCTCCCGCGACGCCGTGGTCGTCAACCTGGGCACCGGCATCGGCGGGGCGGCCGTCCTCGACGGCGCGCTGTACCGCGGGCGCTTCGGCATCGCCGGCGAGTTCGGGCACATGCAGGTGGTGCCGGGCGGACACCGGTGCGAATGCGGCAACCGCGGCTGCTGGGAGCAGTACGCCAGCGGCAACGCGGTCACCCGCGAGGCGCGCGAGCTCGCGGCGTCGGACTCGCCGGTGGCGCGCGGTCTGCTGCAGGCCGCCGGCGGCGACCCGGCGAAGATCACCGGCCCGCTCGTCGCGGAGCTCGCCCGGGAAGGCGACAGCGCCTGCGGAGAGATCCTCGACGACGTCGGGCGCTGGCTCGGCATCGGCCTGGCCAACCTGGCCTCCGCCTTCGACCCGGAGCTGTTCATCATCGGCGGCGGCGTCTCCGAGTGCGGCGACCTGCTTCTCGGTCCGGCCCGGACGGCCTTCCGCCGCCACCTCAGCGGCCGCGGCTACCGCCCGGAGGCCGGCATCGTCCGCGCCACCCTGGGCAACGAGGCCGGCCTGATCGGCGCGGCGCTGCTCGCCCGGGAGGAGCCCCGCTCGCTGCGGCACCGCTTCGCCATGCGCCGCCGCCCCTGACCGCCCGCTGCGCGTGTCCCGGCTCCGCGCCGCCGCAGCTGCGGGCGGCACAATGGCCGGTATGGAACAGCAGGGGATCACCGCGGTGACCGGGGCATCGCGCGGAATCGGTGCGGCGGTGGCACTGCGGCTGGCCCGGGACGGGCACGACGTCCTCGTCGGCTACGGCGCCGACGCCGACGGGGCGGCGGCCGTGGCCGACGGGGTCCGCCGACTCGGCCGGCGCGCCGTCTGCGCGCCGGTCGAGGTCACCGACGCCGGGGCGCTGGACTCCTTCTTCGCCGCCTCCGCCGAGCTGGGGCCGCTGACCGGTGCCGTGGTCAACGCCGGCGCCGTCCGCGCCGTCGGCCCGCTGGTGGAGCTGGACCCCGAGGACCTGCGCCGCGACGTCGAGGTCAACCTTCTCGGGCCAGTCCTCACCTGCCGCGCCGCCGCCCCCTACCTGGTGCGGACCGCCGGCGCCCTGGTGCTCGTCGGATCGGCCGCCTCCACGCTGGGGCGGCCAGGGACCTACGTCCACTACGCGGCGGCCAAGGCCGGCGTTGCCGCGCTCTCCTCCGGACTCGCCCAAGAGCTGGCACCCTGGGGCGTGCGCGTCAACTGCGTCGAACCCGGCATCGTCGACACCGCCTTCCACCACGATCCGGACCGCCCGTCCCGCGCCGGAGCCGAAACCCCGGCCGGCCGCCCCGGAACCGCCGACGAGATCGCCGGAGCGGTTGCCTGGCTCCTCGGCGCGGACGCCTCCTACACGACCGGCGCCACCCTGCGCGTCGCCGGCGGTGTCTAGGGCGCCGCAGCGTGCGGTCGCGCCGCGCGGAGGAGCGCCGGTACCGCAGCGTGTTCGCCGGGCACAAGGGAGCGCAGGGGGCGGGACACCGGCCCGCGCCGCCGCGCACGTCTCCGGCGCGGCAACTCGCGGCACCCACGGTGCGCATCGCTCCTCTGGCGGGCGGTGTTCGGCCCGGTGCCGCGTGCCCGCGGGGAGCCGCGGCGGCTGCGGCAGAGCTTCTCCTCGAACGTCGGATGGCCGCCCGGTCGGCAACGGGTGCGGCCTGCGGGGCCTGCGGTGCTCCTGATGCGGTCCCGCCGGCCGATCCGCCGGGATGTTCCCGGGAAGGTGTTGACACCCGTTCCGGCCGACACGTAGAACGGCGACGGGATGTGACGGAGTGCACAACCGTGCCGGGTGCCCCCGACCCCTTCCCCGCAGTCCTCCCCGGCGCGCCGCCCGGCGCCGCGTCCCCGCAACCGGATCGGGAGAGGTGGGGCATGCGGGTCGGGCTCATCGGAACCGGGCGGATCGGAACCGCCCACGCTGCGGCGCTGGCCGCGCATCCGGCAGTGGCGGAAGTGCTGCTGGCCGACGCTGATCCGGCGCGGGCGCGCGCCGTTGCCGGCGCTTCCGGCGGCAGAGCGGTGGACGCCGCCGCCGTTCTGGCCCCCGGAGCGGTCGACGCCCTGGTGATCGCCGCAGCCACGGACGCCCACGCCAGCCTCGTCACCGCCGGGATCGAGCTCGGCCTGCCGGTGTTCTGCGAGAAGCCGGTCGCGCCGGACGTGCCCGCCACCATCGCGGTACTGCGCGCCGCTGAGAAGGCTGCCGCGCTGGTGCACATCGGCTTCATGCGCCGCTTCGACGCGGGCCATCTGCGGGCCCGGGCCGCGCTGCGCTCCGGCGAGCTCGGCGAGCTCCACCGCGTGCACGCTGCCACCTGCGACCCGGCGCCGCCCCCGGCCGAGTACGTCCCCACCTCCGGCGGCATCTTCCGGGACTGCCACGTGCACGACTTCGATGCGCTCCGCTGGATCACCGGGCGCGAGATCACCGAGGTCACCGCCTACGGCGCCAACCGCGGCGCCGAGTTCTTCGCTGCCGCCGGCGACGTCGACACCACCGCGGCCGTGCTCCGGCTCGACGACGGCACGCTCGCCACGCTGCAGGGCTCCCGCTACAACGGAGCCGGATACGACGTGCGCATGGAGCTGGCCGGCACCCGCGGCACGATCGCCGTCGGGCTGGACGACCGGACGCCGGTCCGCTCGGCCGAAGAGGCGCCGTTTCCGGTCGGCGCGCCGTGGCCCGACTTCCCCACCCGCTTCGGCCCCGCCTACCGGGCCGAGATCGACGCCTTCCTGCGGGCCGCAGCGGCCGGCGGCCCCAGCCCCTGCACGGTTGCCGACGCACTGGAGGCCGTCCTCGCCGCCGACGCGGCGGACCGGTCCCGCCGCGAGGGCCGCCCGGTCCTCGTCGCCGAGGTGCGCCCCGGCCTCTGAGCCCCTGCCGCGGAGGAGGTCCGGTGTCCGTGAAAGAGCCACCGAGTTGTCCACAGACTCCGGAACCGCCCTTGCCCGGCCGCTGCGGGCCGCGCACCGTGGAACCGTGCGGCCCGGCTGACCCCCGCCCCCGTCCGGGCCGCGCCGCAGGCCATCACCGCGCCCGTGCCGCCGCCCGCCTCCGCAGCCCGGACTGCGGCCCACCGGAAGGCCCGACCATGACCGCGCTCCGCGAGTGCCGTCCGCCCGCTCTCCGCTCGCGGCTGCGCTGCCGGCTGCTTCGCCCGCTGCTGTCGGCCCTTCCGCGAGGTCTGATCGCGGTGGCGCCAGCCGCTCCGGTCCGCCGCCCGCGGGGCAGCCGCCCCCACGCGGTGCGGGCCCGGCGCAGCCGGGCCGGGCGGTGCCGATCGCCGTCGAGTCCGGCACCCGGCGTCCTGCAGTCCGCCACCGCGGGCTGGTCGGCCGTGCCGGGCCATGGGCCCGGGTGCGGTGGTGGCGCTGCCCCGCCCCGGGCCGTGCACGGCCCCGGCCGACGCCCCGAGCTGCAGCGCTGCCGTCCCGCCCGCACCCTCCGCTCCGAGGAGGCCCGGTGACCGACCCCTCCGCTGACCGCCGGAACCGGCTCGACGTGCTCGCGTTCGGCCGCATCGGCGTGGACATCTACCCCGACCAGGTCGGCGTGGGCCTCGACCGGGCGGAGTCGTTCGGCAAGTACCTCGGCGGTACCGCCACCAACGTCGCAGTGGCCGCCGCGCGGCACGGCCGCGCCGCCGCGGTGGTCTCCCGCACCGGCGACGACCCCTTCGCCGACTTCGTCCACACCGCGCTGCGCGGCTTCGGGGTCGACGACACCTACGTCACCCCGGTGCCCGGCCTCCCCACACCGGTCACCTTCTGCGCGCTCTTCCCGCCCGACCACTTCCCGCTGTACTTCTACGGCCGCGACCCCTCGCCCGACCTGCAGATCACCGCGGACAGCCTCGACCACACCGCGATCGGCACCGCCCGCATCCTCTGGACCACCGGCACCGGTTTCAGCGCGGAGCCCAGCCGCACGGCCACCCTGGAGGCGCTGCGGATCCGCGCCGCCCTCCGCCTCGGCGGCTCCGCCGGGGCGGGGGACGGGCCGCGCACGGTGCTCGACCTCGACTACCGGCCGCAGTTCTGGGCGTCCCGGTCCACCGCCCGGGACACCCTCGCCGAGGTACTGCCGCTCGTGGACACCGCGATCGGCAACCTCGACGAGTGGGAGACCGTCCTCGGCGTGCGCGACCCCGACGCCGTCCTCCGCGCCGCGGCGGGACTCGGCCTCGGCCTCGCGGTCGTGAAACTCGGGCCCGGCGGGGTCCTCGCCGCCTGGCCCGGCGGTACCGCCGCGCTCCCGCGGTTCCCGGTCGACACGGTCAACGGCCTCGGCGCCGGCGACGCGTTCGGCGGCGCGCTCTGCCACGGCCTCCTCGCCGGCCGCCCGGTCGCGGAGGCGCTCCGCTTCGCCAACGCCGCCGGCGCCCTCGTCGCCGGCCGGATCGCCTGCTCCGCTGCCATGCCCACCACCGGCGAGGTCGAGGACGCGCTCGCCCGCGGAGGCGCCCCCGCCCCGCCCACCGGCGGCCAGGCCGCCGCCGGTTCCGATACAGGCCCGCTGCGAGGTGCACCGTGACCGACGAAACCGACCCCCGCTTCCGCTCCGGGGCGCCCGCCGCGCCGCTGCTCCGGCCGGCCGGAGCAGCCGCGGGGCCGGATCCGGGAGAGCCCTACTTCTCCACCGTGCTCACCCCGGACACGGCCGGCTGGACCTACTCCGGCCTGCGTGTCCTGGAACTGCCGCCCGGCGGTCGCGCCGCGTTCGCCACCGGTGGCGCCGAGACCCTGGTCCTGCCGCTCTCCGGCTCCTGCACCGTGGAGTGCGCCAGCGGCGGCACGAACGCCTCGGTGGATCTGGCCGGGCGGCCCAGCGCCTTCACCCGCGTCACCGACTTCGCCTATCTCCCGCGGGACGCCGACGCCGCCGTCAGCAGCGCAGGCGGCGGCCGGTTCGCGCTGCCGTCGGCGCTCTGCGCCGAGCAACTTCCGTTCCGCTACGGCCCGGCAGCGGGGGTCCCGGTCGAGCTGCGCGGAGCGGGCGCCGCTTCGCGCCAGGTCAACGGCTTCTGCATGCCCGGCGTGTTCGCCGCGGACCGCCTCATCGCCTGCGAAGTCCTCACGCCCGGCGGCAACTGGTCGTCCTATCCGCCGCACAAGCACGACACCTCCTCCGCCGCGGAGACCGAACTCGAGGAGGTGTACTACTTCGAGGTTGCGCCCGGCCCCGGCGGCGCCCCCGGCGTCGGCTACCAGCGGGTGTACGGCACCGCGGAGCGCCCCGCCGAGCTCCTCGCGGAGGTGCGCACCGGCGACGTCGTCACCGTGCCGCACGGCTGGCACGGCCCGTCCATGGCCGCCCCCGGTTACGACCTCTACTACCTGAACGTGATGGCCGGCCCCGGAGCGGAGCGGGCATGGCGCGTCAGCCACGACCCCTGCCACGCCTGGGTGCGCGATACCTGGGCCGGCGAAGCCGTCGACCCGCGGCTCCCGCTCTGCACCGCCGAGGGGCCGGGCCGCGGCGCTCCCGGAGCGGGCGGCGGCAGCGCCGCCGGCGCCGTGGAAGGGCGCTGACCATGCCCGCACTCCGCCTGACGACGGCCCAGGCACTCGTCCGCTTCCTGGCAGCCCAGTACACCGAGCGCGACGGCGAGCGCCGCCGCCTCATCCGCGGTGTGTGGGGCGTCTTCGGCCACGGCAACGTCGCCGGGCTCGGCCAGGCCCTCCTGGGCTCCGCCGACGGCGCCGGGGACCCGCACCTGCCGTTCCACATGGCGCGCAACGAGCAGGCGATGGTGCACACCGCAGCGGCCTTCGCCAAAGCCTCCGACCGGCTCAGCACCTATGCCTGCACCGCCTCCACCGGGCCCGGCTCCACCAACATGGTCACCGGTGCCGCCCTGGCCACGGCCAACCGCCTCCCGGTCCTGCTGCTGCCCGGAGACATGTTCGCCACCCGCCCGGCCGACCCGGCACTCCAGCAGCTCGAGGCGCCGCACTCCGGCGACCTCTCCGTCAACGACGCCCTGCGCCCGGTCTCCCGCTACTGGGACCGGATCAGCCGGCCCGAGCAGCTGCCGTCCGCGGCGCTGGCGGCGATGCGCGTCCTCACCGACCAGGCGGAGACCGGCGCCGTCACCCTCTGCCTGCCCCAGGACGTCCAGGCCGAGGCGCACGACTGGCCCGCGGAGCTCTTCGCCGAGCGCGTGTGGCACATCGACCGCCCGCTTCCCGACGCCGCAGCGCTGGAGCGCGCCGCCGCGCTGCTGCGCCAGGCCCGGCGGCCGCTGATCGTCGCCGGCGGCGGGGCGGTCTACGCCGGCGCCGCCGCCGAGGTGCGGGCCTTCGCCGAGGAGGCCGGCATCCCCGTCGCCGACACCCACGCCGGGAAGGGCGCGGTGCAGTGGGACCACCCGTGCGCCCTCGGCGGGATCGGCGCGACCGGAACGGCGGCCGCCAACGCGCTCGCCGCCGAAGCTGACGCGGTCCTCGGGATCGGTACCCGCTACAGCGACTTCACCACCGCCAGCCGCACCGTCTTCGCCGCCCCCGATGTCCGCTTCGCCAACCTCAACATCGCCCGTTTCGACGCCGTGAAGCACTCCGGCACCGCCCTCGTCGGCGACGCCCGGGAGGGGCTGCGCGCCCTGCGCACCCTCCTGTCCGGATACCGGGCCGCGCCCGAATGGCAGCGCCGCGCGGCCGATGCGGCCGCCGCGTGGCACACCGCGGCCGACACCGTGCGCGCCGACCGCACCGGCGGAACCGGCCCGCTCACCCAGGGTGCGGTCCTCGGCGTGCTCAACGACGCCCTGGACGACCGCGACGTCGTCGTCAACGCCGCCGGCAGCCTCCCCGGCGACCTGCAGCGGCTCTGGCGCGCCCGCGATCCGAAGGGCTACCACGTCGAGTACGCCTACTCCTGCATGGGCTACGAGATCGCGGCGGGCCTGGGCGTGCGGCTCGCCGCGCCCGACCGGACCGTCGCCGTCCTCGTCGGCGACGGTTCGTACCTGATGCTGGCCCAGGAGATCACCACCATGGCGGCGGAGGGCGTTCCGGTCCTGATCGTGGTGCTGGACAACGGCGGCTTCGCCTCGATCGGCGGCCTCTCCGAGCAGGTCGGCTCGGAGCGGTTCGGGACCGAGCTGCGCCACCGCGACCCCGGAACCGGGCGGTTCGACGGCGCCCCGCTCCCCATCGACCTCGCCGCCAACGCCGCCAGCCTCGGAGCCCGGGCCGTGCGTGCCGCCACCGCCGGCGAACTCCGCGCCGCAGTGCAGGAGGGCCGCACCGCGGACACGGTCACCGTCGTGCACGTCGCCACCAGCCTCACCGACCCCCAGCCGCCCACCTCCGCCTGGTGGGACGTGCCGGTCGCCGAAACCGCGGAAAGCGCCGCCGTCCGTGCTGCCCGCACCGCCTACGACAAGGAGAAGGCCCGCCAGCGCCCCTACCTGTGAGCCGCCCGTCCCGCCTCCCCGAGTCCGACGATCCCGCGAGCGGCGCCCGTCCGCACACGCGAACACCCGCCTTCCACGGCCCCACCGCCGACCAAGCCCGCCCATCCCGCAGCACGGATTGGCGCAGCCCCCCGCCCACCGCCACCGACCGCCGGAACCCGCACCACTGCAGCGCGTCCCGGACCGCAGCCCGCCTACCGGCGCCCCTCCCCGGTACGGCGGCGTGGACCTCGGCTCCCGACCGGCCCCGCCGCCCGCTCCAACGCCCGTCCCCCCCCGCAGCCCTCAGCTCTCCGGCCCCGTCCGCCTCTCGCACCGGCCCCCGCGCCATCGCCCGCCCCCTCCCCGCCGGCCAGCGCCCCCTTCCGCCCGGCCCCGCCTCCCGACCGCAATGGAGGAATCCGTGCCCGCATCCGCGTCCGCAGTGCCGCCGGAGTCCGCGTCCGGCCCGCTCGTGCTCGGCTCCGCTCCCGACTCGTGGGGCGTCTGGTTCGCCGACGACCACCGCCAGACCCCCTGGAACCGGTTCCTCGACGAGCTCGCCGAAGCCGGCTACGGCTGGCTTGAGCTCGGGCCCTACGGCTACCTGCCGACCGATCCCGCCCAACTGGCCGACGAGGTCGGCGCCCGCGGCCTCCGGGTCAGCGGGGGCACCATGTTCGGCGCCCTGCACGATCCGGACCGGTGGGACGCCACCCTCGCCACCGCCCGCAAGGTCGCCGCGCTCACCGCGGCCATGGGCGCACACCACCTCGTCTTCATCCCGCCGCTCTTCCGCGACGACCGGACCGGCGCCTTCCTGGAACCGCCCGAGCTCGACCCGGGCCAGCGCCGCACCCTGCACCGCAGCGCCGACCGGCTCGGCGGCATCCTCCGGGACGAGTACGGCGTGCAGCTCTGCCTCCACTCCCACGCCGACAGCCATGTCCTCACCCAGCCCGAGATCGAGCAGTTCCTCGACGCCACCGACCCCGGCCGCGTCGCGCTCTGCCTGGACACCGGGCACGTGGCCTACGGCGGCGGCGACGCCGTCGCCCTCGTCGAGCGCTACCGCGAGCGCATCGGCTACGTGCACATCAAGCAGATGGACTCCGCAGTGCTGCGCCGCGTCGCCGCGGAAGGGCTCTCGTTCGGCGAGGCCGTCGCCGAGGGCGTCTGCGTCGAACCGCCGGCCGGGGAGCCGGCTCCGGCCGATGTGATCGATGCCCTGAACCGCGTCGGCGCGCAGGTGTTCGTCATCGTCGAGCAGGACCTCTACCCCTGCGATCCCGGCGTTCCGCTGCCCATCGCCGTCCGCACGCGGCGCCACCTGCTCCGCTGCGGCGCCGGAGCGCCGCACCAGCGCGCCTGACGGAACGGCGGGGCACCTGCGCGAAGGCGGAGAATGGACTGCCGGCGCAGCACACCCCGCGGCACCGCCATCCGCCCGCCCGACCACCACCGCACCCCGCACCGACCCCCTCCCGAGGGAGGCAGGAACATGTTCGCCAGACGACCCGTCCCCGCCCTGGCCGCGATCGCCGCGGCACTCGCCCTGGCCGCCGCCGGCTGCAGCTCCGAAGGCGGCCGCCAGGCCGAGGAGGAGGCGGCCCAGGCCGAGGACCTCACCTTCGCGCTCATCACCCACCAGGCGCCGGGCGACACCTTCTGGGACCTCGTGCGCACCGGCGCCGAGGCGTCCGCGGAGAAGAGCGGCGCCGCCCTCGAGTACTCGGCCGACCCCGAGGCGGCCAAGCAGGCCACGCTCATCCGCACCGCGGTCGACAAGGGCGTCGACGGCATCGCGGTGTCCTTCGCCAAACCCGACGCCCTGCGGGGCGCCGTGGAGGAGGCGCAGCAGGCGGGAATCCCGGTCGTCGGGCTGAACTCCGGTATCGAGTACTGGGAGGACGCCGGCCTGCTCTCCTACTTCGGCATGGAGGAGGAGCTCGCCGGCGAGGCCTACGGTGAGCGGCTCAACGACGAGGACAGCGGACCGGTTCTGTGCGTCATCCATGAGCAGGGAAACGTCGGCCTGGAGGAGCGCTGCGCCGGAATGGAGTCGGCCTTCGACGGCGACCTGGAGACGCTCTACGTCGACGGCGCCAACATGCCCGACGTCGCCTCCTCCATCACCGCGAAGCTGCAGGAGGACGATTCCGTCGCGCACGTCGCGACGCTCGGCGCGCCGTTCGCGCTGACCGCCGTCGACGCGGTGGCCGACGCCGGGTCGGACGCCGTCGTCGCCACCTTCGACACCAACGAGGAGACGGTGCAGGCCGTCCAGGACGGCTCGGTCGCCTGGGCCGTCGACCAGCAGCCCTACCTGCAGGGGTACATGTCGGCCGAAGCGCTCTGGCTGCACGCCACCAACGGCAACACGCTGGGCGGCGGCAGCGAGCCGGTGCTGACCGGCCCGGACTTCGTCGACGAGTCCAACGTCGCCGAGATCGCCGAGTACGCCGAGCGGGGCACCCGGTGAGCGGCGCGGCATCCGGATCCGCCGAGCCCTCCGGCGGTCCCTCCGCGCGGGCCGCCGGCGCGGCGGCCGACCCGCGGGCGCTGCGCGTGTCGCCGCTGCGCCGGGCAGCGGCCCGGCCCGAGGTCGGGTCGCTGCTGGGCGCGATCGTGCTCTTCGGGGTCTTCCTCGCCGTCGCGCCGCCGTTCCGCCAGCCCGAGTCGCTCGCCACCGTGCTGTACGCGGCCTCGACCATCGGCATCATGGCGGTGGCCGTGGCGCTGCTGATGATCGGCGGCGAGTTCGACCTTTCCGCCGGTGTCGCCGTCGTCACGGCGGCCCTCGCCGTCGGAATGATCGGCTACCAGCTCAACCTGAACGTGTGGGCGGCCGCCGGCATCGCGCTCGCCGTCTCGCTGTCCATCGGCTTCCTCAACGGCTGGATCCTGGTGCGCACCGGGCTGCCCAGCTTCCTCGTCACCCTCGCCATGTTCCTGATGCTGCAGGGCGTCAACATCGCGGTCACCAAGCTGGTCAGCGGCAGCGTCGCCACCAAGAGCATCGCCGACATGGACGGCTTCGAATCGGCCCGCGCCGTATTCGCGTCCAGCATCCCGGTCTTCGGCGTACCGGTGCGCATCACCGTCCTGTGGTGGCTGGTCTTTGCGGCGATCGCCACCTGGGTGCTGCTGCGCACCCGCGTCGGCAACTGGATCTACGCGGCCGGCGGCGACGCAGAGGCGGCCCGCGCCGTGGGTGTTCCGGTGGCGCGCGTCAAGATCGGCCTGTTCATGACCGTCGGCGGGCTCGCCTGGTTCAGCGGCATGCACCTCATCACCGCCTCCGGAGTGCAGCAGTCCGGCGAGGGCGTCGGCAACGAGCTGCTCTACATCATGGCCGCCGTCGTCGGGGGCTGCCTGCTCACCGGCGGCTACGGCACGGTGGTCGGTGCCGCGATCGGGGCGCTGATCTACGGCATGACCAAGCAGGGCATCGTCTATGCGGGCTGGGACAACAACTGGGTGCTGTTCTTCGTCGGGGCGATGCTGCTGCTCGCCGTCGTCGTCAACAGCTGGTTCCGCGGCCGCGCCGCCGGGAGGAGATGACCATGGGCTCCCCAGACGACCGGGCGTCCCGCCCCGAGCCGGGCGGCGCCGGTCCGGCACCCGGCGCACCGGACGGCGCGCCGGGTGCCGGACCGGCGCTGCGGCTGGACGGCGTCGGCAAGGTGTTCGGCAACGTGCGCGCGCTGGACGGCGTCGACCTCGACGTGCACACCGGCCGGGTGAGCTGCGTGCTCGGCGACAACGGCGCCGGAAAGTCGACGCTGATCAAGATCCTCGCCGGACTGCACGCCCCCTCCGAGGGCCGCTACTTCGTCGACGGCGCGCCCACCGTTTTCGGCTCGCCGCGGGAGGCGCTCGACCGCGGCATCGCCACCGTCTACCAGGACCTCGCACTGGCGCCGCTGATGCCGGTCTGGCGCAACTTCTTCCTCGGCTCCGAGCCCACCGCGGGCCGCGGCCCGCTGCGCAGGCTCCGGGTGGCGCAGATGCGCAGCACTGCAGATGCGGCACTGCGCCGCCTCGGCATCGCGCTGCCCGACATCGACGCGCCGGTCGGACAGCTCTCCGGCGGCCAGAAGCAGGTGGTGGCGATCGCCCGGGCGATCCACTTCGGCGCCCGCGTCCTGATCCTCGACGAGCCCACGGCGGCCCTCGGCGTCAAGCAGTCCGGGGTGGTGCTGTCGCTGGTGCGGGCCGCGCGGGACGCCGGCGTCGGCGTCGTCTTCATCACCCACAACCCGCACCACGCCCACCTCGTCGGCGACCGGTTCACGGTGCTGCGCCTGGGCCGCGTCGAACTCGACGCCGAGCGCAGCGCGCTCACCCGCGAGCAGCTGGCCCACCACATGGCGGGCGGCGCGGAGCTCGAGGAGCTCGAACACGAGCTCGAGGCCTAGGACGTGTTTGGTGGACAACTGCCCTGCTGCGCGGCGCCCTGGCACGCCCCTCGCGGCGTTCTCCTCAATCGACAGGAAAACCCACCCTGACTCATTCGTCGGCCTTGCGACGGGTGCACCAGGACACCGCTCGCGACGAACGCCATTCACCAAACACGCCCTAGCCGGCCGGCCCGAATCCGGGACCGGCCGGGAAGGCGCGACGGGCGGCGCATCTGCACCTGCCCGGCCCGGGCGGTTGCGGCGCGGCCCAGCGCCTCGGCGGGCGATCGGGCGCGCGCCTGGATCAGTCCTGCTCGGGGGCGACCGTGTCGGTCGCCGCGAGCAGGGCGTGCGGGAGGTCGGCCCACCGCATCGGGGCGGGCTTCGCGCTGGGCGCCGCGGCCGGCGGTGCCGGACTGGCGGTGGGGACGGAGGAGACCGGCGCGGCGTGGTTCTGCGTGCACCCGGCGATGGCGAGGGCGACCAGCGCGGCGGCCGCCGCCCCGGCGGCACGGCGGGCGCCCCGCGGCCAGCGCCGGGTGGTGCGGGCGGGGGCCGTGCCCAGGCGCTGCGGCGGGGCGGACATCGGTGCGGACAAGTACAGACCTCCCGAAAGCGGTGCGGAGCGGTCGGGTGACCGCGGGGAGGGGGATGGCGCGGGGCGCCCCGCACGCACCGCCGCGCCGCACCGGGACCCGTGCGCGCGGCGGCCCGGCAACGGTAGTGCCGCAGGGTGCCGCCGAAAGGGAAGACGCGCGGCCCCGCCGCGGGGAGTACACCGCGAGCTGCGCCTTCGGTGCGAATCCGGGGGTTGACGGACGGTGATGGCCGGATCAGTCTGTGTGCGCGCAAACCCGCGCAAGGAATCCACTCCGGAGGGGATCATGCGGCTGAGGTTTCTCACGATCGACCCTGACACCGGCGGAGACCACTGCCCCGCCCTCTTCGTCGACGAGGAGAGCGGAGACCTGGTATTCCAGGGGGAAGTCGTGACCGATGGGAGTGATCTCGGACAGATCGAGGAACACAGTTCAATGGCCCCGACGGAGGCCGCCGTCCGTCTCCCCCGGCGGATGGCCGCGGGAATCCTGGAGGCACTGAATGGAGTCGACGCTCCCCCCGTTCGCTGACCTGATCGCCGAGACCCGCCACACCGCCCACCACCTCGAAATGCGGGACGCCTACACGCCGGACGACCCGGTCTACCGCTCCTGGCAGGCCGGGATCCCGCTACCCGATCCCCCCTACCCCGACTGGTTCGCCACCGTCCGCGCGCACTGCGCCCGCGGCGTGGCCATCCGGCGGGCCCGCATCGTCTCGGAGCCGCTGTCCCGGTTCGCCCGCTTCGAGTACGACATCACGGCCGGCCTCAACCGCGCGGCGGGGGAGGAGGTGCGCTGGCTGCCGCGCCGCCGGGCCGCCGGCATCCCGCTCCCCGCGCACGATTTCTGGCTCTTCGACGGCCGCCTGCTGCGCATCCACCACTTCGACGGCTCCGGCCAGGTGATCGAGGACGAGCTCTCCTCCGACGCGCGGCTGATCAAGCTCTGCGCGGCGGCGTTCACCGCGGTATGGCAGCGCGCCGTCCCGCATGAGGAGTACCGTCCCCTGCGCTGACATGTCTTCCTCCCCCTCCTCCAGTGTCCAGCGGGCCCGAGCCGAAGTCGCCGGCCGCCTCCGCGAGCTGCGCCTCGACGCCGGGCTCACCGCGCGTGCCCTGTCCGCCCGGGCCGGCTGGCACGAGTCCAAGACCTCGCGCATCGAGGGCGGCAAGCAGGCGGTGACCGACGCCGACGTCGCCGCCTGGTGCCGGGCCTGCGGCGCGGAGGGCGAGTCCGCCGACCTCGTCGCCGCCTCCCGCACCGCCGACTCGCTCTACGTCGAGTGGCGGCGCCTGCACCGCACGGGCATGCGCCGCGCCCAGGAGTCCCGGGTGCCGCTCTACGAGCGCACGCGGAGCATGGGGGTGTACTCCTCCACGGTCATGCCGGGCCTGGCCCAGACGCCGGCCTACGCGGCGGCGCTGCTGCGGTCGATCACCGCCTTCCAAGGCACACCGGACGACGTCACCGACGCGGTCCGCGCCCGGATGGACCGCAACCGCATCCTCCGCGAGGGCGACCACCGCTTCGCGCTCGTCCTGGAGGAGGCGGTGCTGCACCACCGCCCCGGAACGGCGGGGGAGGCTGCTGAGCAGCTGGAGCACCTGCTGCAGGTGATGGCGCTGCCGTCGGTGTCCCTCGGGATCGTGCCGCGGGGCCGCCCCGGCGGCGCGGTCTGGCCGCTGGAGACGTTCACCGTGTTCGATGGCGAGCGCGTCCACGTGGAACTGCTCTCGGCACAGGTCACCGTGGTTGCGCCGGGAGAGGTCGCGCTCTACCGGCGCGCCTTCCGCCGCCAGGCCGAGGCGGCGGTCTTCGGCCGCGCGGCCCGCAGCCTGGTCGAGCGGGCGGCCGGTGCGGCCCGCCGCGACGCCGCCGCGGAGGAAGCCGCGTCCGGGCACCGTGCCGCCCCCTCCGCTGAGCAGGAACAGCCCTGATCACGCGGTGCAATGCGTGCGATGTGCCCGTCTGTCCTCCGCTGCGCCGCGCTCGTGTGCAAGTCCGCGCAAGTCGGTGGTGGGCGGGGGAACCGGGTCCGTACCGTCCTGGCAACGGCATCGCGCAGAGCGGCCGTGCACGGCGACGGTGCAGGCCGGAGCTGTGCGCGCACACCGGAGGGGGAGCAGTGCGGCACGACGGAGGCAGTCCGCCCGGCGGCCCGGCCCGGGACGGCGGCGCAGCGGGGGAGCAGCCGCACGGAGCGGCAGACGCACAGATCCCGGCCGACCTGGAGCACCGCTTCCCCGGCTGGCGCATCTGGCGCACCCGGGACGACCGCGGCCGCCCGGCCGGCTGGGCCGCCACCCGCACGACTGCCGACGACGTCGAGCCGACGCTGCACGCCACCACCGCCGAGGGGCTCGCCGATCTCCTCTCCGCGCCGGGCCGCCGTGTCGGGCGCGGCGTACCCGGCCTCGAAGTGTTCGAGGCGCCCCCGGACCACACCTGACCGCCCCTGCGGCCCGGCCCCGGGCCCCGGCGGCCGCCGCCCGCCCCCGGCCGGCGCCCGCCAACAGGGGGCCGGGCCGCGGGGGTGCACCCCGCCGGGCGGCCGTGGGACCCTGTGGTCCCCGCCTGCGCATGGGGGCCGCATGCTCGCCAACCGCACCATGGACCTGCTCCTGCCGATGGTCGTGCCGGTCGCGGCGGCCGGCCTTCCGGGCGACCTCCGGGAGGAGGCCGCGCGCGGATGGCAGCGCGGCCCGGACGGTCTGGTGACGCTGGGGGAGGCGCCCCCGCGGAGCGGCAGCGCCTCGCCCGAAGAGCTGATGGAGGCCGAGCGGGCGTTCCACGACTTCGGGATCGACGACTGCGACCTCCCGCCGGCGCCGGCGGAGCGCTCCTCCGGGCTGGGGGATGAACGCCTCCATCTGGTGGCCGGACGCGCTTTCGCCTTCGCGCGGGCGTGCCTGGCGGCCGGCCGCAGCCTGCCGGAGTACGGCGACCTGACGGCGCTGGTCTCGGTCGCGGCACAGGAGGGCGACCTGCGCACGGCCGCGGTGCGGTTCTTCGTCCGGCGCGGCGGCCTGCCCGCCTGCTACGCGGACCTGGACGACTTCCGGTTTGAGGCGATGGCCCTCTTCGGGCCCGGAGCCCCCGCTGCGCTGCAGTGAGTACCGGTCCCGTGCAGACGGTGCGGGCCCGATTTGCATATCCATGCAGATGCATGGATACTTTTTCCTGTGTCCAAGGTACTCACTTCCCTTCCCGTCAGCGAGCGCGTCGGAATCGCTTTCTCCGGCGGCCTCGACACTTCCGTAGCGGTCGCGTGGATGCGTGAGAAGGGCGCGGTGCCCTGCGCCTACACCGCCCACATCGGCCAGTACGACGAGCCCGACATCGAGTCGGTGCCCGGCCGCGCCACCGACTACGGCGCGGAGATCGGCCGGCTGGTCGACTGCCGCACCGCCCTGGTCGAAGAGGGCCTCGCTGCGCTGGCCTGCGGCGCCTTCCACATCCGCTCCGGCGGCCGCGCCTACTTCAACACCACGCCGCTCGGCCGCGCCGTCACCGGCACGCTGCTGGTTCGCGCGATGCTCGAGGACGACGTCCAGATCTGGGGCGACGGCTCCACCTTCAAGGGCAACGACATCGAGCGGTTCTACCGCTACGGCCTGCTCGCCAACCCGGCGCTGCGGATCTACAAGCCCTGGCTCGACGCGGACTTCGTCGCCGAGCTCGGCGGCCGCACCGAGATGTCGGAGTGGCTGGTCGAGCGCGGGCTGCCCTACCGGGACAGCACCGAGAAGGCCTACTCCACCGACGCCAACATCTGGGGCGCCACGCACGAGGCGAAGGCGCTGGAGCACCTGGACACCGGCGTCGAGATCGTCGACCCGATCATGGGCGTCAAGTTCTGGGACCCCTCGGTCGAGATCGTCACCGAGGACGTGACCATCGGCTTCGAGCAGGGCCGCCCGACCACTATCAACGGCAAGGAGTTCCCCTCTGCCGTCGACCTGGTGCTGGAGGCCAACGCGATCGGCGGCCGGCACGGCCTCGGCATGTCCGACCAGATCGAGAACCGCATCATCGAGGCCAAGAGCCGCGGTATCTACGAGGCGCCCGGCATGGCTCTGCTGCACGCCGCCTACGAGCGCCTGGTCAACGCGATCCACAACGAGGACACGATCGCCGCCTACCACGCGGAGGGCCGCCGCCTCGGCCGGCTCATGTACGAGGGCCGCTGGCTCGACCCGCAGGCCCTGATGCTGCGCGAGTCGCTGCAGCGCTGGGTCGGCTCGGCCGTGAGCGGCGAGGTCACGCTGCGGCTCCGCCGGGGCGAGGACTACTCGGTCCTCGACACCCGCGGCCCGGCCTTCAGCTACCACCCGGACAAGCTGTCCATGGAGCGCACCGAGGACGCCGCGTTCGGCCCGGTCGACCGGATCGGCCAGCTGACCATGCGCAACCTCGACATCGCCGACTCCCGCTCCCGGCTGGAGGCCTACGCCGGCCTCGGCATCGTCGGCTCCGGCGGCGGCGACCGCCCGCTCGGGGCAGCGCAGGCCGCCTCCACCGGCCTCATCGAGACCATGCCCGAGGGCGGCGCCGACGCCATCACCGCCGGCGGCGGCCACGCCGCAGACGACCTCCTCGACCAGGCCGCCATGGAGTCCGGCACCGACTAGCCGGACTGCGCGCCTTCTCCTGGCCCGGTGCCCTCAGGGGTGCCGGGCCAGCGGCGTGTCGGGGCACGGTGCCGGACTCCCCGGCGGCTGCTAGCCCGTCTCTAGGCCGAGCGCAGTCTGGACCCAGGTTTCCGCCTCCCGTTTCGGGGAGAACGCCGAACGGAGCCTCGTCCGCGCAGTCGTGGAGACCAGCCGTTCGGGCAGCGGGTCGACGGCGCTCCCCGCGAGGGAGCGGTGCCACGCAGGGTCGGGGCACATGAGGAAGGCGAGGACGCGCAGCGGGTTCGCCAGCGGAACCGTGCCGAGTCCTGCCCCTGCGAGCGACGCGTGGAACGCGGCCGCGGCCAGGGCGGCAGCGGCCGTGATCTCCTCGTCGTCCGGCTGCTCTGGGTCGGGGTCGAAAAGGAGGTCGGCGAGGGGATCTTCGGCTCCGGCGTCGCCGAGTCGTGCAAGCAGCTCGCACCAGAAGTGGACGTCAGTCGGAAGCCGACGGCGGCCAGGTCCGGCGCCGGCCCGTCTGCCGCCCGGTGCGAAGGAGCCCGGGGTGGCGCTGAGACATTCCGGGGCGGCCAGGACACCGCTCGCGGCGCGTGCAGCCCCGGTGGTCGCCGGGTCTGCCGCGAGCCCGTCGACGAGGTCGGCCCGGACGAGGCTGGCAGCCGCTGTGCGGTGCTTCGCGGACGCCGGAAGAAGGCGCCCGAACTGATCCCTGCGGGGCGGGAAAGCGGCCCACTTCCGGTCGGCTTTCTCTCGGAACGCACGCCTGTCGGCCACTCGAGCCCGGGCGGCTAAGTCCAGCAGGGCGATGCCGTGTTGGGTGCCCTTGCAGGTCTGGCAGGCGCAGCGGTCGCCTCGGGCTCTGGCGCAGCTCTTCGGGTGGCCCATCGCGACATCTCCCGGGTTCCGTGGTCGGTCGCCCCTGCCACGGTTCTTTCATCCGGTGCGGCGCCGCGGAATGTGCACGGCGAGGACACTCACCTGGCGTGCGCGCAGGCAGACTGCTCCCGGGATCCCCTTGCGCCGGACCCTCTGATGAGGACCGGGGCAGATGGGGCGCAGGGCCGCTCTTGCGGTGCTGAAGGTTTCCCGTTGACCGGGTGGGCGGGCAGACTGGGAGGCCCCGGAGAGGAGCAGTATGGGCCGGGTGCCCGCGGAGGATCTGCTGCGGATCCACGCGCCGCTGTACCGGGCCGGGGCGAAGCCGGCCCTCGTCGACGTGCCGCCGCTTCCGTACCTGATGGTCGACGGGACCGGAGCGCCCGGCGGTGCCGCGTTCCGCGGCGCGGCCGGCGCGCTGATCGCCGCGGCCCGCGGCGTGCGGTCCGTGCTGGCCGACTGGAAGCGCGTCGACTGCCGGCTCATGCCGCTCCAGGGACGCTGGTGGCCGGAGCCGGAGGGCAGCGCGGCGAGTGCCCCGGCCCCGCCCGGCGGCGGCCCCGCAACGTGGCGCTGGACCCTCATGATCCTCCAGCCCCGCCAGGCGGGGCCCGACGTGGTCTCCGCCGCGTTCGACGCCGCCCGCGCCGAGCGTCCGGCCGCGCCGATCGACCGCGTGCGCCTCGCCGTACTCGACGAAGGGCGCGCCGCGCAGATCCTCCACGTGGGCCCGGCCGACGACCAGCCGCACACGCTGGAACGCCTCGCCCACTTCGCCGCGCACCAGGGCTACGCCTTCTGCGGCCCGCACCACGAGGTCTACCTCAGCGACCCCGCCGCAACTCCGCCCGAGCGGATGTCCACCATCCTCCGCTACCCGGTCGAGCCCGCCGAGCCCGAGCACGCCAGGCCGGGCCCACTGCACGTCTAGCGGCGCCGCACGGGCCGGACGGCGCGGCCGCCTCCGGCCGCCCCGAAGAAAAGGTCTGTATTGCAAACCAAAGAGTCGCGGCGTACCGTCGGATCATAAAGGTCTGCAGTGCAGACTCAAGAGTGAGGCGCGGACCCCGCGATCGGCCACGCGCAGAGAGTTGCGAAGGAGAGCACTGGTGAACCCCTCGATCGACCCGGCGCGGATGGACCGCATGATGGCGGTGACATCGCAGTTCAACGGATTGCGCGGCCTCATGGTGGTGCCGGTGGGCATCGCCCTCGCCGTCTCCGGAGCCGGCCACTTCGCCGGCCTGTCCGAATGGACGCTGCCGGTCCTGGCCCTCGGCCTGCTCGCGATGATCCCGACGAGCGCCTATTACCGGCGGCGCTACGGAAGCGTGCGCCGCAGCAGCGCCGTCGAGGGCACCGTCCTCGTGGCGGTGGTCCTGGCGCTCTTCATCGGCTTCGGCATCGGCGTCACCCTTCTCGATCTGCAGGACGGCCCGCTGTGGCTTGCGGGCGTGCAGATCGGGCTGGTGCTGGTGGTGGTCGGCCTCTACGGCTGCGCCGCCCGGCGCAAGTGGCGCGACGCCCGCATCACCCGCCACTATGCGGTGATGGGTGCCGTTCTCACCGCGGCGGGGCTGTTCCCGCTCGGCCTCTTCACCGGGGGCACGCATCCGCTCAACGCCTCCGACGGCCTGCAGAACGGGTCGCCCGTCTTCGCGCTCGGCATCTGCTTCATCATCGGCGGGCTGCTGGACCACCGCACCCTCGACCGCGCGCTCGCCGCTGTGTCCGTCCGCGGAGCCGGTGCCGGCGGCGACGCCGGCCCGAACGGACAGGGACACCCGTGACCGACGAGACCGCCGGCGGCCTCCCCGACATCGACAAGGTCATCCACGAGCCGGCCCGGCTGACGGTGGCCACCGCCCTGCTCGCGGCCGACGGCGCCGACTTCCGCTTCCTGCAGACCCTGACCGGCCTGACCAAAGGCAACCTCTCCAGCCACCTGCACAAGCTGCAGGACGCCGGGATCGTCGCCCTTACCCGCTCGGGCGCCGGCCGCACCGCACGCACCTGGGTCGAACTCACCCCGGACGGCCGCACCGCCGTCGCCCGCCACTGGGAGCAGCTCGACCGCCTCCGCGGCCTCGCCCAGGGCGGCCTGTAGGGCCGGCGCCCGCGCCGATGCGGTGCCCGACCGCGGTATCGGCCGCCCCGGAAACGCCGATACCCGCCGCTGATTCAGCGGATAGGAGCGTTTTCCGGCGACGGGGTGATTGCGCCGCTACGGTCCGTTCCGTGAGACAGGAGAAGAAGCGCGGCCTCGGCTACGCACACGAGACGCGGGTGCAGTTGTTCCGCGATGACCCGGAATGTGCGGCGCACCTGGTCACGCGCGTTCTCGGCCGGCAGCTGCCCCACTATGACCAGGCGGTGCTGCACAACGCCGACCTCGGCGAGACGCAGCCGGTCGAGCGCCGTGCCGACGTGGTCATCGGCCTGCTCGACAGTGCAGGGATCGCCGAGCGCGAGGACTCCGGGCGGACCGAGATGGTGCTGGTGGTGGAGGTGCAGACCTCCTACCGGCGGGACAAGGTGTTCCAGTGGCTGGAGTACGCGGCGGTCTGCGCCGAGCGGCACAAGTGCGGTGTCGGCCTGGTCGTCGTCTGCACCGACGAGCCCACGGCCGAGCGCTACGACCGGGAGTACGACTGCGGATCGCTTGTGCTCCGCCCGTGGGTGGTGGGCCCGCAGACGCTGCCGGCGCCGAGGGACGAGGAGGAGATTGCAGCCGACCCCTCGCTCGCCGTCCTCGCCGCCGCGGCCCATCAGGACGTGCCGGGCATGATCGAGACGTTCCTCCGCGGGATCCGGCACCTGCCTGACGAGGAGTTCGCGAAAGTACGCTGAATACACGCTCACCTTGCTGTCGGGCGAGGCGCTGCAGGAGATGAGGAAGGCGATCGGGATGGGGCCGATCCGGTTTCACAGTCCGTACTCCGACCGGTTGCGCGAGGAGGGGCGCGAAGAGGGGCGCGAAGAGGAGGCCGTTCAGCAGCTCCGCGCGCGGATTCTGGATGTGCTCCATGCTCGGGGGATCGCAGTGGGTGCGGAGCAGCAGCAGCGGGTTGCGGCGTCGGCCGACCGCGACGAGTTGGAGCGGTGGCTCGGGCGGACTTGGACGGCCGAGACCGCCGATGAGATCTTCAGCTAGCGGCGGACTCCGGACACGGGAGGGGCGGCCGGGATGGGGCCGATCCGGTTTCACAGTCCCTACTCCGACCGGTTGCGCGAGGAGGGGCGCGAGGAGGGGCGCGAAGAGGGCCGCGCCGAGGGCCGTGCCGAGGAGGCTCTGATTCAGCTGCGGGGGCGGATCCTGGATGTGCTCCAGGTGCGGGAGATCGCGCTCAGTGCGGAGCAGCGGCGGCTGGTCGGCGAGTCCACCGATGCCGACCGGCTGGAGCTGTGGCGGGAGCGGACGTGGACGGCCGAGACCGCCGATGAAGTCTTCGGTTAGGGCGTGCCAGGGCGCCGCGCAGCAGGACAGGTGTCCACCCAACACGCCCTAGCGACTCGGCCCAGTGCGGGGCGCTGGTTCGGCCCCGCACTGGCGCGGCGTCAGGGGACCGGACGGCCCTGGGCCAGATGGAGCTGGGCGCCGGTCCAGCGGCGGCGGAGCCAGCGGTCGTGGCTGGCGATGACGACGGCGCCCGGGGCGGTCTGCAGGGCGGCCTCCAGTTCTTCGGCGAGCGAGAGCGATAGGTGGTTGGTGGGCTCGTCGAGCAGCAGCACCTGCGGCTGCACCGCGATGAGCAGGGCCAGCGCCAGCCGGCGCCGCTGGCCGACGCTGAGCAGTCCGAGCGGCCGGTCGGCATCGCCCGGGGCGATCAGTCCCAGGTCGGACAGTGGCGGGGCGCCTGCCGGGGCAGCAGCGGCGTAGCGGGCCCGCGGCGTTGCCTCGGGATCGCGGAAGACCACGTCCTGCTCCAGCAGGGCGACCTTCGCTCCGCCGAGCCACTGCACCGCGCCCTGGGGCCCCGGGTCGAGCCGCCCGGCCAGGACCGAGAGCAGTGTGGACTTGCCCGCGCCGTTGGCGCCGGTGACCAGCAGGCGGCCGTCGGCCGGCAGGTCGAGCTCGTCGAGCCGGAGCCGGTCCCCCACGTCGATGCGGCGAGCGGTCAGGGCCAGCCCGGAGGCGGGTGCCTCCCCGGTGAGCGTCCCGGAGAACGACAGGGGCCGCGGCGGCTTGCGGACCTGGGAGCCCTCCAGCTCGTCCAGCCTGCGCTGGGCGTTGCGGATCCGGCGCGACACCTGCTTGTCGACGCGGCTGCCCTTGAAGTCGTAGAGGATCTTGGCCTGGTTGCCGCGCGGCCGCCCCAGCGAGACGTTGCGCGCCGTGGTCTGCACCGACTCGCGCAGCTCCTTGAGCTCCTCCTGTTCCGCGGCGTAGCGCTGCTCCCAACGGGCCCGCTCCTTGCGCTTGGCCTCCAGGTAATAGGTGTAGGCCCCGCCGTAGGACACCGGGCCGTCCACCGCCGGGTCGAGGTCGAGCAGCCCCGTGCAGACGGCGTCTAGGAACGCGCGGTCGTGCGAGGCCAGCACCACCACGCCGGGCAGCGCCGTGAGGTACTCCTCCAGGAAGCCGACGGCGTCGTCGTCCAGGTGGTTGGTGGGCTCGTCGAGTAGGAGCGCGCGCGGCCGACGGATCAGCAGCGCGGCCAGCGCGAGCCGGCTGCGCTGCCCGCCGGACAGCGCTCCGACGCTGCGCTCGCGGTCGGTGCCGCCGAGCCCCAGCCCGGCCAGCACGAGCTCTGCGCGCTGGTCGGCGCCCCACACGTCCAATGCTTCGGCGAGTGCGAGGGTCTCGGCGTAGTCGGCCGTGGCGGCCGAGTCCGCGCCGTCCAGGGCGGACGCCCGCTCGCTGAGCAGGCGCTCGACTTCCCGGGACGGCGCCAGGGCCGCCTCGACGACGCCGGCGATGGTGTCGGCGTCGGTGAACGGCGCCTCCTGGCGCAGGTAGCCGGTTTCCGGCGGCCGCTCGACGGTGCCCCCGTCGGCCTCGACCTCACCGGCCAGCAGGCCCAGCAGCGTCGACTTTCCGGCGCCGTTCTCGCCGACCAGGCCGAGGCGCTGGCCGGGCGCCGCGGCGAGCGCGACACCGTCGAAGACGGGCCGCCCGCCGTAGGACTTGGCCAGGTCGGCCGCGCGCAGCAGCGGGGCGGAGCCCGCGTCGGCCACTTCTGCGACGAGATCGAATCGGGTGCGTGACAAGCGGCAGCCTCCACGGTTTCCATCGTGGCGGGTCGCGCAGAGGCGTCCGGGACAGCGCGATCGGCGCGCCGGGCACCGCAGAGGTGCACCGGACGGCTGCGTCGAGACCACGCCGGCTTCTTCCGGACGGGGTTCCCCGCGGCGGATCCGCGGAGGACCGGCCGCATACAGGGAGACGCACCGGGAGGGGCTGCTCCAGCCGCTGGTATCGGAGGGATCCTCCGGCAGGGCGAGCGCCGCGCGTCCCGGTGCGTGGTCTCGACGGTTAAATGCGCATGTCTCCAGAGTAGGTGCCTGTGCCCGGGCAGGCAAAGCATTTTCGACGTGCTCCGATGCACGCCGGGCCGTCGGCCGGAGCGCCGCCGGCGGAAGGCCCAGGACTCACCGGCCGGCGTCTCCGGGCCCGGATGCGGGCCCGTGCAATCGGGCCTTCTGGCCGAAGACTTTTGTGGAGAACGGAGTATTTTTCCCCGCCCTTCCGTGAAACAACGCCGGAATGGACTCTTGCGAAGGTGGCCGCCCAGGGGCCTAAATGTCCCCCACCAGTTCACCTCCCCAGCGACCGGATGGAACCCCCACCATGTCCGAAACGACGACTTCGGAGGCGTCCGGCGGCTCCGGCTTCCTCAAGGTCCTCGGCCGCACCGACGTGCTGGCCCTGGCGTTCGGAGCCATGATCGGCTTCGGCTGGATCGTGCTGACCGGCGACTTCATCAGCGCGGCCGGCACCGCCGGCGCCGCGCTCGCGTTCGTCATCGGCGGCGTGATCATCGCGTTCGTCGGCTTCACCTACGCCGAGCTCGTCTCGGCCATGCCGCACGCCGGCGGCGAGCACCACTACGCCATGCGCGCACTGGGCGGCAAGGGCGCCTTCATCGCCTCCTGGGCGATGGTTCTCGGCTACGTCTCCGTCGTGGGCTTCGAAGCCGTCGCCGTGCCGCAGACCCTCCTCTACCTCTTCCCCGACCTCGGCGCGTTCCCGCTCTGGACGATCGCCGGGTACGAGGTGCAGGGCAGCCTCGTGGCGCTCGGCATGCTGATCGCCGCCGCCATCACCCTGGTCAACTACATCGGCATCCGGCCCGCCAGCGTCTTCCAGGCGGTGGCCGTCCTCTTCCTGCTGGCCGCCGGCGCCGCCATGCTCGTCGGGTCGTTCGCCGGCGGCTCGGCCGAGAACATGGAACCGCTGTTCACCGGCGGGGTGTCCGGCATCTTCGTGGTCCTGGTGGCCGTGCCGTTCCTGTTCGTCGGATTCGACGTGATCCCGCAGTCGGCCAGCGAGATCAAGCTGCCCTACCGCCAGGTCGGTACGCTCCTCGTCGTCTCGGTCGCCTGCGCCGCGGCCTGGTACGTGCTCATCATGCTGACCGCCGGCGCCGGCCTGACCGCGGAGCAGCTCTCCGCCTCCGACCTCGCCTCGGCCGACGCGATGGCCGCGCTGTGGAACAGCCCCGCGATGGGCAACGTCCTGGTGATCGGCGGCATCGCCGGCCTTCTGACCAGCTGGAACGCCTTCCTGATCGGCGCGAGCCGGCTGCTGTTCGCGATGGCCGAGTCGCGCATGCTGCCGCTGTGGTTCGCCCGCATGCACCCGAAGTACCGCACGCCGAGCAACGCCATCCTGTTCATCGGCGCGCTGTCGGTGCTGGCCCCGGTGTTCGGCGAGGCGATGCTCGACTGGCTGGTCAACGCGGGCGGCGTCAACATCGTCGTCGCCTACGTCGTGGTGGTCGTCAGCTTCCTGCTGCTGCGGCGCCGCGAGCCCGGGATGGAGCGGCCGTTCCGCGTGCCCGCCGGCGGCTTCGTCGGCGCAACCGCCCTGGTGCTCAGCGTCGGCCTGGGACTGCTCTACCTGCCCGGCCTGCCGGCTGCGCTCGCCCCGCCCGAATGGGTCATGGTCGGCGCGTGGTGGGCGTTCGGCGCCCTGTTCCTGCTGCGGCTGCCGAAGGTGCGCCCCGGTGCCGGCGCCGAGCAGCGGCTCATCGCCGCGGTCGAGGCCCGGTCGCGCGGCTGATCCGGCTGATCTGATCCGCCTGCCGGGTGGCGCTCCGGTGTGCCCGGCGGGCCGGAGGCAGCAAAACCGAACCCCGTTCTAGTGCGGTCGGGGTTCGGTCGGTAAGGTTCCGCACATGGATCTGAATGGAGTTTCCGCCATCGTCACGGGCGGCGCGAGCGGCCTGGGTGAAGCGACCGTCCGGCAGCTGGCCGACGCCGGGGCGACCGTCGTCGTCGCCGACCTCAACGCCGAGCGCGGCGAGGCAGTGGCCAAGGAGGTGGGCGGCCTCTTCGCCCTCACCGACGTCTCCGACGAGGCCCAGGTGCAGGCCGCCGTCGGTGTCGCCACCGGCACCGGCAAGCCGCTGCGCGCGGCGGTCGCCTGCGCCGGCATCGGCTGGGCGACGCGCACGGTCAACCGGGACGGTGTCCCGCACGACCTGGAGAGCTACCAGAAGGTCATCCAGGTCAACCTGATCGGCACCTTCAACCTGCTGCGGCTGTCGGCCGCCGCCATGGCCACGACCGAGCCGGCCAACGCCGACGGCGAGCGCGGCGCGATCGTCAACACCGCCTCGCTGGCAGGGATCGAGGGCCAGATCGGCCAGATCGCCTACTCCTCCTCCAAGGGCGGCGTGATCGGCATGACCCTCCCGGCGGCGCGCGACCTCGCCGCGATCGGCGTCACGGTCAACACCGTCGCGCCCGGCATCCTGGACACCCCCATCTACGGGCAGGGCCCCGATTCGGAGGCGTTCAAGGAGCGGCTCGCCGCCCCGGTGCCGTTCCCCAAGCGGCTCGGCACCGCCGACGAGTTCGGCCGCCTCGTCCGCTCGCTGCTGGAGATCAGCTACATCAACGGCGAGGTCGTCCGCATCGACGGCGGCCTGCGGATGCCCCCGAAGTAGCGTCCCGCCCCGCCGGCCGGCGCAGCCGGGTGCCGAACGGCACCGCGCAGCGGCCGGCGCCGACCCGCCCGCGCACGCAGAGGACAGGAGGGCCCATGGCCGAAGAGACGCCCGTGCACTACGAGGCGGCCGACGGCATCGCCGTCATCACCATCGACCGCCCGAAGGCGAAGAACGCGGTGAACGCCGCGGTGGCCCAGGGCATCGCCGACGCGCTGGACGACCTGGACGCCCGGGACGACCTGACCGTCGGCATCATCACCGGGGCCGGGGGCACGTTCTGCTCCGGCATGGACCTCAAGGCGTTCATGAAGGGCGAGGTCCCGGTGGTGGAGGGCCGCGGTTTCGCCGGGTTCGCCCAGCGCCCGCCGCGCAAGCCGCTGATCGCCGCGGTCGAGGGCTACGCCCTGGCCGGCGGGTTCGAGGCGGTGCTCGCCTGCGACCTGGTGGTCGCGGCCGAGGACGCCCAGTTCGGCATCCCCGAGGCCAAGCGCGGCCTCGTCGCCGCCGGGGGCGGCCTGCTGCGCCTGCAGCACCGCATCCCGCGCAACATCGCCATGGAGTTCGCGCTGACCGGCGACTTCGTCGGCGCGCCGCGGATGGCCGAACTGGGGCTGGTGAACGCGGTCGAGTCCAGCGGCGAAGCGCTTGCGGGAGCCCGCCGCCTCGCCGCGCGGATCGCCGCGAACGCCCCGCTCGCGGTCGCCGTCTCCAAGGAGGTGATCGGCGCCTCCGCCGACTGGCCGCAGGCGGAGATGTGGGCCCGGCAGGACGCCGTTACCGGCCCGGTCTTCGTGAGCCACGACGCCATGGAGGGCGCCGCCGCATTCGCGGAGAAGCGCACGCCCAACTGGAAGGGCGCCTAGGGCAGCAGCCCGACCGCTTCCGCCCCCGGATCCGGCCCCGCCGGGCCGGGGGCGCACGCGTTTCCGCGAACGCCTGCCCTGGCGCGCCCCGCACCTTGTGCGCGCGCTGCAGGGCCTGGAATAGTCCTCAACCAGTTCTAGCGAGGAATCCGGGTCGTTCACGGCCGGGAGGAATCGCTTCCCTCGCCCGTCCGGACGGTCAGTCCGGGCGTTTCTGTTGGTCGATGTATTCGGCGATGACCGATAGCGGGGCGCCCCCGCACGATGCTGCGAAGTAGGACGGCGACCAGAAGTGGGTGTCCCACAGAAACCGGCGCACGTGGTCGGGGAACTGCTTGCGCAGGTAGTGCGCTGAGGTGCCCTTGAGTCGGTTGACCAGCGTCGAGATCGGGATCTTGGGCGGGTAGTGCACGAGCAGGTGGACGTGGTCGTCCTCGCCGTTGAATTCGCGCAGCTCCGCTCCCATGGTCTCGCACACGCCGCGCATGGCCTGCTCGCAGTGGTCCAGCATCGGGCCGGCAAGCACACCGCGCCGATACTTGGTGACGAAGACAAGATGGACATGAAGGTTGAATAAAACACTGCGTCCGCGTCTGATATTGGGGTCTGGTTCCCACCGCGGTGACATAGATAAGACGGTAACCTGGAAGGGTGAAGATCGTCGTGCAGGTGAAGCTGCTCCCCGACGCCGTACAGGAGAGGGCGCTGTGGGAGACGCTGAAGCTGTGCAACCAGGCAGCCAACCACGCCGCCCAGCGGGCGCACGAGGCCGACGTGAAGGCCAAGGCGCCGTTGCAGCGTCTGGTCTACGACGAGGTCAAGGCCATGGGTCTGTCAGCTCAGCCAGCGATCCACTGCGTGCGCAAGGTCGCCGGGTCCTATGCCACCGTTGCGGCCAACCTCAGGGCCGGGAACTACGGATGTGAAGGCTCCAAACGGCGCACCCGGGTGGAGAACACGCCGGTGCGGTTTCGCAAGGACGCCGCACAGCCGTTTGACGACCGGTGTCTGTCCTGGCGACTGGACGCGCGCACCGTGTCGGTCTGGACCGTTCAGGGGCGCATGAAGGATCTAGCGTTCACCGGCTCACCGGACCAGTTGAAGATGCTGGCTGAATATCGCCAGGGCGAGTCCGATCTGGTCCGACGTGGCAACAACTGGTACCTGTACGCCACGTGCGAGGTGCCCGAAGCCAACGAGTACACGCCCGGGGACTTTCTCGGCGTCGACCTGGGCATCGCCAACATCGCCACCACCTCTGACGGCACTATCCATTCTGGCGGGCACACGAACAATGTCCGTCATCGGCACCGTCATTTGCGCAGGCGGTTGCAGAGGAAGGGAACGAAGTCCGCCAAGCGTGTGCTGCGCCGGCTGTCGGGCCGTGAGGCACGGTTTGCAGCTGACACCAACCACCGCATCGCCAAATGCATCGTGACCGAGGCTCAACGCACCTGGCGCGGTATCGCCCTGGAAGACCTGGGCGGCATCCGCAAGAGGGTACGGCTACGCAAGCCCCAGCGGGTCACGCTGCATTCATGGCCCTTTGCCCGACTCGGGTCCTATATCGCCTACAAGGCGAAACGGGCCGGGGTCCCGGTCGTCTATGTCGATCCCGCCTACACCTCGCAGGAGTGTAGCGAGTGCGATCACATCGATAAGAAGAACCGGCCTGAGCAGGCCACATTCGTCTGTACGTCGTGCGGCTTCGCTGAGCATGCCGACGTCAATGCAGCCCGCAACATCTCCTCGCGAAGTGTCGCGGGCTGGGCAGTGAGTCACGCTGCCGACGACGCGGCCTAGCATCCACCCTCCAGGTGCGAGCTAGAGCCGCAAGCTCGGCCCTTCAGGGACGAGAAGCTGACGCACTCCGGCTACGGCAAGGACTTCTCGCTGTACAGCCTGGAGGACTACACGCGCGTCAAGCACGTCATGAGCTACTTCGGCCGCGACTGACCGCCTTCGGGGCGGGGACCTGCCGGGGCACGACAAAGGGAGCGCGCGTGGACGGGGGACAGCAGTCCGGGGAGCACGCGTCGGCTGCGCCACCCCCGCGATCGGACGGGGAACAGGGCTCCACCCGCCCCGGTGACCCGGCCGAAGGGCCGCATGCCTCGGGGAGCACCGGGGGCCAGGCGCCGACCGGCGGCACCGCTCCCGCGGTCGCCGTGCGCGGCCTCGCCAAGGCCTTCGCGACTCGCGCCGGACCGGTCACCGCCCTGAACGGGGTCGACCTGTCCGTTGCTCCGGGCGAGTTCTTCTCGCTGCTCGGCCCTTCCGGCTGCGGCAAGACGACCCTGCTGCGCTGCATCGCCGGGTTCGAGGAGCCCGACGCGGGCGCGGTCCTGCTCGGCGGCAGCGACGCCGCGGGCGTGCCGCCCGAGCGGCGGCCGGTCAATACGGTCTTCCAGAGCTACGCGCTCTTCCCCCATCTCTCGGTGCGGGACAACATCGCCTTCGGCCTCCGCCGCTCCGGCGTGCCCCGCCGCGAGGCGGCCCGCCGGGTGGGCGAGGCCATCGATCTGGTGGAGCTGGGCGGCCGGGAGCGGGACCGGCCCGACCGCCTCTCCGGCGGCCAGCGGCAGCGGGTCGCGCTGGCCCGCGCCCTGGTGAACCGGCCCCGCGCACTCCTGCTCGACGAGCCGTTCGCTGCGCTGGACCCGGTACTGCGCCGGTCGATGCGGCGCGAGCTCACGCGGATCCAGCGCGAAGTCGGCATCGCGTTCGTGCACGTCACCCACGACCAGTCGGAGGCGCTCGCCCTCGCGGACCGCCTGGCGCTGCTCGCCGGCGGCACCGTCGTGCAGACCGGCACCCCCGCCGAGGTCTACGAGCGGCCCGCGTCCCGCTTCGCGGCCGGCTTCCTCGGCGCCGCCAACCTGCTCACCGGTACCGCCGAGGCGGGCGCCCCCGCCGGCTGGACCGACGTCCGCGTCGGCGGGGGCAGGGTCCGCGCCGCCGGCACCACCGCTCCCGGCGCCGCCGTCCATCTCACCGTGCGGCCGGAGAAGATCGCCCTCAGCACCGAACCCCCGGGGGACGGCGGCGGGCTCTGCGCCGTATCCGGCACGGTCCGCGAAGCCGACTACCTCGGCGGGACCACCCAGTACACCGTCGACGCCGAAGGGGTGCAGATCGCCGTGCACGCGCTGAACACCGGCGGGCCGGGCACCGCCGTGCAGCGCGGTGCGCCGGTCTGGCTGAGCTGGCGGCCCGAGCACACCCGCACCCTGCCCGAGTGAGGCCGGGTCCGCCGCCCGGCCCAGCGGCTGTCCGGTCTCGGCCGGACCGCCGGGCCGGGACCGCGCACCGCACGGACCGGGTACGACGATGCGCGAGCGGATCGCCCTGGCCCGCCGCCCGCCCGCCCCGCCCTGCCGGGCGGCACCCCGCAGCCCGCCAAGCCCCCCGAATGAAGGAGGAGCCCCCGTGGCCCGCCCCCGCTCCACCCCTGTACCCCCGCCGCGCCCGGGCCGCCGCGCGGTCCGGCGCGGCGCCGGGCTCGCGGCCGCGGCGTGGGCGCTGGCCGGCTGCGGCGTCGGCGGGAGCCGCGCGGAACCGGTGACCGCCGCGGAGTTCTGGGACGGCAAGGAGTCCTCCGGCCGGCTCTCCTTCGCGAACTGGCCCCTCTACATGGACCCCGAGCGGGCCCCGCTCGCCGCGTTCACCGAGGAGACCGGCATCGCCGTCGACTACGACGAGGCGGTCCAGGAGAACCACTCCTTCTACGGCAGGATCCGGCCCGCGCTCGAGGCCGGCGATCCGGTCGGCTACGACCTGATGGTGCTCAGCGGCGGCATCGAGCTCACCCGCCTCCTCGCGCAGAACCACCTCGCTCCGCTCGACCACCGAATGCTGCCCAACCTCGGAGCGCACGTCGCGGACCGCTACAAGCGGGCCGCCTACGACGAGGGCAACCGGTACACGGTCCCCTACGCCTCCGGCATCACCGGCATCGCCTACAACCCCGACTACGTCGACCGGGAGATCACCCGCATCGCCGACCTGTGGGACCCGGAGTTCGCCGGCAAGGTCGGCATGCTCGCCGACCCGCAGGAGCTCGCCAACTACGCGCTGCTGCTCGACGGGACCGCGCCCGCCGGCTCCGGCCGCGCCGACTGGGAGCGCGCCGCCGACCGGCTCACGGAGCAGCGCGACGCCGGCATCGTCCGCCGCTACTACGAGTCCGACTACATCCAGCCGCTCAGCAACGGCGACCTGTGGCTCTCCATGGCGTGGTCGGGCGACGTGCACCAGCGCAACGCCGAGGAGGGCACCCGGCTGGAGTTCGTGCTGCCGGACGAGGGCGCCACCCTCTGGAGCGACCTGATGATGATCCCCTACACGGCGGAGAACCCCGTCGACGCGGCGATGCTGATGGACTTCCTGCTCGCGCCGGAGACGGCGGCGCAGCTCGCCGCGGAGATCGCGTTCATCACGCCCGTCCCCCAGGCACGCGACGTGCTCCGCGAACGTGCTGCCGCGGACGGCGTGTCCGACGCGGAGCGCGCCGAACTGGAGCGCACCGCCGACAGCCCGCTCGTCTTCCCCGCCGCCGACGACTACGACCGGCTGCACGACTTCGTCCCCGTCCCGCTGGAGCAGGCCGAGGACTTCACCGCCCTCTTCCAGTCGGTCACCCGGTCCTGACCGCCGTGGACGACCGATCGCCGCCGCGCACCGGCGCGGAGCTGCAGCGCAGCGGCCCCCAGGGCGGCGCGCGCCGCCGGCCGCCCGGGCAGCAGGGCGGTCCGGGCGCCGGCCCCGCCGGGCCGCGGGGCGCCCGCGCCCTTCCGTACCTGCTGGCCGCCCCGGCCTGGCTGTGGCTGGCCGCGTTCTTCATCGTGCCGATGGGGGCGATGCTGTCGCTGTCCCTGATGGACGGCGATTCCGTGCAGGGATACGCCCCGGCCTGGAACACCGGGGTCTACGCCGAAGTGTGGGCGGCGCACAGCGGGCAGATCGCACGGTCGCTGCTGTACGGCGCCTGCGCGACGCTGGTCTGCGCCGCCGTCGGCGTCCCCACCGCCTACTGGATCGCGTTCCGCAGCCGGCGCAAGGGGCTCTGGCTCTTCCTGATCCTGCTCCCGCTGCTCGTGCCCTTCGTGCTGCGCATGGTCTCCTGGCAGGCGCTCCTCGCCGACGACGGCCTGCTCCTGGGCCCGCTGAAGGACCTCGCCCTGCTGCCCGGCGGGGCCCGGGTCCTGACTACGGCGCCCGCCGTCGTGTTCGGTCTGGCGCACACCTTCTTCCCGTTCATGGTGCTGCCCGTGTACACCGTGCTCGCCCGCGTCGACGGCACCGTGGTGGAGGCGGCCCGCGACCTGTACGCCGGCCCGCTGCAGACCCTGCTGGCGGTGGTGCTGCCGCTCGCCCGGCCCGGAGTGGCGGCCGGCGCGATCATGGTCTTCGTCCCCGCGGCGGCCGACTACGTGACCGCCGAGACGCTCGGCGGCGCGCACACCGCCGTGGTGGGCTCGGTGATCGAGGACCGGTACCTGGTGGACCACGCCTATCCGGCGGCCGCGGCGCTGACGGCTCTGGTACTGGTCCTGCTGCTCGCCGCGGTGATCGCGGCGGTGCGGGTGCCCGCGGTGCGCGCCGCCGTGCCGGAGGGCGCCCCGTGAACGGCAGCGGCAGGGGCGGCGGCCAGGGAAGCGGCACCGGAACCGCGCCCGAGCGGCCGCGCGGCCCGCGGAGGAGGGGCGGCCGGTCCGGGCCCCGGCCGGCGCGCGGCCGGCGGATGCGCCTGCCGCGGCGGCCGTGGGGCGGCCTCGGCGTCGCGGCGGTGGCGGTGTGGATGTGCGCGCCCGCCGCCTTCATGGCGGTCTTCGGGTTCAATGACGCCGCGGGCCGGTACAACGTCACCTGGCAGGGGTTCACCCTGCGCTGGTACCGGGACGCCTTCGCCCACGCCGACCTGAACCGGGCCCTGCTGACGTCGCTGGCCATCGCCCTGCTCACGATGGCCGTGGCGGGGATGCTCGGCGCCCTGCTCGGCCTGGCGCTGGGCCGGCACCGGTTCCGCGGCCGGGCGGCGACCGAGGCCGCGCTGTTCGCGTCGATCGCGGCCCCCGAGGTGGTGCTCGGCGCGGGACTGCTCTCGCTGTTCCTCGCGCTGAACATCGCGACCGGGTTCTGGACGACCGTGATTGCGCACGTCGCGTTCGCCCTGCCCTTCGCCGCGCTCACCGTCCGGGCCCGGGTCCGGACACTCGACCCGGCGCTGGAGGAGGCCGCCCGCGACCTCGGCGCCACCCCCGCCGCGGCCTTCCGCCTCGTCACACTGCCGCTGCTGGCGCCCGGTATCGCGGCCGGCGGGCTGGTGGCGTTCGTGCTGTCGCTGGACGACTACATCGTGACGTCCTTCGTCAGCGGCACGACGACGACGTTTCCGCAGTGGATCTGGGGCAGCACCCGCGTCGGCATCCCCCCGCAGGTCAACGTGGTGGGGACGCTGCTCCTCGCCGCGGGCCTGGCACTGGCCGCCGGCAGCGCGCTGCGAAGGCGCCGCCGCTGAGGCCGCCCAGCGGCCCGGCCCCGGCTGCTCCGCACCGCTGTCCCGGCAGTACCCGGGGTGATCACCGCTCTTGGCAGTGCACGTGCACGTGTGCTTCCATGCTCCCGGGGACGGGGGCTTCCCGAGTCCGGGGGAGGGGCATGAACGTGACGGCTTCGGACCGCGCCGGTACGGCACCGGCGCTGACCATCGCACTGCCCGGGGGGTTCGCCGACTGGCTGGCCGGTGCGGCGCCGTCCTTCGACGACGACCTCTTCCACGCCTCCGCGCGCAGCGCGATGGCGCACGCCCGGGTGTATCCCGGCGGCGAAACCGAGGTCACCTGCGATGTCGGCGGGCTCTGCGTGATCGGTGAGCAGGCGTACCGGCTGGCGCACACCCCCGGCATCTCCGACGCGCTGCACGACGCCGCCATCACCGCGCTCGACCGCTTCCACTCCGCCATGGACACCTGGAACGGCCGTGCGCCCGGCGGCGCCGGCGGTCCGGACGCCTCCGCCCCGGTGCGGCCGGTGCACGCGAAAGAGGGCATGTGTGTGGACTGCGGGGGCAGCGGCCGCGCTCCCAGCGGCGAGGCGTGCCCGCAGTGCCGGGGCACCGGCCGCATCCCCACCGGCTGGTAGCCGACCCCTTCCGGCCAGCCAAATCGTACGGCTCTGCGCTGCGCCGGGTGCCCTGCGTGTTTAGTTCTTGACGTTCCGTTGAATGAATGCTGGTGCGCGGTTGGTCCGGACTATCTCCCGCGCACCGGTACGTCCACGGGCCCCGCGGCCCGCAGCGGAAGGGAGCAGCAGCATGGTGGCGATTGTTCCGCGGTCGGAGTGGGGTGCGCGCTCGCCGCGCTCGGTGACCGAAACGACCTGGGGAGGCCGCACCGGCTTCACGGTGCACTACTCGGAGGGGCCCACCAGCCAGACGCCCCGCCAGATCCAGGACTTCCACATGGACGGCAACGGCTGGGCCGACGTTGGCTACAACTTCCTCGTCGACACCGACGGCACCGCCTACGCGGGGCGCGGCTGGCTGGTGGTCGGCGCGCATGCGGCGCCGCACAACACCACCCACATCGGGGTCTGCTTCATCGGCCGCGACGGCGACGCCACCGACGCCGCCAAGACCACGATCCGCGCCCTCTACGACGAAGCGAACGACAAGGCCGGCAAGACCCTCGACCAGACCTACCACGGCGGGCTGTCCGGCAACTCGACCGACTGCCCGGGCGCCGACCTGCGGGCCTGGGTGCAGGACGGCATGAAGAAGCCCTAGTGCATGGCTGGCGGGCGGCGTCCGCCGCGGGGCAGCTCCTCAGGCGGCCGCCCGGCGCCTGGACGCTGGCCCGCCCGGTGCCGCCCCGCGCAGCTGAGCGCCCGGTGAACAGCGGTGCGGATGACCGGAACCCCGGAATTCGGCTTGATCGTCTGGCGGGCCGACGCCCCGGAGAATCCGGTCTGACCTGCGCGTTCGATGCCGGGGCGGAGGGATGCCCGGAGAACGGCCGGGGTGCGCCTGTGCCAAGGGGTGTTTCCGCGGGGCAGCGGGGAATAGAGTCGCGCGAGAGACGTTGTACAGGCTGGTCGTGAATCTGTGTATGTGTTTGACCTTGTGTTGACGCTCGCGGAGTCGTCGCGGGCGCCTAGCTTCTGCCGGGAACGGTGGGGCGCGCCACGTCTCGAAGTGCGATCAGGAGGCCCGGAAGTCGGGTCCTCCACCCATCGACCTGTCAGGAGGCAGATATGGCTCAGGGAACCGTGAAGTGGTTCAACGGCGAAAAGGGCTTCGGCTTCATCGCCCAGGATGAGGGCGGCCCGGACGTCTTCGTTCACTACAGCAACATCCAGGGATCGGGCTTCCGGAACCTCGAGGACGACCAGCGCGTCGAGTTCGAGGTCACCCAGGGCCCGAAGGGTCCGCAGGCCGAGCAGGTCCGCGGCATCTGATTCGGGTTCGGGGCCGGGCCAGTCCCGGCCGCCCGTCTGGGCGGTGCCACCGCTGGCGGGCTGCGGCGCAGCAGCGCCGCGGCTGACGGCAGCGGCCGGCACCGGATCGAGACACCGGTCCCCGAGCGCGGCTCCGGGGACCCAGCGGCGCCCCCGCCTCCAGGAGAGGCGGGGGCGCCGCCGTGTGCGCGGCCGACCCATGACATCCGTCATGGAGCGGGCGTTACGAATCGCCGCCGGCACCGGTGACGCGCGCGTCTACCGGCACCGGCGCCGCCGGCGAGACGCTGGCACCATGACCACACCACAGCGGGGGCGCGGGGGCGGAGCCGCGGCCATCAGCGTGCGGGGCCTCCGCCAGTCCTATGGCGACTTCGAAGCGGTGCGCGACGTGTCGTTCGAGGTCGGCCGGGGCGAGCTGTACGCGCTGCTGGGGACCAACGGTGCCGGCAAGACCACGGTCATCGAAACCCTGGAGGGGTTCCGGCGGCCCGGTGCCGGGGCGGTGCGCGTCTTCGGCATCGACCCCTACGGCCAGCCGGCCGCGCTGCGCGAGCGCGTCGACGCCGTGCTGCAGAACTCCGGCCAGTTCCCCGAGCTGACCGTCCGCGAGACCGTCGACCTCGCCCGCGACCTGTGCGCCGACCCGATGGGCACCGCCGAGGTGCTGGCGATCACCGGGCTGGAGGAGCAGGCCGGGGTCGTCGTGCGGCAGCTCTCCGGCGGGCAGCGGCGCCGGCTCGACCTCGGCACCGCGCTGCTCAGCCGGCCCGAGGCGCTCTTCCTGGACGAGCCCACCGCGGGCATGGACCCCGCTGCGCGGCGTGCGGCCTGGGAGGTCGTCTCCGGCGCGGTCCGCGGCGGCGCGGCGGTCGTCCTGACGACCCACTACCTCGAAGAGGCCGAGCGGCTCGCCGACCGGATCGGCATCATGCACCGCGGACGCATGCATGTCTCCGGCACCCTCCGGTCGATCGTCGCCGAGCGCGGCGACCGGATCGGCTTCGCCCTGCCGGACGGCGTGCGCGCCGGCGATCTGCCCGCGCTCGAAGGCGCGCAGCCGGACGTGGAACTGCGCGGCGCCCGCGCCTGGGTCGGCTACACCGTGCACGGCGGCGACACCGAGCTCCGCGCCCACCGCGCGCTCGCCGCGCTCGTCGCCTGGGCCGAGCGGTTCCGGACCGGCCTGCCGCTGCTGGAGGTGCGGCCGGCGACGCTGGAGGACGCCTTCCTCAGCGTCGCCGACGGCACCCGCGAGCTGGCGGAGGGCTGACGGCCGTGGCGAACGCACCAGAGGCGGCGGAGGCGGCCGTGTCCGCCCGGACGGGGGACCGGGCGGCCGCGGCGCGTCCACCGCGTACCCCGGTCAGCCCGCTCCGGCAGCTGCTCCGCCTGGCGCGGGTCGAGATGCTGCTCTTCTACCGCTACCGGACCGCGGCCTACACCGCCGCCACCCCGCTCATGTTCCTCCTTCCCGCGCTCGCGCTCAGCGGCGACGGCCCCCACGGGATCGACCAGCGCGCCTTCGCCATGGCACCGGTGCTCATGCTGGCGCCGATGACCCTGGGGATCATGCACATGCCCACCGTGTACGCGGCCCGCCGCGAGTCGATGCTGCTGAAGCGGTACCGCGCGGCCGGCGTGCCCGCATCGGCGCTGTTCGGGGCGACAACACTCAGCGTGGTCGCGGCGGTCGCCGTACTGACCGGCGTGATCGGCGCCGCGGTCGCCGCCGCCGGCGGCGCGCTGCCGGTCCACCCGGTGCTGCTGCTCCTGGGGATCCTGCTGTGCACGGTCGTGTTCTGCCTGCTGGGCCTGTCCGTGACCCGCCTGGCCCGCAACGCCGAGAGCGCGCAGCTGGTGTCGGTGCTGCCGTTCCTGCTGCTCTTGGCGGCCAGTGGCAGCTTCGTTCCGCTGACCGGGCTGCCCCAGCTGCACACCGCGCTGTCGTTCCTGCCCATGCTGCCCGCCGTCGACCTGGCCCGCGCCGCCTACTTCGGGGTCGACACCTTCGCCGCGGCCCCGGGCGCGGCCGCTCCGCTGGCCGGACCCGAGGTATGGGCCGCCGCCGCTCCAGCGCTCGCCGTACTGACCGTCTGGATCGGGATTGCCGCCTGGATCCTGCGGTACTTCCGCTGGGACCCGCGCCAGGGCGGCTGAGCGGATGCTGTGCGCCATCCCCGTCCAGCGCAGGGGAAGCAGGCGCACGCCGGAGGCGTTCCGGGGGAGGCAGCCGGGTCAGCCGGCCGGATGCCGGCGCGGTCCGCGGCGGCGGCAGAGGCCTCCAGGCGGGCGCTTTCCGCCAGAATGGACATCCGCGCCGCACGCCCCGCCGGAGCGGCTGCAGTGAGGAGACGGGATGCAGGTCGAGCAGTGGCCGGACATCGGCACCGATGCCGCCGCCGCGATGCAGAAGCGCATGCGCATCGCCTGGTGGATCATGGTCTTCTCGCTGAGCTTCGTCGCCCTGCAGATCCCCTTCCTCACCGTGGCCACCGCGGTCTCCGGGGTCGCCGAATCCATCGCCCTCTGGCGGGTGGCCGTCGGGGTGGCGGTGAGCGTCCCGCTCACCGCCGTGGTCATCTGGATGCTGATCTTGCGCATGCAGCACCGGGTGCGCCCGGTGCTCGACCGGGCGCTGCTGGGGGGCTCCGCTGCGCTGATGGCGGTTGAGGTCGTCGTCTTCGACATGTGGACCGGCACCGCGATGATCGTCGGGGCGTGGTGGTCGTCCGCGTGGGTCCTGGCCTCCCGCCGCTGGCGCGTCGCCATCACCGCGGTCGCGCTCGCCGCGCCGTGGGCGCGGGCGCTGTTCTTCACCGACCCCGACTGGATGCTGGTGGGCGGAGTGATGCTCACCGGCGCCGGGTACGGCGGGGTGCTGCTGTCCGGCAACATCGCGATGCTCTGGCTGTGGGACGTCGCCAAGGACTCCGTCGCCGGCTGGGAGGCGCGGGCCCGACTGGCGGTGAGCGAGGAGCGGCTGCGGTTCGCCCGCGACATGCACGACCTGCTCGGCCACAGCCTTTCCGGGATCGCGGTGCAGAGCGAGCTCGCGGCCCGGCTCGCCGAGCGCGACGCCGGCCGCGCCGCAGAGGAGATGCGCGCGGTGCAGCAGCACGCCCGGGATGCGCTGCGCGAGGTGCGCTCGGCCGTGACCGGCTACCGCGCGATCGACCTTCACCAGGAGATCGACACCCTCACCGGGGTGCTCGCCGCGTCCGGTGCCCGCACCGCCGTCGCGGGGGACGTCACTGCGGTCCCGGTCGGGCTTCGCTCCCTGGCCGGGTGGGTGGTGCGCGAAGCGGTCACCAACGTGATCCGGCACAGCACGGCGACCCGCTGCGAGATCGCCCTGCGGCGTGATGCCACCACCGCCACCATCGAGGTCTACAACGACGGTGCCTCCGAGGCCGGAGCCGCGCCCCGCGGCAACGGACTCACCGGCCTCGCCGAACGGGTTTCCGCGGCGGGCGGCACGCTGAGTGCCAGCCCCAGCGGCTCCGACGGCTTCCTGGTCCGTGCAGTCCTGCCGGCGGATGAGCCGGCCGCTGCGCCCCGCCCGGGGACCGCCCCCGCCGAGCGGGGGCCGGAGGGCGCCCTGCCCGCGGCGCCGCCGGAGGGCCCGGCGGCCCCGGCCGTGCAGGCCCACGATGTCCACCGCTGAGAGCCGCCGGCCGGAAGGCGCCGCCGCCTCGCCGGAGGGGCCCGCCGGAGCGGGCCGGCCGCCGGCCGAGGACGCGCGGCTGCGCTCCGCCAAACGCATCGCCTACGGCGCTCTGGCGGTGCTGCTGGTGCAGATCCCGATGTGGGTGGGCGTGCTGCTGTGGACCTTCCAGATCGACGGCGCCTTCTCCGGCCGCGACGACGCGCGGATGCTGTGGGCGGTCATGTGGGCGGCGCTCGCCGGCTGCTTCGTCCTGGCGGGTACGGCGGCGTGGCTGCTGCGGGTGCGGCTGCGCGGCGGCAGCCGCTGGGCGCGGTCGGTGTTCTGGGCTTCCGCGGTCCTCGCGCTCGGCGTCCTGGCCGCTCTGGGACCCAACCTCAACGCCTCGGTGGCGCTCGGCACCTGGTGGGCGGTCGCGACCCTGGCGGTCACGCCGCGGCACGCCGCGGCGAGCGGTGCGCTGCTGCTGGCCGCGCCGGTCGCCCAGCTCCCGTGGGTGCCCGAGGAGGTCGTCGGGCAGATGGCGGTGCTCCTGGTGTTCTTCGCCGCCATCGCCGCGATCCTCCGGCTCCTGGCCGAAGGCATGGTGCGGCTGCTCGACATGGCCGAGGAGCTCATCGCGGGGCGCGAAGCCCAAGCGCGGCTCGCCGTCAGCGAGGAGCGGCTGCGGTTCGCCCGCGACATGCACGACCTCCTCGGCCACAGCCTCTCCGGGATCGCGGTCAAGAGTGAGCTGGCCCGCCGCCTCGCTGAGCGCGACCCCGGCCGCGCCGGGGCAGAGATGGCCGAGGTGCAGCTCGCCGCCCGCGAAGCGCTGCGCGACGTGCGCTCCGCCGTCACCGGGTACCGGAAGACCGACCTCGCCGGAGACCTGGAGCGGATCGGTTCCGTGCTCAGAGCCGCGGGGACCGAGTGCCGGGTGCGGGGCGGAGCCGCGGACGTACCCCTCCACCTGCACGATGCCGTGGCGTGGTTGCTGCGCGAAGCGGCCACCAACGTGGTCCGGCACAGCGGCGCAGCGCAGTGCGAGATCGCGCTGCGCCCGCAGCGGAGCGCCGTCGTCGTCGAGGTGCACGACGACGGCGCACCCCGGTCGGCCCCGGTCCCCGGCAGCGGTCTCACCGGCCTCACCGAGCGCACCGCGGCCGAGGGCGGCAGCCTCTGGTACGGCAGGACGTCCACCGGCTTCCTGGTCCGCGCGGTCTTCCCGGCGGGGGCGGCCGGCAGCGCAGCGGAGGGCGGAGTGCAGCCCGCCGGTACCGCCCGCACCACCGATGAGCGGGAGTGCGAAGCGGAGCCCGGCGCGGCCCCCGACGGTAGCGTGCCCGGCGGAGACGACACAGGTGCAAGCGAGCGCGGCGGCCGTGCGGCCGGCCGCGGTGAGACGAGGAGAGCGCAGTGATCCGCATCGTGCTGGCCGACGACGAGCACCTGGTGCGCGGGGCGATCGCCGCGCTGCTCGGCCTCGAGGAGGACTTGGAGGTGGTCGCCCAGGTCGGCCGCGGCGACGAGGTCGAGGCCGCGGTCGCCGAGCACGCCGCCGACATCGCCGTCCTCGACATCGAGATGCCGGGCGCCACCGGGCTGGAGGTCGCCGGCCGGCTCCGGTCGTCGGCACCGGGAACCGGAGTGCTCGTGCTGACGAGCTTCGGCCGTCCCGGCTACCTCCGCCGCGCCCTCGACGCCGGGGCCCGCGGCTTCCTCGCCAAAGACGCCCCGGTGGACGAGCTCGCCGGCGCCATCCGCAAGGTCCACACCGGCGGCCGCTACATCGACACCGAGCTGGCCGCGACGGCGATGACCACCGGCGACAATCCGCTGACCCCGCGCGAAGCCGAAGTCCTGCGGGCCGCAGCCGGCGGCCAGGCCGTCGCCGACATCGCCGCCCGCATCCACCTCAGTGAGGGAACGGTCCGCAACTACCTCTCGGCCGCCATCACCAAGACCGGCGCCGCCAACCGCCTCGGCGCGATCCGCACCGCCCAGGAGATGGGCTGGCTGTAACCGTCGGAGGCACGCCCCCAGAGCGCCGATGCGGGTCACCCCGCGGTCTCCGGTCATGCGCGCATCCCCACCGCCGCCCGTGTGTCCTGAGGCCGGTCTTCGGGCCCACCGCCCCCGGTGCGGGGCAGGCCTCCGCGGGATGTCGCAGGCCGATTTGGCTCTGCCGGGGACGTGCGTACGACTCCTCCGATCCTCCGAACCCCTGTTCGGCGCCCGGGCGTGCATCTCCCACCGCCGTCCGACGGGTAGGCGGCCGGTGCTTGGGCCCACCGCCCCTGTGTGGAGTGAGCGTCCGCGAGATGGCGTGCGTGCTGCCGCCGTCCGCGTGGCCTGAGGGGGATGTTCCAGCCCGCCAACCCGATTCGGGGCGGGTGCCCGCGCGGTGCGGCGTCTGCGCTGAAGATCGCGCCCCGCGGCGGGGAGAGCGGGGTCGCTCGGCGCTGTCACTGCGCGAGTGGCGCGGACAGGAAGGCGGGGGACCTCGATGCGGTCGGACCGGCCCCTCGCGAGGGAGCCGGTGTAGGTGCCGTCATCCTCGCTGATGGCGGTGTGCACCGCGCCCGGCCGTCAGATTCTGCTGTCAGGGACATGCCGATTCTGCAGCCGGGCTCCCGTCGGGACGGCGCGGATGCCGGGGTGTACCGCACCGGACTATCTCCGACCGGGCAGGGCGGATGGGCGCACTACCTCCGACGGCGCCTCTTGAGGTTGCCGCGCCGTCCGCGGATCCAGCGGTTGCGAGGGCCCGCAGCGGCACGTCTGCGCCGGTACAGCCCGAGAGCGAGATGGCGCCTTCGGCTGCGGGTGCAGGCGCCGGCGCCTCGGACTGCGCCGCCCTTGTCTGCGGAGCCCGAGAGGCGCAGCGGACCGGGCCGTCTCCCGGGAGGGCAGCGGCCGCCGGTCTCGACCGTGTGTCAGGCAGTCGCCTCGACCAGGAGGTCGGTGAGCGAGGACAGGGCGATGCGGCCCGGGGCGTGGGCCGTGGGGACGGCCGAAGGGGCGAGGTGGACGCGGCAGCCGGCGGCCTGGGCTGCGGCGGCGCCGCTGGCGGAGTCCTCGACGGCCCAGCAGAGGGCGGGGTCGGCGGCGAGGGCCGCGGCACCCATCAGGTACGGCGCCGGGTCGGGCTTGCGGAGGTCGGTGTCGTCGGCGGTGACGACGGCGGCGAACAGGTCGCGGCCGATCGTCTCCAGGGCCAGCTCGGCGACGCTGCGCGGCGAGGACGTCACGAGCGCCTGCGGGATACCGGCCTTCTGCAGGCCGCGCAGCGTGTCCAGCGCGCCGTCGTGCAGTGGCGGACCGTCCTGCAGCAGCACGGTGACGCGGGCGACGATGGCGGCGTGCAGCTCGCCCAGCTCCGCACCGGTGAGACCGGCGCCGGTGTGCTCGTTGAGCATCCGCATGGTCGTCCGGTCGTCGGTGCCGGTCATGGCCTGCGCGACCTCGGCCGGCAGGCTGCCGCCGAGCCTTCCCGCGGCCTCGGCCAGCGCCACGTGCCACAGCGGCTCCGTGTCCACCAGCGTTCCGTCCATGTCCCACATGACGGCGTCCGGCCGTGCCATCCAACCCCCTCGGAATCCGTCCCGCGCTGGTCCGGCCGACCACGATAGCCACGCCCCCGGACTCCGCACCATGACCGCGGTCACCAGCTCCATGCCGAGGCGCCGCCGCCGGCGGCGCGGCGGGGAGGGCCGGGGCGGCCAGCTGTCCGGCAGTCCCCGTGCCGGCCGGCCGCCGCAGGACCGGTACCGCGCGCTGCGGCCGGCATCCCCGCCCGGGGCCGGGACCCGGGCGGACCGGCTGCGGCGACCGTGCGCTCCGGGAAGTCCGGCACGGCCGGGCCCGGCGGTGTGCGCGCCGCAGCCGAAGGGCGGCCCGCAGCGCGGTGTTCCGGGCGCCGGCCCGGACCGGGCCGAGGTCCCCGAGCGCTGGCGCGGCCGCCCGCGGTGCCGCGCCCCTGTTCGCGAGGGCCCCAGGCCCCACGGCGGCGCGCCGGGCGCGGAACATCCGGCACCGCGCTCAGAGGAAGCGCAGCACCAGCATTGCCGTGTCGTCGGTGTGGCCGCCCGGAGCGAACTCCTCGAGCTCCCGGTCGATGCGGGCGATGACGGCGTGCGCGGTGAGGCCGGTGCAGCCGGTGAAGATGCGCATCAGGCCCTCGTCGCCGAGCATCTCGGTCTCGGTGCGGCGCTCGGTGACGCCGTCGGTGACCGCCAGCAGCACCGCACCGGATTCGATCTCCACGGTCTCGGTGAAGAAGTCGACGTCCTCGAACGCGCCCAGCAGCGGCTGCGACGTGCCGACCGGGTCCACCGCGCCGGCGCGGTCCAGCTTGAGCGGCAGCGGATGCCCCGCCGACACCAGCCGGATCCGCATGCCGCCGGACTCGCCCAGCGGCGTCATCTCGCCGTACAGCATGGTCAGGAACCGGGTCGAGGTGTTCTCCTCCAGGATCGCCAGGTTCAGGCGGTCCATGATGTGCGCCGGCGAGCAGCCCTCGCGGGCCAGCGCGCGCAGCGTGTGCCGCGCCAACCCGGTCACCGCCGCCGCCTCCGGCCCGGTGCCGCACACGTCGCCGATGGCGAAGCACCAGCGGCCGTCGGCCGCGAACACGTCGTAGAAGTCGCCGCCGACCACGGTCCGCTCGTCGGCCGAGCGGTAGAACACCGCGTGGTCGACGCCGGGGATGTCCGGCTCCTTCTCCTTGGCCGGCAGGAGGCTGCGCTGCAGCGCCTCGCTCATCTCCGTCTGCCCGGCGTACAGCCGCGCGTTCTCCATGGCCGACGACACCCGGCTGGCCAGGTCGTTGGCGACGTCCACGTCCTCGCGGGTGAACGGCGCGTCCGCCTGCCGGCCCAGCGTCATCCGGCCCAGCGCGCGCCCGTGTGCCACCAGCGGGATGCTCACCGCGGGCGACTCGGCCAGCTCCAGGGTGAGCTCGTCGTCCAGTTCGGCGGCCGACACCAGCTCCGCCGACCAGAGCGGCCGCGGGCTCGCCGCTTCGGGCGGCGGCAGCGTCGCCAGCAGCGTGCGCAGGACGTCGTTGTAGTTCTCGTTGCTGTGCACCGCGTGCGCCAGCCGGCTCACGCCCAGGTCGCTGACGATGTGCACGGCGCACCAGTCGCCCAGCCGGGACGTGGCGAGCTGGGCCGCGAGCGCGGCGGTCAGCGGCTCGTCCAGCGTGCCGGTGAGCAGGTCGCTCGCTTCGGCGAGGAAGCTCAGCGAGGCCCGCCGGGACAGCTCCACCTCGGCCAGCCGGGCCCGTTCGACCGGCAGAGCCATCCGGTCCGAGCCCTCTTGCAGGCGCCGCGCCGCGGTGTCGCCGAAGTGCCGGATGCGCCGGGACGCGACGCCGATCAGCCCGGTGATCCGCCCGTCCACGATCAGCGGGGCGGTCACCAGCGAGCGCATGCCCGCCTGCGCGAGCCGGCCGCGGTGCGCGCGGGCCAGCATCAGGTCGTCGTTGAGGACGGCGCCCGGCGCCGGCGCGGCCGACGGGAAGGTCTCCTCGGTGCGGCTGCGGAACGGAGCCCAGGTGCCCTCGGTGAGCCCCACGCCGGCCCGCACCTCCCACTCCGTCTCGTCGGTGGTGGCCAGCGCGATGTAGGCCGCGTCGCCGCCCAGCGCGGAGCGCGCGTACTCCACCGTGCGGTCGAGCAGTTCGGGCAGCGACAGGCGGGCGGACAGGGCCGCGTCCAGCGCCGCCCACGGGCCCGGCCGGGGCGCCCTGCGCTGCGGAGGCCGGACCGGGGCCGGCGGCGTGATGCCGTTCTCGGTGTCCTCCTCGTCGTCGAGGACCCGGAACCAGACCGCCTTGTCCTCTTTGCTGTAGGCCACGCCCCACGAGGACGCGATCGCGCCGGCCAGCGCCAGGCCCAGTCCGCCGCTGCGCGTGTTCTCGGTGGAGGGCGAGGTGTCCACCGCCAGCGGCCCGGCCTGCGGCAGGGCGCGCTCCGGCACCCGGTCGGCGACGACGACCTCGACCAGGCCGTCGTACCGGCGCAGCGTCACTTCGAGGACGCTCTCGGCGTGGATGACGGCGTTGGTGACCAGTTCGCTGACGAGCAGCACCACGTCGTCGGCCGAACGGCCGACCGCCCACTGGTCGAGGGTCTCCCGCACGAACGTGCGCGCTTCCCCTGCGGCTTCGGGGACCGGGGAGAACTCCCGTTCGGCAGCCTTCATCGCGTCGTGTGGCATCGTGAAGCCGTGCGGTTCCTTCGGTGTCTGGGATGCCGGACCGTGCGCCCGCGGACGGTCCGACTGCTGGGCAGGCTCCCCGCTCGCGGCGGTCGGCCCGCCACCGAGACTATCCGCACGCTGCATCCGCACCCCTCCCAGGAGCTCCCCGGCGGGATAGCGCGGGAACGCGCCGGGCACTGCCCGCCCCGCGGCGGGGGCCGGAGGAATCCCTGCCGCGGCTGCCGCGCTGTACGCACCGGCCGTGCTCAGGGGCCTGGCGCACTGCTGCTGCGCTCTCCTTGCCCGAGCCGGTGTCGTATTCGCCCTGACACGGGCACAGTAGGAGACGACGCAGTCATGATGGCAGAACAGGCACCGATCCAGCAGCTCGCCCGAATACCGTGAAGCCCGCATACCTTTGCGAGGGGCCGGGGTGCTCCCGGCCTCCGGGTCCGGCGGCCCGGCGCGACCGTGCGGCGGCCCACCACCGCGGCGCGGGCGCTGCCCGGCGCCAGGGATCAGCCCAAGGAGGAGACGCATGCCCGAGGACACGCGGGCGCCCGACGCCGCCGGCGCGGACGACGCCCGGCTGGACGAGCTTCTCGACGCCCTGTACAGCATGCGCGACGGTGATTTCAGCGTGCGCCTGGACAGCCGCGCGGGCGGCAAGCACGGCGAGGTCGCCACCGTCTTCAACCAGGTGCTCGACCACTGCGAGCAGCTCAGCAGCGAGCTGCAGCGGGTCGGCGAAGTGGTGCGCACCGAAGGCCGGCTCACCGAGCGCGTCTCGGTCAGCCCGGCGCGCGGCGCGTGGGGTACCAGCGTGCGCTCCCTCAACCACATGCTCGACGAGGTGAGCGAGCCGGTCACCTCCGTCGCGCAGGTCCTCGACGCGGTGGCCGACGGCGATCTGAACCGCCGGGTCGCGCTCTCCGGCCGCCGCGGCGAGCTCCACGGCGACCTGCTCCGCCTGGCCTCCTCGGTCAACCGGATGGCCGACCAGATGAGCGGCTTCACCAGCGAGGTCACCCGGGTGGCCCGGGAGGTCGGCACCGAGGGCAAGCTGGGCGGCGCCGCCAGGGTCGAGGGCGTCTCCGGTGCCTGGCGCGACGTCACCGAAGCCGTCAACCAGATGGCGTCGCGGCTCACCGCGCAGGTCCGGGACATCTCCACGGTCACCTTCGGCGTCTCCCGCGGCGACCTCAGCCGCAAGGTCACCGTCGACGTCCAGGGCGAGATGCTGGAGCTCAAGGACACGGTCAACACGATGGTCGACCAGCTGTCCACGTTCGCCGACGAGGTCACCCGGGTGGCCCGCGAGGTCGGCACCGAGGGCAAGCTCGGCGGGCGCGCCAACGTCAAGGGCGTCTCGGGCATCTGGAAGGACCTGACGAACAACGTCAACTCGATGGCCGACAACCTGACCAACCAGGTGCGCGACATCTCCACGGTCACCACCGCGGTCGCGCGCGGCGAGCTGAGCCGCAAGGTCACCGTCGACGTCCAGGGCGAGATGCTCCAGCTGAAGAACACCGTGAACACCATGGTGGACCAGCTCGACTCGCTCGCGGACGAGGTCACCCGGGTCGCGCGCGAGGTCGGCTCGGAGGGCAAGCTGGGCGGCCGCGCCAACGTCAAGGGCGTCTCCGGTATCTGGAAGGACCTGACCGACAACGTCAACTCGATGGCGAACAGCCTCACCTACCAGGTGCGCAACATCGCCCAGGTCACCTCCGCGGTCGCCGCCGGCGACCTGACCAAGAAGATCACGGTGGACGCCCAGGGCGAGATGCTGCAGCTGAAGGACACCGTCAACACGATGGTGGACCAGCTGTCGGCCTTCGCCGACGAGGTCACCCGGATGGCGCGCGAAGTCGGCACGGAGGGAACCCTCGGCGGCCAGGCGCACGTGCGCGGCGTCTCCGGCGTCTGGAAGGACCTGACCGACAACGTCAACTCGATGGCGAACAACCTGACCCACCAGGTGCGCCAGATCGCCCAGGTCACCACGGCCGTCGCCAAGGGCGACCTGACCAAGAAGGTCACCGTCGACGCCAAGGGCGAGATCCTTGAGCTCAAGGGCACCATCAACACGATGGTCGACCAGCTCTCTGCGTTCGCCGCGGAGGTCACCCGGATGGCCCGCGAGGTCGGCACCGAGGGCAAGCTGGGCGGCCGCGCCGACGTGCAGGGCGTCTCGGGCATCTGGAAGGACCTGACCGACAACGTCAACTCGATGGCGCAGAACCTGACCACTCAGGTCCGCAACATCTCCCAGGTCACCACCGCCGTCGCCAAGGGCGATCTGACCAAGAAGATCACCGTCGACGTCCAGGGCGAGATGCTGCAGCTGAAGGACACCGTGAACACCATGGTGGACCAGCTGTCGGCCTTCGCCGCGCAGGTCACCCTGGTCGCCCACGAGGTCGGCTCGGAGGGGCGGCTGGGCGGCCAGGCCAAGGTCGACGGCGTCTCCGGCACCTGGAAGCAGCTCACTGACAGCGTCAACGAGCTCGCCGGAAACCTCACCACGCAGGTCCGCGCGATCGGCGAGGTCGCGGCCGCCGTCACCCGCGGCGACCTCACCCAGCGCATCAACACCGACGTCCGCGGCGAGATGCTGGAGCTGCGCGACAACATCAACCTCATGGTCGCCAACCTGCGCGAGACCACGGCGGCCCAGCGGGACGAGGACTGGCTCAAGTCGAACCTGGCCCGCATCTCCGGCCGGATCCAGGGCCACCGGGACCTCAACGAGCTCGCCCGGGTCATCATGACCGACGTGACGCCGCTGGTCGGCGCTGAGCACGGCGCCTGCTTCCTGCCCGAGGACTCCGACGACCAGAGCACCTTCCGCCTCTACGCCGGCTTCGGCTTCCAGCCGGACGCGTCGCGGCGCTGGGTCCGATCGGGCGTCGGCCTGGCCGGCGAGGCGGTCGCCCAGAAGCGCGAGCAGATCGTGCACAACGTGCCCGGCGACTACGTGACCGTCGAGTCCGGCCTGGGCTCGGCTCCGCCGATGACGCTCGCGGTGCTGCCGATCATCTCCGAGGGCCGGGTGCTCGGCGTCGTCGAGTTCGGCTCCTTCGGCGAGTTCCGCGAGGTGCACCTCAACTTCCTCCGCGAACTGGTGCAGCTCATCGGCACCACCGTCAACACGGTCCTGGCCAATTCCAAGACCGAGTACCTCCTGGTGCAGTCCCGCCAGCTCACCACGGCCCTGCAGGAGCGCTCCAACGAGCTGCAGCGCCAGCAGGAGGAGCTGCGCCGCAAGAACGCCGAGCTGCACAGCAAGGCGGGACAGCTCGCCAGCCAGAACCGCGCCATCGAACTGCAGAACCGGCAGATCGAGCGGGCGCGCCGCTCCCTGGAGGACCGCGCCCACCAGCTGCAGGTCTCGTCCAAGTACAAGTCGGAGTTCCTGGCGAACATGTCGCACGAGCTCCGCACTCCGCTGAACAGCCTGCTGATCCTGGCGCGGCTGCTCGCCGACAACAGCGAGCAGAACCTCACCTCCAAGCAGGTCGAGTTCGCCCAGACCATCCACAAGGCCGGCAGCGACCTCCTCGAACTTATCGACGAGATCCTCGACCTGGCGAAGGTCGAGTCCGGGCGGGTCGAGGTGCAGGCGGCCGACGTCCCGATCCGCGGGCTCGTCGACTACGTCGAGGCGTCGTTCCGGCCGCTCAGCCAGGACCGCGGCCTCGCGTTCGCCGTGGTCGTCTCGCCGGACATCCCCGACCACCTGTGGACCGACGAGCAGCGCCTCCAGCAGATCCTGCGCAACCTGCTCTCCAACGCCGTCAAGTTCACCTCCTCCGGGGAGGTGCGGCTGCTCATCAAGCCGGCCTGGGCGATGGACGACGCCGACTTCGACATGTTCGGCGAGAACGAGGAGGTCATCGCCTTCTCGGTGGCCGACACCGGGATCGGGATCTCACCCGACAAGCTCCAGGTCATCTTCGAGGCGTTCCACCAGGGGGACGGCGGTACGTCCCGCCGCTTCGGCGGCACCGGGCTGGGCCTGTCGATCAGCCGGAACTTCGCGCGGCTGCTCGGCGGCGACATCCGCGTGGAGAGCACCGTCGGCGAGGGCAGCACCTTCACCCTGCTGCTGCCGGTGCGGGTCCCCGAGGAGACCGCCGACCGGTCCGAGCCGGCGCTCGGCGCGCCGCCGGAGGAGCAGCGGCCGCCGGAGTCGGCGATCGAACCGCTCACCGACATCGAGTTCGGCGACGTGCCGGACACCCCCGCCGAGCTCACCGAGGTCCCGCCGGAGCTGCCCGAAGCCGACACCGGCGGCAGCGTCCCGGTGCTGCGCGAGACCGAGCCGGAGGAGTCCGGCGAAGAGCGCGGGACCGACAGCGAGCACGAGCGGGACCAGCGGATCGCGGGCAAGACCGTGCTCATCGTCGACGATGACATCCGCAACGTCTTCGCGCTGACCAGCGCGCTGGAGGCGAAGGGCCTCACCGTCCTCTACGCCGACAACGGCCGCACCGGCATCGAGAAGCTCGAGGCCAACGAGGACGTGTCGCTGGTCCTGATGGACATCATGATGCCGGAGCTGGACGGCAACGCCACGACCCGCGAGATCCGCGCGATGCCGCAGTTCTCCGATCTGCCGATCATCTCGCTGACCGCGAAGGCGATGCAGGGGGACCGCGAGGCCAGCATGGAGGCCGGTGCGTCAGACTACGTGACCAAGCCGGTCGACCTCGGCCACCTCCTCAACGTGATCCGCACGTGGGTGGCACCGGAGGACGGCACCGAAGACGGGCAGGAGCAGTAGACGTGCCACAGAAGGCGAACATCCTTCTTGTCGACGACCGCGACGAGAACCTGACGGCCCTGGAGGCGATCCTCACCTCGCTGGACCAGAACCTGGTCCGCGCCTCGTCGGGTGAGGAGGCGCTCAAGGCGCTGCTGGAGGACGACTTCGCGGTCATCCTGCTCGACGTGATGATGCCCGGCATGGACGGTTTCGAGACCGCCAGCCACATCAAGCAGCGGGAGAAGACCCGGGATGTGCCGATCATCTTCCTCACCGGGGCCGGCATCGACCGGCACCAGGTGTTCCGCGGGTACGCGGCGCGGGCCATCGACTACCTCACCAAGCCGTTCGACCCGTGGGTGCTGCGCTCCAAGGTGGAGGTCTTCGTCGAGCTGTTCCAGGTGAAGCAGCGCCTCAAGGACCAGGCCCGGCTGCTGCGCCGGCAGGTCGCCGAGGAGACCGGAGCCGACGCCGAGCCGCTGGTGGCGCGCCTGGCCCGGCGCACCGCCGAGGTCAACGCGTCGCTGGAGCCGCTCCGGGAGCTGATCGTCACCGACCGCGGCCTCGACACCCGCACCATCGAGGCCGTCCGCGACCTCGACCGGTCCGTCGCCCAGATGACCACCGTCGTCGAAGCCCTCCGCGGCCCGGAGCAGACCGGGGGCTGACCGGCCGCGGGCCGCCCGCCGCTGCGCCGCCCGCTGCGGCCCGGCGGCCGGGGCGTTCCGCGGGCCGCGGAAAATCCGGTCGCGCCGGCACCGCGGGAGCGGGAGGATGGCGCGGTGAGCCGCACTATCTCGGAAATCCCCACCGGCCCCGTCGAGGTGCCCGCCGTCGTGCGGGCCCTGGCGGGCTCGGCCCGTACCGAACCGGTCTGGATCAACGAGCTGGGCGGTACGACCTTCCGCCTCACCGGCGACGGGCCGGACCGCTACCTCAAGTGGACGCCGGCCGGCACGCCCGAGATCGACCTCGCGGCCGAGGCCGAGCGGCTCGCCTGGGCGCAGCAGTGGGTGCGCGTCCCCGAGGTCCTCGGCCGCGGCGCGGACCCGGCCGGGACCTGGCTGGTGACCGCGGCGCTGCAGGGAAGCTCCGCGGTGGACCCCCGCTGGCGGGACCACCCGGTCACGGCGGGCACCGCCATCGGCCACGGCCTGCGCCGCCTGCACGACGCGCTCCCGGTGGCCGAGTGCCCGTTCGACTGGAGCATCGAGCGCCGCCTGCGCCGCTGCGACGAGCGCCTCGCCGCCCCCGGCGGGATCCCTGATGAGGACCTGTCCCCGGAGCACCGCGGCCTCGACCCCGCTGCGGTCCGCGCCCGCCTCGCGGCCCCGCCGCCGGCCGACCGGCTCGTCGTCTGCCACGGCGACGCCTGCGCCCCCAACACCCTCCTCGACCCGGCAGGCGGCTTCGCCGGCCACGTCGACCTCGGCTCCCTCGGCACCGCCGACCGCTGGGCCGACCTCGCCGTCGCTGCCTGGAGTATGGACTGGAACTACGGCTCCGGCTACACCGAGGCCGTCTACGCCGGCTACGGCATTGAGGCCGACCCCGAGCGCATCGCCTACTACCGGCTGCTCTGGGACTTCGCCTAGGGCGTGTTCCGGCCGCCCGCGCGGGGCGCGGACGGCTGGCGGCGGGATCCCGCTCCGGCTCGCGGGGGCCATCCCGGAAGTCGCGGGGTGCAGTGCGGCCCCATCCGGCGCGACGGCGGATGCACGTGTGGGTCCCCGTGCAGTGCAGCGTCGGCGGCTGCCGGCCGCAGCAACGGCGGGGGCCGTCCCCGCGCGCAGGATGCAGGCGACCGGCGGCCGCCGCACCCAGCGCATGCCGGTCCCGCCCCCGCGGGCGGGGGCGCAGGGTCCTCGGCCTGCGGTGGCGCGGGGCCGCTGCGGACCGGAGGCCAGGGGCGCGGCCGAGTGCTCGGAGTGCGCGGCGGCTTCGCTGCTCGGCGGGGACGGCGGCCGCTCGCAGAAGCGGCCGGAGGGGTCAGCCGGTGGCCGCGCCGGAGGCGTCCGGAGCGTCGGCGGCGCTGTCGGGATGGGGCGGCAGGGCCAGGCCGATGTGCTCCCCGATCTCCTCGATCAGTCCCAGGTCGGCGAGGCGGAAGGATCCGCGGTTGCTGCGGCGGATGAGAGTCAGGGCCCCCCGGATTCCGCGGCTGCCCCGGAGCGGGACGCTGAGCAGCGAGCCCGCGCCGAGCGTCGCGAGCACCGGGGCGCCGTCCGCGCCGGCACCGAGGAGGCCCTCGTCCTCGATCAGCTGGTTCAGCAGCGAGTCGCCGGTCGCCAGCACGTCGCCGGGCACGTCGGAGTCCATCGGGTCGGCGCCTTCCAGCAGTGCCCGGTGCGCATCGTCCTCGGGCACCGCGACCACGGCGCGCCGCGCGCGGTCCGGTTCCGAGGGCAGATCGCAGACGTCCAGCAGCACCCAGTCGGCGTAGGAGTCGGCGAGGAGCGCCGCGGCCTCCTCCAGGGCGAGCGGCCGCCCCTCGCCGCCCGGCCCGGCCGAGGCGAGCAGCAGCCGCGTCATCCGGGTCAGCACGTCGAGCCGGCGCGCAGCGAGGACGACGACCTGGTCCTCCACCTCCGCCTCCAGCGGCGGCGGGCCGTCCTCCTCGGCCTCCTGGTGCGGCGGCGACACCACGACCAGTACCAGCGGCTCGGCCTCCAGCGGCACCTCGATCCGGGTCAGCGCGAGGTGCACGTCCTCGGCCCAGCCGCGCTGCGCCAGGCGTGACTCGAACGACGCCGGGCTGCCGTCCCGCAGCACCGCCGCGAGCCACGACCGCAGCGGCGCCCGGCGCCGCAGGTCGACGAAGGTGGAGAACGGCTTCCCGGTCAGGTAGCCGGGCGCGCCGCCGAGCCGCTCGGCGGCCAGCGCGTTGAGCCGGCGGATGTGGCCGTCGCGGTCGAGCAGCAGGACCGGGACGGTCAGCTCGTTGAAGACCGCCTTGAGTATCGAGCGCTCGTCGTCGGCGTGCACCGACCGCTGCGGGCCGGTGCCGGTGCCGTCCGGAGCCGCCGACGCGGCGGCGATCCGCTCGCCGCAGTCCTGGAGCAGGCGGCCGGCGTAGTCGAGTTCGGCCAGCGCGGCCCGCGCCGTGCCCGCCGTATCGCCGGAGTCCATGCCGAGGCTGGTGCGGAGCGCCTCCGCCCGGTCGTTCAGCTCCGCGATCTCCCGCTGGAGTTCGGCCAGATTGTCCGGCACGCCCTGTGACTCCCGTCGTCGTGGTGCGGCCGCGTCCGCCCGCGCTGGCGCGGTCGCGTATCGACGCTAACGTATGCGGAACCCGGCGCGTTCTGCGGTTACCGTGGAGTCAGGACGTGGATTCGACCGCCCGGTGCGGGGAAGGCGGCGGTGATGGAAGCTGCGGACACCGCGCCCGCGTGGGTGGAGCGGCTCGCGAGCGCGATCGGGGAGCTCGGGCACACCGACGGCGGCACGCCGGAGCGTGCGCTCGACCGGATGAGCGCCGCGGCCGCGAGCTCGGTGCCCGGCTGCTCCGCGGCTCTCGTGGTGATCTGGCGCGACGTCGCCGACGGCGGCAGCGGCGGTGCCGTGGACGCCGGCGGCGCCGGCCGGCACGTCGTCGTCGACTACGGTGCCTCCCACTCCGACCTGGCGTCGGCCCTGGAACACCAGTACACGACCGACCAGGGGCCCGCGGTGGAGGCGGTCCGCGAGATGCGCCCCGTCATCGTCTCCGACGTGCTGCGGGAGCGCCGCTGGCCCGGCTACGTGAGCACGGCCGTGCAGTGCGGCGACCGCTCGTCGGTCACCTACCCCTGCGCGATGGAGGGCGAGGTGGTGACCTTCGGCGTGCACTCGGTGCGCGGCGACGGGTTCGACGTGGCCGCGGTCGCGCCGCTTGTCGCCCTGCTGGCCGAGCACGCGGCGATGGCGCTGCACAGCGCCGGCCGCTACACCGACGCCGCGCGCGAGGCCGCGCACATGCGCCGCGCCATGTCCGCGCGGGCGGTCATCGACCAGGCCAAGGGCATCATCATGCACGCACGCGGGTGCGGTGCCGCCGAAGCCTTCGCCGAACTGCGCAGCGTCGCCCAGCGCAACCGCATCAAGGTGGCGGAGGTGGCGCGCTCGCTGGTGGAGGAGAACTCCCGCCGCTAGGGCGTGTGCGGTGGATCGCTCACCGCCGGCGGGGGAGCCGGGGCGGCCCGCTCTTCCTCCTCGGCTCCACGGGGCGAGGAGGACGCTGCGAGGGGTGTGCCGGGGCATCGCGCAGCGGGACAGGTGTCCCCCCGCGTCCGAGGCGCGGCCGCGGACCGGTTCCGCGCGCGGCCGCGCGCAGCGCACCGCTCAGTCCTCTCGTTTCCGGCGACCAGCGGAAAAGCCGGGTGATCCGGGGATATCGGTGTGGTGACGGTGGACCGGCTGTTCTGGGCCCTGCCGCGGGCAGGAGATACGCTCGGAGGCGTGGACGCCCCGCAGCGCCGGACGACGGCGTGTCGGCGCGGGGGCGGACTGCTCGGACGCAGGAGACCACCCCCGCCGCCCGTGGCCGGGCGTCGGGCGGGCGCGGATGGCGTCCGCAGCAGAGGAGGAGGGTGCGCGTGCCGGTGCAGATCCCCGTGGCGGACGATGGCGGGGTCGCCGTCGTCGCGCCGGAGGGCGAGCTGGACGCGACCACGTCCCCGGCCCTCGCCGAGGTCATCGACGGGCTCCTGACCGCCAGTGAGCCGGCCCGCGGCATCGTCATCGACATGTCCGGCGTCGGCTTCTGCGACTCGCGGTGCATCGGCGTCCTCGTCTCGGCCTACCGCCAGGCCCGCGACCGCGGCATCCGCCTGGTGATCGCCGCACCCCAGGGCACCGTCCAGCGCCTCTTCGTCATCGCCGGCATCGACCAGGTCCTCACCATCGAGCCCGACCCGGCCCAGGCGCGCGAGTCCGTTCTGGCCTGACGCCCGGCCGCAGCGGCGCTCCCCGGCGGCCGTCCGGGAGCGGTGCGCGGGCCCGCTGCGGCCCGCCCTCCCGTAGGAGCCCCTCCTACGCCGCCGGTCGGCGGTCTGGACGCGTCTCCGGTGGAGCTCTGCACCCGACGGTGAAGCCGGCTGCGCCGGTGGGAGGCCGCAGCTGCGGCCTCCCACCGGCGCGCGGGCCGGTCAGCCGGTGGCGAGCGTGTTCTGGCGGGCGGCGATCCACCAGCGTCCGTCCTGCTTCACCAGCACGTAGAGCGCCACCATCGCGGGGTCGGGGCCGGTGGGCGCGCCGTCGGCGCCGAGGTCGGCGGCGCTCTTGCGGACCAGGGCGACATCGGAGCGGACGAAGGTGACGGAGTCGACGGTGTAGCGGGCCCGGGAGTCGCGCAGCGGACCGGCGAGGCCCGCGGCGGCAGCCGCGTGGATCGCGTCGCGGCCGGCGAGGAGGCGGCCCGTCGCGATGGCCGCGGTGCCGTCGCTGGCGAAGTGCTCGGCGAGCAGGCCGGGGTCGTTGCCGTTGAAGCCGCGTTCGATGTCGGCGATGATCCGCTCGATCGCGGCGCGGTCGGCGGCGTGCTCGGCCGTGTCTGCGGGGGCGGCGAGGGCGGGCGGCACGGTGGCGGCCGTGGAGTCGGTAGTCATGCGCCCAGCCTCGGACTTCGAGTTAACGCGAAGTCAACAGGCGGGGCGGGATCCGGTCAGCGGCCCTGCCGGGGCGCGCGGAAGACTAGCCGGACCAGGGTTCCCCGGGGCGAGGGGACGACCTCGAAGAAGTCGCACACCTGCCGGGTGATCCACAGGCCGTAGCCGCGCCCCTGCAGCCCTTCGGCGGGGCGCTGCCCGGCGAGGGTGTCGTTGAACGCGGTCGAGGTGTCGCGCACCTCGCAGACGATGCGGTCGCCGGCCCGCCACAGCACGAGGCGGCCTGTGCCGCCGCCGTGCTCGACGATGTTGGCGGCCAGCTCGTTCACCGCGACGACCAGGTCGGCGTGGCGGGCGCTGGGCAGGCCCACCGCCTCGGCGAGCGCCTCCGCGCCGCTGCGCACCGCGGCCAGGTCGCGGCCGAGCGGAAGGACGTGGGCGGAGGGCTCCGGTTCGGCCGGCGGCGGCACCCTGCCTCCGCCGCCTCCGCTGCTCCGGCCGGCCGTGTCGGCCCGGCCGCGCGCCGCCGGCCGGAAGCCGGGGTTCGGATGCTGGCCGTCCACCGCGCGCAGGTGCGGGTGCGCCGCCCGCGCGGAGGCTGCCGCGGCTGCGGTCAGCACCCGGGTGTCATGCGCGCAGAGCAGCTGCAGCCGGTCGCGGCGCAGCGCCTCGTGCAGCGCGGCTTCGGCGTGCCGCCAGTGGTCCAGCTCGCCGGCGTGGTCCGGCAGCAGCGGCTCGCCGATGAACAGAGCCCCGGTCGCCGCGTGGGAGACGGCGATGCGGTGCAGTGCGCCCGCTGCCCGCCCCGGCGCGTCGTAGTGCGCGGCCCGGTCGGTGAACCGGAGTTCCGCGCCCCGGGAGGCACGCGCCAGCGCGGCACCGAGCCGGTCGCTGACCGCGGCGATGACGGGTGTTCCCGCCTCGGCGGCCGCTCGTACCGGAGCCGCCAGCGCCGCCGCGAGCGCTTCCGGCCCCGCGGCGAAGACGCCGGCGTGCGCGAAGGCGCCGGCGGGCATGCCGCGAAGGACCGCGGGATCGGCGGGGGACGTCATGGCGCCGTGCACAGTACTCGGAATCGGAGGACCGCGCGTGCCCGCTGTCCGATCGCCCGCCCGGCCGCCGGTGCGGCGTGCGCCCTCCTGCCTGGCCGCGGCGCCGCCGCGCGGCTGCCGCTCCGGCGTGCCGACCTGGCGGCTCCCCCGGAGCGCCCCGCGGGCACGCGCGGCTGCGGTGCGCGGCCGCGAGTGCTCCGGGCGGGTGGCGGGGGTTCCGCGGGGGTGCCCGCACCGGTGCGCTCCTCCGCTGCTGGAGCAGGGCCGCCCGCGAAAGCGCCGGGAGCGCCGGCTGCCGGCCCCCCGGGTGCGGGGCCGACCTGTGCGGCGGCGCTGCTGTGCCGGTGCCCGCGCGTCCCCGGGCCGCGGTCGGCAGAGCCGCGGACCCCGGTAGCAGGGCGGCCGCGGGAGCGGCCGGGGCCCGTGCCCGCTGCCGGCCCGCTCGCCTCTCCGCCGCACCCGTGCGCGCACGGGGGAGCCGCAGCGCCCGGAGGGCCCGCGAGGGCGGACGCCGCCCCGCCGTCCGATCGGGGCGCCCCGGTGCGCTCCGCCGGGGCGGGGCGCGGCCGCACGCTGCCGGCGGCGTCGGGCAGAAGGCCGCCCCCGTCCGGCGCAGGCGCGTGCGCCGGGACGGGCGGTCCCGGTCTAGTGCACATCGTCGCCCGACGCAGCGGCGAGGCCCTCCTCCTGGGGCAGGGCGGCGCTGTAGACCCGCTCGGTCTCGGCCGCGACCCGCTGCCAGGTGTAGCGCGAGCGGGCCCGGTCGGCGGCGGCGATGCCCTGCGCGGTGCGGATCGTCGGCTCGCTGGACAGCGCGTGCAGTGCGCGGGCGAGCGAGTCGCGCTGCGCGCGGCGCAGCAGCAGGCCGGTGGTCTGGTCGAGGACGGCGGCCGTCGCGCCGCCGGCGGCCTTGGCCACCACGGGGAGCCCGCACGCCATCGCCTCCAGCAGCGCGCCGCCGGACGGGTCGTAGTCGTCGACCGCCAGGTGCACGTCTGCCGAGCGGAGCAGCCGCGGCAGCTCCTTGCGGTCGACCGGGCCGGACAGCCGCACGCGGTCGCCGACGCCGGCCTCCTTGGCGAGCAGTTCGAGGCGGCGCAGCTCGTCGTCGGTGCCCGGGTAGGTGGGCGACGCACCCGCCACCACGAGCAGCTCGGTCCCCGGCAGCCGCACCGCGGCCTCGATCGCGCGCTCCGCACCGCCCGACCCGGGGCGGCTGACGGTGATCAGCCGCGTGGCCTCGTCGCGGCGGCGCGTCCACGGTTCGGCGGCCGCGGCGCCCTCCACGCTGAAGTGGTCGGTGTCGACCCCGAACGGCACCACGCTGACCTGCTGGCGGGCCAGGCCCATCCGGGCGAGTTCGAACCGGAGGTCGTCGGAGCCGGCGATGACCGCGTCGGCGCGGCCGGCGATGGCTGCCTCCATCCGGGCGCGGTCGGGCCGCTCCGGCAGCCCGTGCCGCTGCTCGGCGGCGTTGAGGGTGCTGAAGGTCTGCACCACCGGCGGGCGGCCCTCGCCGCTTCCGGCGGCGGCCAGCGCTGCCAGTCCGCTCGTCCAGCCCAGCGCGTGCACCACGTCCGGAGCGTCGGCGGCCAGCGCCTCGCCCAGCGCGGTGGCGAAGGCGCCGGTGTGCTCGGCCTCCTCGTGCGCGCGCAGCGGGCGCTCCGGTCCGGCGGCCAGCAGGTGCGCGTGCACGCTGCGGCCCATCCGGGAGCGTCCCTCCGGGTCGTCGTTGCTGACCCGGGCGTAGACGGTCACCCGGTGGCCGAGCTTGGCGAGCTGGCGGGAGAGCGCGGCGACGTGGACGCTGTCACCGCAGGTCGGCTCCGCGCGGTGCGCGGCGAGGGGCGTGGTGTGCTCGGCGATGAGGGCGATCTTCACGAAGGACTCCTCGATGCAGGGGCGAAGACTGGTGTCCGCGGCGTGCGGCCGGTGCCGCCCTGCCGGGCACCGCCCTGTGCGGCACTGCCCTGCAAGCCGCGGTGCGCCCGCGGCGCGGGCACGGCGGAGTGCACGGCAGAGCGCGCAGGGACGCGCGCGGACATGGAACGAGGCGCAGGAAGCGCTGGCTCTGAGAAAACAGCGAAAGCGCTGAGCGCTGAGAGCGGGGGATGGCGGGTGGAAGGGAACGGAGAAAACGACGCATCGGCACACACCTGACTGAATCGCGGAGGCGCTCCCGCGGCGATCGCCGCACGCGGAGCAGGAAAAACGAAATGCACTCGCCTCGAAACCGGAAGGAATCCCGGGAGGGAGTGCTTCAGTGGCGGTGTGTCTGCGTCTTAGACACCCGCGAGTCATTGTGCCAGACCCGGCGGTGCCGCACAATGCCCCGCTGACCTGGGGCAGCGGTTCCGCCCGCGGTCTGCGCGGGTGTGGCGCAGCGCGGTCGGCGTTTGCCCGCGGGGCCTCCGGGCAGGCTGGGCGGCGACGGTGCGGCCGCTGCCGCGCCGGCCAGCCTGCAGCAGGGCCTGAGGGAGCGGAGGCCGAGAGTGGCACCGACAGCGGCAGTACATCCGGCGGTGCTTGCCGGGCGGAAGGCGCTGGTCATGGACGCGTCCGGGGGCGGTGCCGCAGACCGCGGCACCGCGCGCGGCGGCACCGCCGGCGCCGCAGAGCCCGGTGCCGCTGCGGCGGTGGCCGGCGCGCTCGCGGCGCACGGTGCCGCGGTCGCCGTCGCCGGCGA